>CAYPDY010000017.1:0-28836 GCA_964409515.1 uncultured Dehalococcoidia bacterium
ATATCCGGCATTTCTACAGTAACGATCTGCGTTTCTTGAGGCAGTTCTAGCAGGGTCAGGAGAGATGAAGGTTCCATTCAGCTGGCTGCGGGAGTGTGCAAGCGTCTCCGTGAGCGCGAAGGAGATCGCCGAGCGCCTGACCATGGCCGGCCTCGAAACCGGCGTCACCGAGACCACGGGCGGGTCCTGGGACAGCATCATGGTGGGCCAGATCGTGGCCCTCGAGCCCCACCCCAATGCCGACCGGCTGCGCCTGGCTACCATCGACTTCGGCCAGGGTCAGTCGAAGGTGGTATGCGGGGCCCCTAACGTCCGCGTCGGCGACAAGGTGCCCTTCGCCCAGGTGGGAGCCGAGCTGATCGACGGGCACTCCGGCAAGAAGGCCAGGCTCAAACCGGCCAAGATCCGCGGCGTGGCCTCGGAGGGCATGGCCTGCTCCGAGAAGGAGCTGGGCATATCCGACAGCCACGAAGGCGTCCTGGTGCTGCCGGCCGACGCCCCGCTGGGCGTCCCTCTGGCCGAGTACCTGGGAGATTCCGTCCTGGACCTGGAGGTCACGCCCAACCGGCCCGACTGCCTGTGTGTCCTGGGAGTGGCCAGGGAGGCGGCGGCCCTGACGGGACACGAGATGCACGTCCCCCCTCCGGTCTACGAGGAGACCGGACCCCAGATAGGCGGCCTCGTCCGGGTGGAGATCGCCGACCCCGACCTTTGCCGGCGTTACTGCGCCAGCCTGGTCGAAGGGATCAAGATCGGACCATCACCGGCCTGGATGCAGCAGAGGCTGGCCGCCTGCGGCATGCGGCCGATCAACAACATCGTGGACATCACCAACTACGTGATGCTGGAATACGGACAGCCGCTCCACTCCTTTGACTTCCACAAGATCGGCGGGGCCACGATCGTGGTCCGCCGGGCCCGCCCGGGCGAGAAGCTGACCAGCCTGGACGGCGTGGTCCGGGATCTGCGTCCGGACATGCTGGTCATAGCCGACCAGTCCGTCCCGGTGGCCATCGCCGGCGTCATGGGGGGCGCGGACAGCGAAGTGACGGAGGCGACGACCTCGGTCCTGCTGGAGTCGGCCAATTTCAACCAGGTCAGCATCCGCCGGACGTCGTCCGGACTGAAGCTGCGCAGCGAGGCCTCGATGCGGTTCGAGAGGGGCCTCGCCCCCGAGCTGACGGTGCCTGCCCTGCGCAGAGCCACCCAGCTCATGCTGCAGATCGCCGGCGGGACGGCCGCCGTCGGATTTGCCGACGCCTATCCCGAACCGTCCCAGGCTCGCGTCGTCCGCCTGCGCACCTCCTCGGTCGAGCGGCTGCTGGGCCTCGACGTGGGCCAGGACAAAATCATCAGTGTCCTCACCTCCCTGGCTTTCGACTGCGCCGCGGCCGGCGCGGAGGAGACCGCGGTCACCGTGCCCTACTGGCGCCTGGACGTCCGCGAGCCGGCCGACCTGGCCGAAGAGGTGGCCCGCATCATGGGCTACGACGCCATACCGACCACTATGCTCAGCAGCGAGTTGCCCCGCCAGCTGCCCGAAACCGGGCTGGCCTTCCGGGAGCAGCTGCGCGACCTCATGGTGGCCGCCGGGCTCCAGGAGATCATCACGTACTCTCTCACCAGCCAGGCGAAGCTGGCCAGGGCGGCCAGCGCGGAGGCGGCCCATGCCATCCGGGTAGCCAATCCCCTGAGCACGGAGCTGGAGTACATGCGCACCAGCCTCCGTCCCGGCCTGCTGTCCATCCTCGCCGCCAACCAGAAATACGAGGACGGCGGCATCAGGCTCTTCGAGATCGGCCGGGTCTTCCTGGGCCGGGGCAACGACCTGCCCGAGGAGCGGGAGGTGCTCGCCGGCGTGATCAGCGGGCCCCGCGGGGCGCTGTCATGGCTGGGAGAGAAGGGCCAGTCGGACTTCTTCGATGCCAAGGGGACCGTGGAGGCCGTGCTCGCCAGGCTGGGCATAGAGGCCGAGTACCAGGCCGGCGGCGAAGAGAAGCTCCTCCCGGGGCGGTCAGCCAGGGTCCTGGTCGGCCAGACCGTCGTGGGCCTGATAGGGGAGCTGCACCCCGGGGTTGCTGAGAGCTTCGACCTTCTGCCCCAGCCGGTGGCCATATTCGAGCTCGATGTCGAGCGGCTGGCTTCGTCCGTGAGCGAGAAGAGGGGGTTCCGGCCGCTCTCCCGCTTCCCCCGGTCCGTCAGGGACATCGCGGTCCTGGTGGACGTGCAAGTGCCCGCCAGCAAGATGCTGGAAATCGTCCGGGGAGTACCGCTGGTGAGCCACGTGTACCTCTTCGACCTCTACTCCGGCAAGCAGGTGCCGGCCGGCAAGAAGTCGGTGGCCTTCCGGGTAGCCTGCCAGTCGGATGCCCGCACGCTGACGGAAGAGGAGCTGGAGGCCGCCGAGAACCAGATCCTGTCCCGCCTGGCCAAGGAAACGGGCGCCGCGCGGCGAGTCTAGCCTGGACACCCAGCCAGTTCACGCACCATGCGCCTGGCCTGCCCGATCTAGCCCCTCAGCCTCGCTCATTCTGTCTCCTGCGGCTCCTTATCGGCGCCTGCGCGCCCGGTGTCGGCAGGGCGCGCCCGGTATTCGCTCCGCAGCTCGCGCAGCCACCTGGCGGAGGAAACCTCCCGGTCCAGCACGTAGGTCACATAGCCCTGCATCAGGTCCTCGATCTCCCTGGCCAGGGCCGGGCGGAGTCTCAATCTGGCTACGTCCGGGCCCTCATGGCGGGCCAGGTAACGCAGCACCTTCACGGCGTCCACCGACGCGGGCCGGTCTATCCCCTCTTTGCCCCGGCAGTCCGGACACAGCAGGCCCGCGGCCGCCGGGCTGAAGTAGTTGGTGGTGGCCTCCAGCTGACGGTGACACAGGGCGCACTCCCACAGCTCGGGCAGGTACCCGGAGCAGGCCAGGGAGTGGAACTCGAAGTACCGCAGGACGAGGGCGGGATCAACCCCCCTGTCGATGGAATCCAGGGCGCTCACCAGCAGGCGGAACAGGATCCGGTTCTCCGCGCCCTCGGCGCTGAGCCGGTCCGCCAGCTCGGCCGCGTACAGGCCGCAGGAGAGGAGCCAGAGATCGGACCTCAGGGCCGGGAAGGAGTCCAGGGTTTCGCACCCCGACACGATATCGAAGCTTCGGCCCTCGGCCAGCATCAGCGTGCAGCGGGTCAGCGGCTCCAGGTGGCCCGCCAGCCGGCTCCGGGGCCGCCGCACTCCCCGGGCGATGGCCCGCAGCTTCCCCCGCTCGGGCGTGCAGAAGGTGAGGATGGCGTCCGCCTCCCCGGTGTAGAGGCGCTTCAGCACCACGCCCTCCGTCTTGTACAGCCGGGACATGCGCCAATTGTATCACTGCGGCCTTCGGGCGTGACGGCTGCCGAAAGCCAGCCGGGGCGGCCGCTGTTTTCGTCGACCGTCACATACTGTATACTTTATGCACAGTCGCGGGGCGAGGCAGCGCCCTGATCCCACAGGCCCAAATACGAAAGGAGGGAATCGCTGGTGCTCAAAGAGTTCAAAGAGTTCATCATGCGCGGGAACGTCATGGACATGGCGGTGGGCATCATCATCGGTGCCGCCTTCAGCGCCATCGTCAACTCCCTGGTGAAGGACATCATCACCCCGGTCATCGGCCTCATCTTCAAGGCGGATTTCACCAACCTCTTCTGGACCATGAGGGATGGGGCGACGCCGCCCCTGGACCCCGCGGAAGGCTATGCCACTCTGGCGGAAGCGCAGGCGGCCGGCGCGGTGACCATGAACTACGGCAATTTCATCAACTACGTCATCACCTTCCTCATCGTGGCCTTCGTTATCTTCATGCTGATCCGCATGGTAAACAGGATGCGCCGAGCGGCAGAGAAGCCGACCGAGGCCGTCGCGACGACGAAGGACTGCCCCTTCTGCCTGTCCGCGATCCCCATCAAGGCCACCCGCTGCCCGCACTGCACCTCTGAGCTCAAGACGGGATAGCACGACACTTCATCACGGTGGAGCCCGCGAAAATGGCCCACCCTGGCCGCAACAGGCAGGGTGGGCCTCATCCTTCCCGGGCGCAGCGATCGGCGGACGGGCCACCTGCACCGTCTCCGGGAGCGGCCCCCGCCGCGCTTGAGAGGAACTTGAGAATTCCTCCTCACTCCGCGGTACGCCGTTGTGACCGGCCTGATGTAGGCTGGGCGCTGACCGGCAATAACCACCGTGACCTGCCAGTTTCCATCTGTGTTTGCCGGGAACGCAAATGCTATACTGTTTGACTGTGGAGAGAGACTCCGTCAACCAGCCGGATCAGGGGGTTGAGTGGAGGGGGCTGGGATCAGCCGGTCGGGCGTCGACAGGACGCCCGGTCTCGTTTCAGCGTGCCCGGGCTGAGGAGCGCGGCCCCGGCGACGCGCTGCACCTCTCCCGCAACTCACGCTCCTTCAACGTCGGTCCGGGTGCGCCGGCCTCCGCCGCCCAACTCTGTGAGCTTCGAAGGAGCAGGCTTCATGGCCATTGATCCGTCATTCACCAAGCTACCCCGGCGTATCGAGAGGCTGGCCGAGCTTACCTACAACCTGTGGTGGAGCTGGCATCCCGAGGGGCGGGACCTCTTCCGCATGCTGGACTACGGCATGTGGAAGTTCAGCGGGCACAACCCGGTCAGGATACTGCGCGAAGTCGATCCCGACAGGCTGAAGGCCGCCAGCACAGACCCGGCCTTCCTCGCCCTGTACGACTCGGTGATGGCCCGCTTCGACGCGGACATAGCCCGCAGGGACTCGTGGTTCGCCAGCCGTCACCCCGGGGCGCTCAGCGGTCCCGTGGCCTATTTCTCCGCCGAGTTCGCCATTCACAGCTCGCTGCCCCTGTATGCCGGCGGCCTGGGTATCCTGGCCGGCGACATCTGCAAGGAAGCCAGCGACCTGGGGCTGCCCATGGTCGGCGTGGGGCTCATGTATCCGCAGGGCTACTTCCGGCAGCGCATCTCCATAGACGGGTGGCAGGAAGAGGTGTACTCGCGTCTGGACTTCGAGCAGGCGCCCCTCCTGCCCGTGTTCTCCCCTGACGGCAAGAGGACCCTGACCAGCGTTCACCTGGGCGACCGGCGGCTGTTCCTGGCCGCCTGGCAGGTCCGGGTCGGAGCCACCACTCTATATCTGATCGACACCAACGTGGAAGACAACTCCCCCTACGACCGCGACCTGTCGGCCCGTCTCTACATCGCCGACCGCGAGGTGCGCATCCAGCAGGAAGTCGTCCTGGGCACCGGCGGCGTGCGGATCCTGAGGGCGCTGGGGGTGCGGCCGGCGCTCTGGCACGCCAACGAGGGGCACACCGCCTTCATGATGCTGGAGCGTCTGAAGGAAATGGTGGCCGCGGGCACGGACTTCGACCGGGCGCTCCGAGAGGTGCGGTCAACGACCATCTTCACTACTCACACACCGGTGCCGGCCGGCCATGACGTCTTCTCCATCGAATCGATAGACCGGTACCTTTCGGACTACTACACTCAGCTGGGCATCGACCGCGATTCCGTTCTCAGGCTGGGCAAGTCCCACCACCAGGACGGCGGCTTCAACATGACGGCCCTGGCCCTGGCCACCAGCGGCCACTGCAACGCGGTGAGCCGGCTTCACGGCGTGGTGGCCCGCAAGATGTGGCAGGGGTACTGGCCGCAGGTGAGAAGGGAAGAGGACGTGCCTATAGTCCACGTGACCAACGGCATCCACGTGCCCACCTGGATCGACCCGGAAATGAACCGGCTGTTCCAGAGGTACCTGGCTCCGGACTGGATGGACCGGCATGATGACCCCGATCTCTGGGCCCGCGTCGCCGACATACCGGACGAGGAGCTGTGGAGGGTGCGCAGCAGGCTGAAGATGAAGCTGGTCAACTTCATCCTGGAGCTGGCCCAGAGAGGATGGTCCAGCCGCGCCATGGAAGCCCAGCAGGTGGTGGCCATGGGCGCCCTGCTGCATCCGGAGATACTGACCATCGGGTTCGTCCGGCGCTTCGCCGGCTACAAGAGGCCGGCCCTGATCTTCCAGGACGTGGAGCGCCTGAAGCGCATCGTGGGCAATCCCTGGCACCCGGTCCAGATCATCTTCGCGGGCAAGTCGCATCCCGCCGATTCGCCGTCGAAATGGTCGCTCCACGGGGTTTGCACCTCGGCCGCCGACCGCGATTTCCAGGGCAAGATCGCCTTCGTCAGCGATCACGACATGCACATGGCCCACTACCTGGTGGCCGGGGTGGACGTGTGGCTCAACAACCCGCGCCGCCTTCAGGAAGCCTGCGGCACCAGCGGCATGAAGGCCTCACTGAACGGGGTGCCCCACCTGAGCGTCGCCGACGGCTGGTGGCACGAGGGCTACAACGGCGCCAACGGCTGGAGCATCGGAAACGGCGCCCAGCCCGGCGGACCGGAGGAAGAGGACCTGGTGGACGCCGAGTCGCTGTACCGGCTCCTGGAGCAGGAGATCGTGCCCCTCTTCTACGACCGGGACCTCAACGGCGTACCTCACGGCTGGATCCGG
Source organism: uncultured Dehalococcoidia bacterium (assembly GCA_964409515.1). Taxonomy (GTDB): domain Bacteria; phylum Chloroflexota; class Dehalococcoidia; order UBA2247; family RBG-13-53-26; genus JAFGCL01. Next base: position 6,525 of record CAYPDY010000017.1, read on the forward strand.
GTGGTGAAAGAGGCGATACGCTCCGTGGTGCCGGCCTACTGCGCGCGGCGCATGCTGAAGGACTACACCGACCAGCTGTACCTGCCCCGGGAAACCGCGCCGTGCGCCAGCGGCGCTGCGGACCGGCCCTAGTCCGTCTCGGACTGCGCTTCCCGCCTGGCCGCATAGCTGGCCCGCAGGCGCTGCTGCTGGCTGAGCAGTTTCTTGCGCAGCCTGATGTTCTTCGGCGTGACCTCCACCAGCTCATCCTCGTTGATGAAGTCCAGCGCCTGCTCCAGGCTCATCTTCACGGGCGGAGCCAGCTTGACGGCAATGTCGGAGGTGGAGGACCGGATATTGGTCTGCTTCTTCTCTTTGCAGACGTTGACGGGGAGATCATTCCCCCGGGAGTTCAGCCCCACGATCATGCCCTCGTACACCATGGTGCCCGGGTCAATGAAGGTAACGCCGCGTCCCTGGGCGTTGTTCAGGCCGTAGGTGACCGCCACGCCCTCCGCCGCGGCCACCAGGGCCCCGCTGCGTACGGAGACGATTTCACCCACCCACGGCTCGTAGCCGAGGAAGAGCGTATTCATGATCCCCTCGCCCCTGGTCGCGGTGAGGAACGTACCGCGGAAACCGATGAGCCCCCTGGTGGATATGCGGAAGGCCAGGTGGACATTGCCCTGCCCGTCGTTCCGCATGTCGCTCAGCCGGGCCTGCCTCTTGCTCAGCATCTCGGTCAGGACACCGACATAGGCGCCGACCGTTTCGATCTCCAGGGATTCCACCGGTTCCAGAACGACGCCGTCCACCACCCGGGTGATGGCCTCCGGCTTCGACACCTGGAACTCGTACCCCTCGCGCCGCATGGTCTCCACCAGTATGGCCAGGTGGAGCTCGCCCCGGCCTGACACCAGGAGCACGTCGGGGCTGTCCGTCTCGTTCACCCTGAGGCTGATATTGGTCTCCAGCTCCTTGAACAGCCGGTTCCGCAGGTGGCGCGAGGTGCAGAACTGCCCCTCCCTGCCGGCAAAGGGCGAGGAGTTGACTCCAAACGTCATCTTCACCGTAGGCTCGCCCACCTTTATGGCCGGCAGGGCCTCCGGGTTGTCCCGGCTGGCCACGGTGTCACCGATGCTGACCCGGTCGAAGCCGGTCACGGCCACAATGTCGCCCGCCATGGCCCGGTCCGCCTCCAGGCGCTCCAGCCCCAGGTAGGTGAACACCTGGTCGATCTCCTCGGGCGAGATGCCGCCTTCGCTGTCCACTATGGCCACGGCGTCGTGCGGGGCCATGCTGCCCCGGCGAATCCGCCCTATGGCGATCTTCCCTTTGTAGTTGTCATAGTCGAGGTTGGAGACCATCATCTGAAGCGGCCCTTCCTCGATGGCGGGGGGAGGCACACTCTGCAGGATACACTCGAACAGGGGCACCAGGTCCGTGCCCTCCGCCACCGGGTCCAGGACGGCATAGCCCTCCCTGGCACTGGCGTAGAGCACCGGGAAATCAAGCTGGTCGGCGTTGGTGGCCAGCTCCAGGAAGAGGTCCTGGGTCAGATTGACCACCTCCGCGATCCGGGACGCCTCCCGGTCTATCTTGTTTATGACCACAATGGGCTGGAGCCCCCTGCCCAGGGCCTGGCGCAGCACAAACTTGGTCTGCGGCATGGGCCCTTCGACGGAGTCCACCAGGAGCAGGCAGCCGTCGGCCATGTTGAGCACCCTCTCCACCTCTCCGCTGAAATCGGCGTGCCCGGGGGTGTCTATGATGTTGATCTTCACGCCGCGGTAGAAGAGGGCCGTGTTCTTGGCCAGGATGGTAATCCCCTTCTCCCGCTCCAGGGGGTTCCGGTCCATGATCAGGTCCCCCACCTGCTCGTTGTCCCGGAAGACCTTGCTCTGCTTGAGCATGGCGTCCACCAGGCTGGTCTTGCCGTGGTCCACGTGGGCAATAATAGCTACGTTTCGGATATCACTGCGGCGATACTGGATCAATCTACCTCCGGGGAAACATGTCCTGGCTAGTCCATCTTCGTGGGGAAGAGCCTCGACCTCCTCATCCACCAGTAGACCAGGCCGGTGGCCAGGACGGTTGAGCCGATCAGCATAGCCACGTACCACCCGATGTCGTTGGACTCCAGGCCGAAGGCGGAGCTGCCGAAGACGGTGGCCAGGGTGTTCGGCACCAGCACCGCCGTGCCTACCACCGTGAGGTAGGTCATCACCAGGGCCAGCCTGTTGTTCGTGACCTGCAGCTGGTTGTTGTAGATGCTCTGCAGCACCTCCAACCCTGAAGCCAGGACCTCCGACAGGTGCTCCGCCAGTCCGATCTGCCTGTTGACGTCCTCGGCCAGCAGGGTCAGACGGTACAAGAGCTTCGCATTGTCGGTGATCAGCTCGGCATCTCCGTACCGCAAGGCATGCAGCACGTCATTGGTCTCCCACAGGCAATCCAGGTAGGTGATCAACGCGTGCTTCATGTCGAAGATCTTGGGCCCCAGCTCCTGGCGCGGCGTCCTGGGATCGGTCATGTCCTTGTTGAGGGCTTCGCCCAGCACCTCGACCTGCCGCAGGTGCTCGAAGTTCCTCTCGTTCGTCTCATCGATGAGCCGCAGGAGCAGGTGGGTCACCCGGTCCTCTTGAGGGATATCGAGGCGGATCTTGCGGATGAAGACATCGGCGTACCTCCTCAGGCGGTGGAACCTGCGGTCCACGTTAAGGGGATGGATGGTGAAAATGAAGCTCTGGCGCACCAGGACGAGCAAAGGGTACGGTTCCACCTGGAAACCGCGGACCTGCACCGACGGCAGCCGCATCCCCATCTCGGTATCGAAGTCCTGGTAGGTGGTCCTGGAATCGACGGTGAGGGACGAGACCAGGGCCTCGCTGAATCCCATCCGGGAGGCGGCTATGGGGGTGTCCCGGTCATAGTTGTCGGTCCAGTAGTCCACCCAGGCGATGGCTGACCTGCTCAGGGTGTCCACGAACTGCGCCGGGGATTCGGAGTCGCCCTTGAATATGCTGCCGTCCCGCGCCACGGCCACGCAGAACCACTGCTTCGGGTACCCCTCGGATGGGGGAACAGCCACCACATCGGGCCTGCTGTTGGCGTCCATCTCGGTTATCAACCCATCCTTTCCTGTTTTTGTCAGCCTGTCGGGCGTACTTCCCTCAGTAGCAAGTATAGCACCGGTGAGGCAATAATCCTATCGTGCGGCGGCCGGCCGGAGCCAGCACGCCAGGCCGGCCGCCACCAGGGCGACAGCCATGCCCAGGCTGATGACGGGCCCCGGCCCATCTGTTTTGCCCGCCTCTCTGGCCTGCGCTATAATAGCTCCAATCGTCTTTGGGGGCGATAATTCTGCAGCGGTCCCAGCCTGGGGGGGGGACTAGAAAGGACATCTTGGTGGCAAAGGCAGCTGTGGAGACACGAAAGGCTTTCACGCCGGGCAAGATCGCCGGCCTGACCCTGCGCAACAGGACCATCAGGGCCGGCTGCTTCGAGGGCATGTGCGAGAACGGCAACTGCACCGACCTGCTCATCGAGCATCACCGGGCGGTGGCCGCCGGCGGCATCGGCATGACCACCGTATCCTACGTTTCCGTGTCAGAGGCGGCCCGCGCCTACGGGCACGAGATGTGGATGAGGAAGGAGATCCTGCCCGAGTTGAGACGGCTGACGGACGCGGTCCACAAGGAAGGCGCCGCCGCCTCCGTTCAACTGGGACACTGCGGGTACTTCGCCAGCAAGGCGGACACCGGCTTCCAGCCGGTGGGCGCCTCTCGCCGGTTCAACCTGTTCCGCATCAGTTTCCCCAAGCCCATGACCGAGGCTGATATCAAGAAGGTGGCGCAGGACTTCGCCAACGCCGCCCTGCTGGCCCGGGAGGCCGGCTTTGACGCCGTCGAGGTCCACTCCGGGCACGGCTACCTGCTCAGCCAGTTCCTGTCGCCCTACACCAATAAGCGGAAGGACATCTATGGCGGCTCCCTGGAGAACCGGATGCGCTTCCCGGGAGAGGTGGTCAGGGCCGTCAGGCAGGCCATGGGTCCAGACTTCCCCGTCATGGTCAAGATGAACCTGACCGACGGCATAAAGGGCGGCATCGAGGTCGATGACGCCGTGGCCATCGCCCGGCGCTTCGAGGCCGAGGGCGCCAGCGGCCTGGTCCCCAGCTGCGGCTTTACCTCCAAGACCCCGTTCATGATGATGCGCGGGAACCGGCCCATCCTCGAGTTCGTCGCCGCCGACAAGGACTTCATGCGCCGATTCGGGCTGCTCTTCTTCGGCAATGTCATCGTGCAGGAGTTCACCTACAAGGACCTCTTCCTGATGCAGGACGCCATCAAGATCGTCAAGGCGGTCAAGATACCGGTGGTCCTGGTCGGCGGCATCTGCTCCGTGAACGACCTGGAGACGGCCATGAACGCCGGCTTCGAGTTCGTGGAGATCGGCCGGGCTATCATCAAGGACCCGGACATCGTGAACAAGATGCAGAAGGGCGAGATCATGGCCTCCGACTGCGACCACTGCAACCGGTGCGTGGCCGTGATGAACGGCGGGCCGGTCTACTGCGTCTGCAACAAGAAGGGCCCACTCAAGAGGCGGATCGGCTCCAAGGGCACCGATGCGTCCAAGTACCGCGCTTCTGCGTTCATATAGGGCAGGGCCAGGCGCGTTCTTTCCGGCGGCCGGGCCGGTCTATGCGGCCAAACATGGAGGCGGGTTTCGGGCCCGCCTCTACCCGTCCTTCCAGAAGGCCACGGCCAGCACGCCCGGGCCGGCGTGGACCCCCATGATCGGCGTGAACTCGGTCAGGTATATCTCGGCGCACGCAAAGCGGCGCTCTATCTCGGCCATGAGCTTCTCGCCTTGCTCCTGCTCGTCGGCGTGGTGCACCAGCACGTGGACCCGGGACCCTCCCATGCGCTCCGCCATGGTCTGCAGCATGACCTCCACCGCCTTTGCCTTGCTCCTGGGACGAGCGAAAGGCGTCGTCTCGCCCACGGACGTAGAGTGCTCCAGCACCGGCTTCATGTTGAGGACCGCGCCCGCCCAGGCCGCCGCCCGGGCAATGCGCCCGGTCCGGGCCAGGAAGTGCAGCGTGTCCACCATGGCCAGGAAGTTGGTCCGGGCCCCGGTCCTCCGGGCGGCCTCGCAGACCTCTTTGAGGTCAGCGCCTCTGTCCGCGGCCCGGGCAGCCTCCAGCACCATGAATCCCAGCGCGCCGGAAACGGCCCGGCTGTCGATGACCTCTATGGGCGTGTGCGGTATGGCCTCCCTGGCCAGCTTCCGGCCCAACGCCGCTGCCTCGTAGGTCTTGCTCTGCAGCCCGGTCAGCGTGACGCAGACGATGGCCTCGGCCTCCCGGCTCACCTCCACATAGGTGTGGGAGAAGTCGTCGGGTGTGGGCACCGACGTGGTAGGCAGGTCGTTGCCCCGGCGCATGATCCGGTATACCTCTCCGGGGGTGATGTCGAGGCTGTCCCGGTAGGTCTTGCCGCCGATGACAATCAAGAGTGGGACCACCCGGATGGAATGCCGGGCCAGAAGCTCGGCGGGCAGGCAGCAGGTGCTGTCCGTGATGACCGCCACTTTCTTCACCTGAGGGCCACCGCCCGCCGGCCCATGATCTCCTGCTTCAAGTACCATCTCTGCACCACCTCGGTTACCTCTGCCGGATCGTCGGAGAGCCGCAGCAGGCGGAAGTCATCCTCGGCGATGAAGGCCCGGGGCAGGACCGTGGCCCGCAGCCACTCCAGCAATCCATGCCAGAAGGCGCTGCCGAAGAGAATCACGGGGAAAGGCTTGATCTTGCGGGTCTGCATGAGCGTCAGCACCTCGGTGAGCTCATCGAGCGTGCCCAGGCCGCCCGGCATTATCACGAAGGCAGTGGCGTACTTGACCAGCATCACCTTCCGCACGAAGAAGTGGTTGAAGGTGATGGTCTTGTTGGCATAGATGTTGCAGGACTGCTCGGCGGGCAGAACGATGTTCAGGCCGATGGACAGGACGCCCGCCTCCCGGGCGCCCTTGTTGGCGGCCTCCATCACGCCCGGGCCGCCGCCGGTTATGATGTTGAAGCTCATCTCCCCCAGGCGCCGCGCCACCTCCACCGTCTGGCCGAAGATCGGGTCATCGTGTTTGAGACGGGCGGATCCGTAGATCGTCACGGCGGGCTCAATGCCGGACAGCCTGTCGAAGCCTTCCACCAGCTCGCCCATGATGCGGAACATGCGCCATGATTCTTCTTTGGCATAGTCGTTGATTTCGTATCCCTGCGGCATGCCACTCTCCTTACGGCCACAGCCCTGACCGGCGGGGGTCGGACCCTCTGGCGGTCTATTATAGCCTCCCGCGCCAGCGGCGCCCATCAGATGCCGCCGGAATCACTGCCACGGGTAGTGGCCGCGACGTTTCGCGCTCCAGGCGCCAGGCCCTTCCTGGCGGATGAGCTCCAGGTGATGCTCCAGGTTCGGGTGGTGCCTCAGCAGCGGAGCGATCAGACCACAGCTCCCGCGCTCACCGCATTCCCAGCAGCCGGCCAGCCGCCGGGCCAGGACGCAGTCGCGCACGGCGCAGACGGCCTTGCCGCCCCCGGACCGGCACGGCTCCCGGCACTCGAGCCCCCGGATCGCCCGGAGGACCCTCAGGAAGGCCGGGTAGTCCTCGAAGGTGGCGTCGGCCCCTGTCTTCAGCCTGGCGTACTCTTCGAAATGGACCTCCGCCAGCTCGCCTTCGAGGTCCCCCGCCAGGGAGAACAGCGTTCGGCGGCAGGGTATGCAGTCGCGGCAGTAGAGCCCGCAGTATGCGGTGAGAGCCTGTTCGTCTTCCACCACGTCAGGCTCCTCTCCAGGCATCCACTTCCAGGCGGACCATGGTAAAGTGGATGCTGCCGTCGGCCTCCGGCGGCTCTGCCCGGGCATGGGCCGCCACGATCCCACGGATGAACTCCTCACGCAACGACTCCGGCACCCTCTGGGTGTACGGCAGCCATGTGGTGCGCAGCCACGCGGCGAACTCGTCCTGGCTCCGGTGCACCATCTCCTTGGGGATCAGCTCCAGCCGCACGACGCTGAAGCCGCGGGACTCCAGCCAGGGGCGGTACTCTTCAGGCCCGTAGAAGGCGTAGGGGAAGGCGAACCCCTCGAAGTAGCCCGCCCATCGCGGCGACTTCATGACCTCTTCCAGCGCGTCCAGCACGGAGGCCGCGTTCCCCCGGCCCCCCATCTGCAGCAGCACCCGGCCGCCCGGCTTCAGGCATCTCCCGATCCCGCTGAGCACGGGCCGGTGATCGCTCACCCAGTGCAGGCAGGCGTTGGAAAAGACAGCGTCGAACTCCTCGGGGAAGTCGATGTCCCTGGCATCCTTCACCACGAAGGCCAGGTTCGGGTGGCGGTCCGCGGGGTGCTGCCTGGCCGCCAGCTCCACCATGTCCGGCGAGCTGTCCATCCCCAGGGCGGAGCCGCGGGGCACCCTGGCCGCGATGGCAGCCGTGATCTCTCCGTCACCACAGCCGATGTCGAGCACGCGCTCGGCCCCCTTGAGCTCAAGCTGGGCCAGCAGCTCCAGGGCCCATCTCTTCTGGTTGGACGAGCTGGCGCGGTATTCACGTGCGTCCCAGTGGTACATATCCCCGTGACTCAACGCATATTCTGGCCTATCCAGGCGGTCACCGCAAGTGCCGGCGGACCCCGGGGCGTCATCCAGGGGGCGCCGGCGCGCGTTGGCGCCGTCCCCGCCTGGTATAATCGGGTCATCTTCGCCCTATCGATCCACAGGAGGACAGATCATGGCCAAAGTCACGCTCGGACCGCAGACCCTGGTATACCCCATGCCGGCGATGCTGGTGGGGGCGGATGTGGACGGCCGGCCGAACTTCATGACCGTCGCCTGGGGCGGCATTGCCTGCGGCGATCCCCCGATGATCTCCCTGGCCATCCGCCATTCCAGGCACACGCTGAAGGGCATTGAGCAGAATCGCGCGTTCTCCGTGAACCTGCCATCGGCGGCACAGGTCAAGGAGACCGACTACTGCGGCACGGTTTCCGGGGCCAAAGCCGACAAAGCGGGCGACTGCCGTTTCCAGGTGTTCTACGGCCAGACAGCCCATGCCCCCCTCATCGATCAGTGCCCCGTCAACCTGGAGTGCAGCGTCGTCCAGATCCTCGACCTGGGCAGCCACTGCCTCGTCATCGGCCAGATCGCCCAGACGCACGTGTCCCAACACTGTCTGACGGATGGCAAGCCAGACGTCGAGAAGATACAGCCCCTGGCTTACGTCACCAGCCCCGCCGCCCGATACCAGAAGCTGGGAGAGGTAGCCGGCAAGGCCTGGAGCGTGGGCCGGCATCTCAAGTGACGGGCGGGCCGAATCAGCCGATTCGGCCGCCGCCGCGGCCGCAAAGAGGCCCATGGCGGCGATTTTGTGCTTCCCCCCTCTTGACAAAGCGTGAACCTTGTGCCTATTATTCGCACAGTGTACTCGTGAGCACGTTTTGAGCGAGCGGGACACAAATTATCTTCGAGGAGGGAAAAAGATGCCACAAGCCTACTGCGTCAAGTGCAAGAAGAAGGTGGAGATCAAAGGCGCGAAGCAGGTTACCCTGAAGAACAAGCGGCCTGCAGTCAGCGGTTCTTGCCCGTCCTGCGGAACGAAGGTATTCAGGATCGGCAAACCCTAACCTTCCTTGCCGTGCACAGCATGTGCGGACGCAGTGTGTCGTCCCATGGTGCTGTTATCTGCTTGGCATCAAGAGTTGATAGGCAGCGAAGCGCTGGCGGACTCAGTGCGAGGCTGCTTCGCTGCCTGATCTTGACTGTTCTATCACTGCTATGTCACGTGCTCGCGCTTCCGGCCGCTGATCCCGGAGTTTGGATTCCGCACTCTGTCCCTCGGCAGTCTCGTTGAGAATACGGACGTTCTAATCGTCGCGGATCATCTCTTGCACCGTTGAATGATCCCCGGCCCCGAGGGAGGGAGCCGGGTAGAGAAGGAGGAGGGAACCATGGCAGACAGTGTGTACAAGGTGATTGAGCTGGTGGGCACCAGCACCGAATCGTGGGAGAAGGCTGCCCAGATTGCGGTAGACCAGGCGTCGAGGAGCCTGCGCGACCTTCGCATCGCCGAGGTCGTCGAAATGGACATCCAGATCGACGATGGGAAGGTGCGGGCCTATCGTACCAAGATCAAGCTCTCGTTCAAGTACGAGAAGGAGGAGTAGCCCGGAGCGGCGAGGATGGAACCTGCCGCCTTGCTCAATCGGCCAAGGTGAGACCAGCAGAGAGCCCGCTTGCACGCGGGCTCTCTGCTTCACGGTGCGGTATTCCGTTGCAGGGAGATTAGATGGCCAAATACGTGCGGTGGATCACTTTCAGGGGCCAGGAAATACTCTTCATGGACACCCCCGGGGCGACCGGCGAGGCCGGCATCGCGGCCTGGCAGGAGATGGAGCAGGAGCTCCGGAGGCGGCCGGATGTCCGCCTGATACTGATCGATACCACGGGCATCACGCTCGAGTCCAAGACCATGGCCAAGGCCAAGGATGTGGCCAGGACGGTGAAACACAATCCGGACACCCGCATCGCGTTCGTGGGCATGACCGCGCTGCAGAAGTCGACAGCACAGCTCATCGCCAGAGGCCTGCATCTGGAGGCGCATTTCTGCGATACCCTGGAAGAGGGCAAGGCATGGCTGGTCAGGGAGGATGACAAGGGGGACGGGAAGCCCGGGTAGGGCAGCCCGCTCCGCATCCCCGGGATGGAGGGACTGGATGGGCAAATATGCGCAGGTCATCACCCACAAGGGGAAACGCATACTGTTCATTGATGCCGCCGGACTCTCGGAGGCAGAATGCCTGGCTGCCTTCGATGAGATGGAGGAGGCCCTCCTGAAGGACAAGAACGGCATCCTGGTGCTGATGGAAGTGACCGGGCTGGAGCTCAAGAAGTCGCTGATCGACAAGGCCAAGGCGGTGACAGCCAGCACCAAGGCGGCCGGCTACCATGACAAGGCCAGCGCTGTCGTTGGCCTCACCGGCCTGCAGAAGTCAGTGGCCCAGCTGTTCGCCCGGGGGACGCACTGGGCAGACTCCATGGACGAGGCCAAGGAGTGGCTGATCAAGGAGGACGACAAGCGCAAATAGGGCAGCTCTAATGCCTTCGCGCCCGTCCCGGGCCCGGCCGCACGCCGGCCGGGCCGGCCGCTGCGAAGCCCGGGGGGTCCATCTTCAGCTAAGGGGGGTATTCGATGGGGAAACACGTGCAGTGGGTCGAGCACAAAGGGGTGAGGATCCTGTTCCTGAACGGCAAGGGCTTGTCTGAAGAGAAGAACTTCGCGGCCCAGGACGAGCTCAAGGAGGAACTCCTGAGAGACCGCTCCAGCCCCCCGGTGCTGGTCGACCTCTCGAACACCAACATGACCTCGAAGACGTCCGCCAAGTCCAAGGAGGTGGCTGCGGCCACGAAGGGCGCCGGCCTCCCGGACGGACCGACGGCCATTGTCGGCCTGAGCGGGCTGCAGAAGGCCGTGGCCCAGCTCTTCTCCAGGCAATCCCGCTTCTTCAACAGTACTGACGAAGCCAAGGAGTGGCTGGCCAAGGAGCAGACCAAACGCCGCCAGTAGCGCACCCAGGGAGGGGGGATGACATGGGCCGATACGTAGAATGGACCACACACAAAGGCGTCAAGATCCTGTTCGTGAACGGCAAGGGCCTGCCGGAGGCAGAGTACATCGCTGCCCTCGAGGAGATGAAGCAGGAGATCCTCAAGGAGCGCAGGGCCCCTCCGACCTTGATCGACCTCTCGAAGACCGCCATGACCCAGAAGACCACCAATAAGGCCAAGGAGGTGGCCGCGGCCAGCAAGGCGGCAGGCATCCCGGATGGACCCTGTGCCGTGGTGGGCCTCACGACCCTGGCGAAGACAGTGGCCCAGCTGCTGGAAAGAGGGATGCGCTACTATGACACCGTTGACGAAGCCAAGGAGTGGCTGGTGAAAGAGGCGGGCAAGGAGCGATAGACCGCTCCCATGTACCAGGAATTCGCCAGGTTCTATGCCGAGGGCGGCTGGTCCCGCTACAGCGCCCACATGGTCAGGTTGCTCCCCGCCGTCATGGAGAGGTTCGGCCTCTGGCCCCGGAGGGTGCTGGACCTGGCCTGTGGAGACGGGACGTTCGCGGTGGCCATGGCCAGGAGAGGCCTGCGGGCTACCGGCGTGGACCTGTCGCCCCGGATGCTGGAGGCCGCCAGAAAGAGGGCCCAGACCGAGGGGGTCCGGGTCAGGCTCCTGCAGCAGGACATGCGCTCGCTCCGCCTGCGGGGCAGGTTCGATCTGGTAACCTGCTGGTTCGACAGCCTCAACTACCTGCTGGAGATCGACGACCTGGCGCAGGCCTTCACCAGGGTGTCCCGCCTCCTCGATGATAACGGCGTCTTCCTTTTCGACATGAACACCATCCGGGGCCTGGCCGTGGAATGGGTCCGGGAGCCCGCCTTCGTGCACCTGGACTCGGACGACTCCTTTCTGGTTTCCGTCCCGGAGTACGACGACGCCGCCAGGATCGCCAGCCTTCACATCACCGGTTTCAGCCGCAAGGGCGACCGATGGGTGAGGATGGACGAGGTGCACCGTGAGCGCGGCTACACCCTCAAGGAGATCCGCGGTTGCCTCAAGAAGGCCCATCTGGAGGAGATGGCCTGCTGGGCCAGTCTGGACAGGATGGACAGGCCGGGGCGCAGCACGCCGCGCGTGTGGTTCGTGGCCCGCAGGCAGCCGGTCTGAGCTCGTCTCCGGGGGCTAATCCCTGGTCACCCGGCACAGCAGGGCGCGATCACACCACCCGCCGGACAGCTCGTCGCACCATTCCGGATCGTCCAGGGTCAGCACGTTGGCGTTGGATTCGAAGACCCCGCTGAACCCGGGCTCGTAGGCCGGGTTCTCCGGGAACCACCAGCTGGCCTGGCAGTTGACCACGTTGGGCAGCATCCCGGCGTTGTACCTGGCCCGCTGCCGTATGCTTCCCCGCCTGGTCTCGATGCGGACCCAGTCCCCATCGGCTATCCCCAGCCCGGCGGCCGTCTCCGGGTGTATGTCCATCAGGGGGTCGGGGTGCTTCTCCCGCCCGCCCATGCCGCGGTGCATGAACTCGGAATGGAACATGGGCATGTAGTTGCCCCCGGTGTTCAAGATGAGCGGGTACTCCCGGGCGACGTCCGGCAGCCTCAGCGGGCTCTCGGGAGGCTCCTCGTAGTACGGCAGAGGGTCGTATCCCAGTCTCTCCAGGATGCTGGAGAGGAGCTCGATCTTGCCTGACGGAGTGGGGAAGCCCGTCTTCTTCCACGGCTGCATATCGAAGTGGTCCGGAAAGACGGCGTACTTCTCCACCAGCTCCCTGAAGGTAAGCCCCACCGGCTCGAGGCGGTAGTTGCTGACCTCCTCGGTGGTCTTCCACGGCCAGTGTTCTCCCTGGCCGACGGCCAGCGCCAGGCCACGGAAGAACTCGTAGATATCCAGGCGCTCTCCCATGGGCGGGATGGCTTTCTCGCCGGCCCGGAGAAGGCTGCTGAAGTCCGCGAAGTTGGAGCACAGGTCCCTCTCCATCCAGGTCGCCGCCGGCAGAACGTAGTCCGCCAGCTGCGCCGAAGGCGTCATGAAAAGCTCCTGAACCACGTGGAGCTCCAGGTTGTCGCTTCTGAGCGCTTCAAAGACGAGCTTGACGTTGCCCGCCCAGGCCAGCGGGTTGGAGCCCCAGGCGATAAGGGCCTTGACCGGGTACGGCTGGCCCCCCAGGATGGATCGCCAGAGCATGGTGGTGTGGGCCTGGATCTGGACCGTGACCGGGGCCGGGACGCCGTAGACCCTCCGCAGGTGCGGCTCCATGAGGCTCCACCCGTTGAGGCTGACCAGCCGGCAGACGTCGAAGCCCATCTGCCTGCGCCGCTGGTCCATGGAGAGGAGGTCCATGAGGCAGAGCTCGGTCTCGGTGATGAACTTGCCGCCGTTCGTCGGCTCTCCGGGGCGGGAGATCAGGTGGCCGCCGGGCGTGCCCAGGTTGCCGGTAATGGCCCGCAGCGCGATCTTGCACTGCTCCGCCCGGGTGCCGTTCAGTCCCAGCTGGTCTATGGCCACACCGTAAGGCATGCAGGATGGCCCGTGGCCGGCATAGGTGCGCGCCGCCTCCACGATATCCCCGGCAGGTACGCCGGTGATCTCAGCCACGCGCTCCGGAGGATACTCCTGGACGCGCTCCCTCAGCTGCTCGAACCCCACCGTCCACTCGGTCACGAAGTCCCTGTTGAAGAGCCCTTCGTTGATGATGACGTTGAGCCAGGCCAGGGCCAGGGCGGTGTCCGTGCCCGGCCGGGGCCGCAGCCAGATGTCCGCCAGGTCCGCCGTCCTGGTCTGGCGGGGATCGACCACGATCACCTTCAGGTCGCCCTTCTTCTTCTGCCGGAGCAGCCCGGCCCAGCCGCGCATGTTGGACTCCGAAGGATCGGAGCCCCAGTACACCACGCAGCGGGAGCGGGCCATGTCGATGGCATAGGTGGTGACATCCCCCATGACCGCCATGTTGATGGCCATATCGTTGATGCCGCAGATGATGCCGGGAGCGAAGATGTTGTGCGGATTGCCGAAGAGGCTGGCGAACCGGCCCCTGGGCCAGTAGTCGTTGCCGCGGTAGGTCCCCTCGAAGAACCCCAGGGTCTCGGCGCCGTACCTGTCCCTGAGCTCCAGCAGCTTCCGACCGATCTCCCCGAAGGCCTGGTCCCAGGTGATCCTCTGCCACTTGCCTTCCCCGCGCTTCCCGGCCCTTTTCAGCGGGTACATCAGCTGCCCGGGGTGGTAGAGCCAGCCGGGCCCTCTCACAGACAAACCCGCGGCTCAGAGGGTTTTCGGGGTTGCCCTGGATGCCGGTGACCTTGCCGTCCTCGACGGTCACCAGAACGCCGCACAGGTTGCTGCAGAACTGACAGTAGGTCTTCTTGACGATCACTTCAGCCATGGCCCTCCTCCAGGGTTCATACTACCAGTCTGGCGGCGGCTGGAAAATGCGCCTGGGACTGGAGCGCAGGCGCTGCCCGCCGGCAGTCCAGGCTCTGGCGCGCCCTTCACCGCGCCGGAGCCCATCCGGCTGGTTGGCCTCCCCGGCAGGGTGCGTGCTAATATATAGCGACACACTATTCTAGCAGGGGGAGGGAGTATCAAACGTGGCTAAGAAGACCATCGCTCAGATTTTCGACCTGACCGGAAAAGCGGCCATCGTCACCGGCGGCGCCATGGGCATAGGCCGGGCCATCGTCATGCGCCTGGTTGAGGCCGGGGCTTCGGTTATGATCGTGGACATCGACATGGATGCGGCCAACAAGGTGGTGCAGCGGGTCGGAGAAAAGGGCGGCAAGGCGCAGGCCATCAAGGCCGACATCCGCAGCCTGGCGGACGCCAAGAAGGTGGCAGAGGCCACGGTGAAGGCCTTCGGCAGCCTGGACATACTGGTCAACAACGCCGGCATATACCCCATCTCCAAGGCCCTGGATACCACCGAGGAGCTGTGGGACAGGGTCCTGGACATCAACCTCAAGGGCACGTTCTTCTTCTGCCAGGCCGCGGCCCGCGAGATGATCAAGGCCGGCCGCGGCGGCCGGATCATCAACCTGGCGTCCATCGACGCGGTGCACCCCATGGGCGACGTATCGCACTACAATGCCTCCAAGGGCGGTGTTCTCTCTCTGACCAAGGCCCTGGCGCTGGAATGGGCCCCGCAGGGCATCATCGTCAATGCCGTGGCGCCGGGCAGCATCTGGACCCCCGGCTCGGAGAAGATCCGCGTGGAGCAGGAGGCCGCCGGCAAGGACCCCATGGAGATGCTCAAGAAGTTCCAGACCCGGTGGCCCATGGGCCGGCCCGGGGAGCCGGACGACATCGCCAAGGTAGTGCTGTTCTACGCCAGCGAGGCGGTGAACTACGTCACCGGCACCATGGTGGTAGTGGACGGCGGATACCTGCTGTCCTAGAGAATGTTCAGACCTGATCGGTGCGACCTCTGCGGCGACTGCCTGACCCGGTGCCCGTGGGTCGGGGCCGACCAGGCACAGGCCGTCGCCTGGATGAAGGCCATGATGGCCGGGCAGGAGACGCCCATGCTGCGCCGGTGCATCACCTGCTACGCCTGCAACGAGATCTGCCCGCCAAAGGCCAACCCCTTCGATCTCATCGCCGCGCTGCAGGAGAAATACGACGTATTCGGCAGCAAAGAGCCGGCCGCGGCCCAGGAGGCGGCCTACTCCTTCACCAAACCCCTGGCGGGCTATCCCCGGGCCGACACGGTGATGACCGCATGCCTCTTCGAGAAGACGCACGCCCACCTGATGCAGGGCGAGATGTATGACCTTCCGCGCGTGGGTGGAAAGCCCTACTTCTGCTGGATGCTGTTCAGCCACTGGGGAATGGAGAGCATACAGAGGAAGCACGCCGGGGAGATGGTCCACCGGCTGGCCCTCACCGGGGCGAAGGAGGTCGTCTGCTTCCACGACGACTGCTACGCCATGCTGGCCAGGCTGGCCCCGGATTACGGTATCGAAGTACCCTTCCGTCCGGTCCATCTGACAGAGCACCTGGTGAACCATCTGCGGCGGAACCGCGCTCGCATCAAGCCCCTGGGCATCAGCATCGCCTATCAGCGGCCCTGCGCCTCCCGCCACACGCCGGAGAAGGAGCACTTCGTGGATGAGCTGTTCGATCTGGCGGGCGTGAGGCGGGTGCCCCGGACCTACGACCGCGAAGGCTGCCTGTGCTGCGCCAACATCAAGCTGCTGCTGGGAAACGGCGATCCCCGGCCCGAACAGGAGAAGAACGTCCTCGACGCCAAGGAGGCCGGAGCGCAGGCCATGGTCTGCCTGTGCCCCATGTGCCTGGACGGCCTGGCGGCGGTGGCCGCGGCGCACCGCCTTCCGCTCGTATTCCTGGGGGACATCGCCCGCATGGCCCTGGGGGAGATAGGACTCAGCTCACAGACGGACGGGCGACTCTGACGCCCCCAGCCAGCCCACGATGCCGGCCAGGACCCCGGCTATGCCGCCAGCCAGTGTCAGGTACTGACCGGCCCCCTTGGTGATCGCCGCCTCGGCGGCGCCGACACCGGTGAAGACGACCTCATTCACGCTCTGCAGCCCCCAGGCGGAGCCGGCAATGGCCGCCACTCCCCCGGCCAGAACCGCAAACCAGGCGGCCTTGGACAGGGGATCCAGCAGGGCCCAGAGAGCACCCAGCAGGAGGACCAAGGCGCCGGCGAAGGCCGCGATGGCATACGGCGCGGCTCCGTCCTCAACGTCTCCGCTGGCGGCCATCAGGTCCCACCCTGATCCGGCCGCGGAGCGGGCCTCAGGCGGCTCTCCTGAGCTCCAGCTGGCGTTGGCCCAGGGGGTGAACACCCCCACGATGGTCAGCACCGCGGCGATGACCGCGAAGGCCCCGATCAGCCGGCTGCCGAACCAAATGGGCACCATGCCCTGGCGGCGCTCCACTTCTCCCAGGCGCGCGCCGCACCTCTGGCACAGTTGTACCCCCGCAATGTTCTCCTGGCCGCATTTCTTACACCGCATCCTGCTGACCTCCTTGCCCTGCCGTGGCCTCGAGAGTTCCTAGGAAAATAGCACAGGCGCCCGGGCGCAGTCAATGCGTCCTCACTCGAATACGCCCTGCTGCACCAGCTCGATGAACTCCTCGTCCGACAGCCCCAGGAGCTTCGTGTAGACCTCGTAGTTGTCCTGCCCCAGCACCGGGGCCGCCCGGTTCAGCTCAGCCGGGGTCCCGGACAGGATCGAGCCCATGCCGTCGTAGGTCGAGTCCCCGATCTCGGCATGGCGCAGGGTCCAGAAATGGTGCCGGGCGGCCAGCTGCGGATCCCGGTGCAGGTCCTCCGCCTTTTCCAGCACTCCGGCGGAGACCCCCGCCTCCTGCAGCCTGGCCATCACCTGCTCGGCGCTCTGCTGGCTGGTCCACTGCTCCACCAGGCGGTCCAGCTCGTCCTCGCGGCTCTTGCGCCCGGCCAGCGAGGCGAAACCGGGATCACCGGCCCAAGGGGGGTCCCCCATGGCCCGGCGCAGCGCCGCCCATTCCTCATCGGTGAAGACGGCGATGGCGCACCAGCGGTCGTCTCCCTGGCAGCGGTACGCGCCATGGGGGGCGGCGGCGGGGTGACGGTTGCCGTTCCGGTGGAGTACCCGCCCGTTGGCGGCGTAGTCCAGCAAGGGCGGGATGAGAAACTGCAGCCCGGCTTCGGACTGCGCCAGGTCAATATACTGGCCTTTCCCCGTGATCTGCCTCTGCACCAGCGCCGCCATGACGCTGGCGGCGCCGTAGCGGCCGGCGATGCTGTCGGTGTACGCACCGTAGAGCAGCGACGGATCGCGGTCAGGCCATCCGGTGAGGTTGATGAACCCGGACAACGCCGCCAGGTGCAGGCCCACCGCCGGCAGCCGGGCCTGCGGCCCGGTCTGGCCCTTGGAGCTCAGGCTGATCATAATGATCCCGGGCTTCATCCGGCTTATGTCCTCGTAGCCCAGCCCCAGGG
The DNA here is from genome assembly GCA_964409515.1 of uncultured Dehalococcoidia bacterium. GTDB lineage: Bacteria > Chloroflexota > Dehalococcoidia > UBA2247 > RBG-13-53-26 > JAFGCL01. Next base: position 24,076 of record CAYPDY010000017.1, read on the forward strand.
AGGTCATTATCCCCGGGCTGAAGCTCTCGGCGACGACGTCGGACCACATGATGATCCGGCGCGCGATCTCGATGCCTTTCGGATGCCGCAAGTTAAGGGTGACGCCCATCTTGTTGCTGTTGTAGTTGTGGAAATAGCCGCCGCGGTTCACGCCCGGTACGTTGTCCTTGTAGGGCGGGTAGGGCCGGACGCCGTCGACCACCCTGGTGCTCTCCACCTTGATGATCCGGGCCCCGTAATCCGCCAGGTACCGGGTGCAGAACGGCCCGGCCACGTACCAGGTAAAGTCAGCGATCTTGATGTCCTCCAGGGCGCCAGGCATCAGATCACCCCCTCCCTTCGCAGCCGGACCACGTCTTCTCTCGATAAGCCGAGCTCGCCCGCATACACCTCTTCGTTGTGCTCGCCGATGCGCGGCGCGCGCCGCCTTATGCCGCAGGCCGCCTCCGAGAAGGCCACGCAGGGACGCGGGTACGTGAGCGTCGCGCCGAGATCCGGGTGCTCTATCCCGGTCCAGAAGCCCCTGGCCCTCAGTTGGGCGTCCTGCATCAGGTCCTCGGTGGTATTGCACGGGTACAGGACGATGCGCTTCCGCACCGATCCTTCGTAGAGCTCGGCCTTCGAGTGCCGCTGGAAGAACTCGCCGATGGCGGTCAGCATTCCCAGGTACTGCTCATCGGTCAGCTCTCTTCCCTGGGGATCAAAGGCCTCCCAGTCTATCCGCTGCATGTAGTCCGGAGCCAGGCCTTCGCCGGCCATCCATTCGGTCAGGGCCTTGTTTCCCGGCGCGCCCATGTGACCGCTGGAGATGATGAAGATGACGAAGCCGTCGCGGCATTTCCACAGCCTCTTCTGCCTCGACCACCTGACCCCGGAAAGCATCTGGGCCGACCCGGCCCGCCGGGGATTGAACCGGGCCAGGTTCCAGTACTGCTGGTTCTGCAGGTTCACGACGGCCAGGGAGTCCTGGGCGGAGACGTCCACCCACTGGCCGTTCCCGGTGACCTGCCGGTGGTGCAGGGCGACCAGGCTGGCGGCCGCGGCCTCCAGCCCCGCATGCAGAAACGCCTGGGGGAAGCTGGGGCACACCGGAGGCCGGTCCTCGTCACCGGTCACGTACATGTAGCTGGAGAGGGCCCAGAGCACGATGTCCGAGCCGATGTGGTCCTTCCACGGTCCGGACTGCCCGAAGGAGGTTATGGAAGTCAGGATGATCTCCGGGTTGACCCGCCGCAGGCTCTCGTAGTCGAGACCGAGCGCCGCCATGCGGCCGGGCTTGAAGGACTCGACGACGAAGTCGGCGGACCGGACCAGCCTCCGGAAGATGGCCTGACCTTCCGCAGCCTCTATGTCGAGGGTGATCCCCCTCTTGTTGCAGTTGTAGCCCAGCCAGTACAGGCTCTTCTCGGGATCGGGGATGTCGCGGTAGAAGGGACCAAGGGCCCGGCCCGCGTCGCCGCCAGGGGGCTCGACCTTGATGACATCAGCCCCGAAATCGCCCAGCACCCGCCCGCACAGGAACCCCTTTGCGTCGCTGAGGTCCAGTACGCGAAACCGGTCTAGAAGAGATCCTGTCTCCTGCATGTCAGCCTGCCCCCCGGCATCCGCCCGTCCGGACGCGTCCTGCCTACGGTACCGGGCAGTTCCCGGTCGCGGCACCGAAGACCTCTCCATCCATGAAGTTGATGGACTGGCAGCCGCCGGTCGCCGCGGCCCTCTCGTAGATCATCCTGGCCACGGCGATGTCCTCGATGGCCAGCCCGGTGGAATCGAACACGGTTATGCTGTCCCGGCCGGCCCGACCGGGCCTCTTTCCGGCAATGATATCGCCGAGGGTAGCATGGATCCGCTCCGCCGTGAACTGCCCCCGGCTGATGGGAACGTTCACCTCGCCGCCGGCGACGGCCTGCTTGAGATCGTCGACGACCACCATGGACTCCTCCAGGATGGACGGGTCCAGCTCCTGCTTCCCGGGACCGTCGGCACCAACGGCGTTGATGTGGGCCCCGGGGGAGACCCACCGCCGCCGGAGGACCGGCTCGCGGGCCGGGGTCAGGGTGCAGACGATATCCGCCGCCGCCGCCGCCGGGAGCGTCCCGGCCTCGATGGGGTACTGCGGGAAGGCCCTGACGAATGTCTCCACAGCCGCCGGACGAACGTCGAAGACCGTGACCTTCTTCAGCCGAAACAGCTCGACGTGGGCCATCAGCTGTGTATAGGCCTGCTGGCCGGCCCCGATCAGGCCCAGGGTAGTCGAGTCCGGACGGGCCAGGTACTTCGAGGCGATGGCCGCGGTGGCGCCGGTGCGGTAGGCCGTGATGTCCATGGCATCCATCACCGCCAGGGGGTACCCGGTGGCGGGGTCACTGTAGATCAGGGTAGCCATGACGTTGGGCAGGCCCTTCGCCGGATTGCCGGGATAGGCGCAGACCCACTTCATGCCGGCCGCGCCCGCCAGGGCGGCCGGCATGGCCCGGAAGTCGCCGCCATCGGTATCCAGGTACACCTTATGGGGCATCCGGGCCAGGCCCATGGCATAGTCGCGGAGCGCAGACTCCACGGCGGCGATGACGGCGGACATGGAGAGCAGGCTTCTGACGTCCTTCTGGCTCAACAAGAGTGTGGACATGGCTGGATTCCTCCTCAGCGTCCCGGCGCGGATTGAATCTATGGCTTCGATCGGCGAATGTCAAGCGCCCGGGTCGAAGCTTCGACCGGCGGATGTCGGGCACACCCGCGATATGCTATTCTGGACTCCGGAATGCACGAGATGGCCATCACCCAGAGCATGGTGGATCTGGTCCTGGAAGAGGCGCGCAAGGGCGGGGCCCGCAAGGTCACCAGAATCAACCTGGTCCTGGGTGAGCTCTCCGGGGTGGTCGGCGACTGCATAGAGCTCTATTTCGGCCTGATGAGCCGGGACACCGCGGCGGAGGGCGCCGTCATCTCCATCAAATCCGTGCCCACACGGGTCAGGTGCCGGAAGTGCGCCAGGGAGTTCGACGTAAACGACCTGGACTGGATCTGCCCGGAATGCCGCAGCGCGAGCGTGGAGCTGGTGGCCGGCCGCGAACTTTTCGTGGAAAGCATCGAGGTGGAGTAGCCATGGAGATAAGGGTACTGAAAGATATCCTGAGCGCTAATGACCAGATAGCGGAGCGCAACCGGGCCCTGGTGGAAGCGAAGAAGGTGACGGTGCTGAACGTGATGTCATCGCCCGGGTCGGGGAAGACCAGCCTCATCCTGGAAACCATCAGGGCGCTCAGGAACAGGGTCCGCATTGCGGTCATCGAAGGGGACATCGCCTCGACGATAGACGCCCGGAAGGTGGGCCAGGAGAAGGTGCCGGTGGTGCAGATCAACACCGGCGGCGAGTGCCACCTGGAGGCCGGGCAGGTCGGCCGGGCCCTGGAAAGCCTGCCGCTGGACCAGACCGACCTCGTCCTCATCGAGAATGTGGGCAACCTGGTCTGCCCCGGGGAGTTCAAGCTCGGGGAGGACAAGAAGGTGGTCATGCTGAGCATGCCCGAGGGCGATGACAAGGTCCACAAGTACCCGCTCCTCTTCACTATGGCGGATGCCATTGTCATCAGCAAGATCGACCTGCTGCCCTACACCAGCTTCGATGTCCCCGCCTTCCTCGCCGCCGTCCAGGGCATGAACCCGACAGCCAGAGTGATCCGGGTTTCCTGCACCACGAAGGAGGGCATCGAGGAGTGGGTCGAGTGGGTGGTCTCAGCCACTTCTCACTAGAAGAGCGGCTCAGCGTACGGGTCCGGCTGCATCTGCCGCAGCAGCTCTATGCCCCGGCTGTGGAGCTTCTTGGTAATGGCATGCAGCGTCTCTACCTCTTTCTTCGAGAGCGCATTCAGGGCGTCCGGGACCATGGTGGCGGTGGCCCAGCTCTTCAAGGCCTCCTCGCCCTTCCTGGTCATGGACACTCTGAGCCAGTTCTTCCTCTTCATGTCCTTCTTGGTGCTTACCAGGCCCTGAGACTCCATGCGGTGCACCAGGGCGGAAACCGTGTGGGGCTGCTTGTGCATCATCCTGGCCAGCCGCATAGGCGTCAGCGGCTCCGCCGAGGTCTTCAGGCCGTACAGCACCGCGGCCTGCGGGATGTTGATGCCGCTCTTCGCCAGCTCCAGGCTCCTGGCCCTCTCCATGACAGCCATGATCGTCTCCAGCCGCATCCATACCTTCTGGTTCTCGGTTAGCTCAATAGTCTCGCCCACTTGTATCCTCCATTTTATGTTTCTGTAATGTCTCTATGGACCCATACTAGTCCATGAGGGGATGATAGTCAAGTGCGAATGGCGCCTGGTGTTATCGATGGGGAGTGAACACCACCAGGCTTCCGCTGACAAGGTCATGCAGGCCCTGCCTCCTGGCCGTGGTGGCGATCATGGCGAAACCGGCCAGCGCCGTCAGCGTCGACAGTATCTTGCCGAAATGCCGGACGGTCGCCCGGCGAAACGACAGCCGCCGGCCGAGGGCATCGGTGACCATTATGTTCAGCAGGACCTTGCCCATGGTGCCCTGCCTGGCCGAGCTCTCCATGACGGCCCAGTAGGTCCAGCTGACCGCCTGCCAGAGGATGGCCGCCGACACCACCAGGACCGCGCCCCGGGGGACCCCCAGCCAGGGCCCCAGCACGATGGGCAGCAGGACCGCCAGAACGAAGAACACCAGTGACGTGATCCCCAGGTCGACGGCGAAAGCCGCCAGCCTTCTCCAGAAGCCGGCATACCTGGGCTCAGGGGC
>CAYPDY010000018.1:0-28497 GCA_964409515.1 uncultured Dehalococcoidia bacterium
AAGGGTGACAAAATCACTGAACCATTAGGGTGACAGATTGACAGAACCACGACATGATGCTCCGGACTGCTGTGTGTCAAAGCAGGCGTGGCCCTTCGGCGGCCTCCATTCACACAGCCAGATGCTATTCGAGACCTCGTCCTGGCGGCTGCACGGGCGGCCGTGCACTGATCCGGCGAGAACCGGGCTGGTTGGCCGGCGCGCTCTGGAGACAGAGATGACTCGAGCCACGAAAGAGAGGCCGGAATCGGCGTGTTATGTGCCCTTCGTTGGCAAGGAACGCAACCTCCACATGCTCCTGTATCTGACCGTGACCGCGTTGCACGAGGCCAGGAAGGCGCAGCTGGCAGAGAGGGGGCTGACGCCGGCGGATTCCGACCTGGTGTTCCTGGTCGATGCCCTGGGAGAATCGGCGACGCCAGCCAGCCTGTCGCGATGGTTCCAGCGGAAGCCTCCGACCGTGTGCGTGCAATTGGACCGCCTGGAAGCCAAGGGGTTGGTGGCCCGCCGGGCGATCAGGGGCAACAAGAAGTCCAAGAGGGTCGTATTGACGCAGAAGGGGCGAGCGTCTCTTCAGGAGGCCATGGAAGAGGACATCATCGCGTCCATACTGAGCGCGCTGTCTGACAAGGAGCATGAGCAGCTGTGGCGCCTGCTCGAGAAGCTGAGGGGGGACGCGCTGTCCCGGGCCGAGCGGCTGCGGGATCGACAGTCAGCCGGCGCGGCGTGATTCTCTGGTACTCAGCCGCCGCGTAATACTGGCACAATCAGTCACCGGGGAATGGCGGCTCGTCCCCGCCGAACTGCTTCTCGTACTTGCGCCGGGAGCAGTCGTGGCAGCGAAACTCGGGCATCTTGTCGTTCATTTTGTCGTAGTTGGAGGCCTTGGCCAGCCGGTAGCCGCGGTCCGCCGGAGTCCCGCAATCGGCGCAGACGATGTCCTGCTGCACCTCCCATACCTCCCCCTTCAGGATGGCCGTCTTCTGGAATATCCACCGGTCCACCCAGAAGAAGATCAGCCCGCCGATGAGGTTGGCCAGGATGGTGGCCACGGTGGTCCCCATGGAGGCGAACCACACCACGCAGACCGCCAGGATCGGCGTGGAAAGCTGCCAGCGGATGAGGTAGAGGAAGTACTTCTTGAGCAGAGCCATTGGACCCTCCTGTTTTCTAGAAGTATTGGCGGAAGCAGTGCGCCCGGGCCTCGAATCCCATGGAGGCGTACAGCCGATGGGCCTCCAGGCGCCTGACGTCGCTGCACAGCTCCACCATGTGGCAGCCGGAATCCCTGGCCAGTCCCACGGCATGCTCCAGCAGCATGCGGCCGAGACCCCTCCTGCGGTGGTTCTCGGTCACAACCAGGTTCTCCAGGAAGGCCCAGGGAGTGCCGTTGTGCGAGAGATTGGGGACTATGAGCAGGACGATGGTGCCCGCCACTTCGCCCTGGACCTCGGCCACGAACAGCTGCTGCCTGGGATCGGCGCGGATCTCGGCGAAGACGAGCTGGTAGTCGGCCAGCGACGGATGGCGGCGGTGCTCCACCTCGGAGTCGGTGATGGTGAGCTCGCGGTACAGCTCCACGATGCGGGGCACGTCCCTCTCTTCGGCCAGGCGGATGCGCGGGTCGGCGGTCACTGGTCGCCTGCCGTCATCCTGACCGACCAGCCGCCCGGCCCACCCGGTCCATCGAGTGTGAATATCACCTTGCGGCCCTGCGCCAGGTGGGCCTCCGACTCCCGGCGCAGCCGGCCGAAGTCGGCCTCCTCCAGGAATGCCTTGAGCAGCTCCACCCGCTGCTCCAGGTCCTTGGACCCGTCGCCGGCCATGATCCGGCCCATCGCTTTCCCATACTCCTGCCGGGCACGGGTCTGCACGCAGTGCTCCAGGTCGGGTACCAGCTCAATCCGCGTCACATCCGCCCTCCGTGCGCCGACCGCGACTTCCCCATCTCCTCTTGCTCCTTCTTGAGCGCCGCGATCTTCTCCGCCGAGTAGCCCAGCAGGCCGCCCAGCACCTCTTCGGTGTGCTGCCCCAGGGTGGGCGGCGCTGAGTGATCTCCCGCTGCCTCGCCGCCCATCTTGATGGGGCATTCGATGCCCCGGACCTCGCCCAGGGAATGGTGCTCCATGGAGATGATGGTCTGATTGTGGACCACCTGCGGGTCCCTGGCGGACTGGTCCAGGCTGTTGACCGGCGCCGCGGCCACGTCCTCTATGCGCATGAGCTCGAGCCAGTCCTCGGTGTCCGCCTGCCGCAGGCCGTCCTCTATCAGGTCCTCCAGCTCCTTCTTGTACTCAAACCTCTTGTCGACATTGGCGAACCTGGGGTCCTCGATCATCCACTCCTTGCCGATGACCCTGGCGATGCGCGGCCAACTCGGGCCCAGCACCAGGTAGCCGTTCCTGGTCTGGAAGACCCCGACCATGGGGGCCCTGGGGTGCCTGGAGCCGGAGGCCCGGGGCGGTTCGCCGCTGATGAAGTACGACTGGAAGTCCGAGGCCATGTAGTACATGATGGCGTCCAGCATGCTCACGGCTACGTTGCTGCCCAGCCCCGTGCGCTCCCTCTTGAGGAGGGCGCAGAGGACCCCCGTGACCGCGAAGAAGCCCGCGGCCAGGTCGGCCGCGTGCAGTGGCATCCTGATGGGCCGTCCCCCCGGCTCCCCGCAGAGGCTGTAGGCCCCGGAGAGCCCCATGGGTATGTCGTCATAGGCCGGGTGGTCCCGGTAGGGGCCCGAAGGGCCGAAGCCGGTGATCGAGCAGGAGATGATGCGGGGGTTGAGTCCCTTGAGGGTCTGATAGTCTCCCTGCAGCCTCTCCAAGACCCCCGGCCGCAGGTTGTCGAACACGATGTCGGACAACCCGACCAGGTCGTGGAAGGCCTGCCTCCCTGATTCCGAGTACAGGTCCAGGACCACGCTCTTCTTGTTCCGGTTCACCGCCAGGTAGAAGAAGCCGCTGTCGCCCAGTCGCGGCGTGGAGCCTCGAGAGAAATCGCCCGCCGGCGGCTCGATCTTGATTATCTCGGCGCCCAGGTCACCCAGGAGCTGGCTCCCCGAGGGGCCGGCCACCGCGTGGCTCAGGTCGACCACGCGCACGTCGCTTAATATGCCGATTCTGCCCACGTTTACAGCCTCCTGTCAGTCCAGGACGTTACCTCTTCCGCATCACGAAGAAGACGGAGCAGCAGCTGGCCGGGTCCGTCTTGAACACTTCGATCTCCTGCTGCTCCTTATCCAGCAGCGCCAGCATGTCCTGGTCGCCGGCATGACGGGGCCGGCTCTCATTGATCAGCCGCTGCATGGGGAAGAAGTAGTCCTTCTTCCAGGTCTGTTCGTCCAGGTTGAAATACCCGAGGAGCTCATACCCGGAGGCGGAGATCTGGTGCAGCTTCAGCGCGACATCGGCCTTGTGGTCGTGCACTGCCAGGCACCCCCCGGGCTTGAGGAACCGGCCCAGTTCCCTGAGCCCCCTCTCGAAGCCGACGTGGTCGATGGAACCCTCCGCCCAGATGATGTCGAAGCTCTCAGGCGGGAAGTCCATGTCGATCATGGATATGGTCATCGCCTCCACCCGGTCCGAAAGCCCGGATGCCGCGATCTTCCGCTTCAGCCTGTCGACAGCGTCGCGGTCCATGTCGATCGCTGTGATGTGGCCGTTGCTCAGGTCCACCAGCTTCATGCTGGGTACTCCGGTGCCGCAGCCCACATCCAGGATTCGCGGCCGGTCCATCTTTGGGACCATGTTGAAAGCCTTCGCGGTGTACTTGGTCAGCCGCTCCCTTACGTGGTCCTTGGCGGCCTCAAAGTCCCTCTTGCCCAAGACTACCTCCTCGCTTCTGCACTGGTTGTCACGGACGATCCTGGTTTCGCCACTTCGTGATCGACGCGATCTCCGTGTGGCTGATTGTCTGCTGCCGCTACCTGCCGCTCGATATCTCTAGTGCGTGTGGTCAAGCATTTCAATTCCTGGCCCGATCTTCTTGACGACTGAAGCCTTCATCTGTGCGAAATGGGGACAAGGGAAATCGATGGGATTCCCTCTGGAAACGCAGGATCCAAACGCAATGACATCTGCTCCTCGGTCGGCCAGCATTCTGGCTCTGGCGACAGCCCTCTTGCCGGGGCATCCGCCGCAGGTGACAAAGCCAACGATCTCGACCGGACCCCAGCTCTCGAAAGCGCCCTTGCCCTGGGCGGCAACTTTGAAATCCGTTGTCCCAGGACACATGTCCTCTACCTGCTGACATCTTATGATTCCAACCTTCTTCAAGACCTGCTCCTCTCTGAATCCCCGCCCGCGGTTGCCCCGGCCTTAGACTTCGACCACGCTGCCGCTGTTGTTGAAGAAGAACCCGGGGCTGAACTCCCGGGCCAGCCGAATGGCTGCCGGCATGCCGGTGCAATGCGATACCCCCAGCCTCTCAACGCCGAACTCCCGCAGCATGGCCACGGTCATCTCCATCTGCAGCTCCGAGGCCCGGAGAAGGTGAGTGCCGCCGATGACGCAGTGTATGGTCTCCACCCCGGTCACTTTCCTCGCGTGGTGCAGCGTATTAATGATACCCCGGTGGGCACAGCCCAGGATTACCAGCAGCCCCCGCGAGGTCTTGACGAAGATGGCCTGGTCGTCCCGCAGCGGGTCGGGCACCACGTCTCCATTCACCCGAACGCACAGGCCCGGATCGATGCTCTCGAAGTCGGTTATCATGGGGACCTCGCCGCTGGTAACCACGTTCTCGGAGAGCCACACCGGTTCGCTGGTCAAATGGAAGTCAGCCCCCAGGGCCTCCAGATCCGCCCTCTTGTAGGGGATGCCGATGTAGAGAGGGGTGCTGGTCGGGGTGTACTGTGCCACCTTGTCGGCAAAGACGTCGGGGTGAGCGATCACCTTTATCCGCTTCCCGATCCTGGGCAGGACGTCCTGCAGACCGCCAGTGTGGTCGTAATGGCCGTGGCTCAGGACCATGGCATCGATCTCGTTCCAGGCGATGCCCAACAGGTCTCCGTTGTGGGCCGCCGCGACCTTGCCCCCGGTGTCCAGCAGCACCTTGCGCCCGTCTCTTTCCAGCAGCACGCTCAGCCCCCACTCACCCAGCATTCCCCGGGGCACGGCGAAGACCGAATTCTCGCTGACGGTTATAGCCCGTGCTTCCATTTCTCTCTCCCTCCTTCTGCTATCTTTCCCTGGGCCTGCGCCGAAGGGTCTCTCCGGCATCCAGGGGTGTCACCCGGGGCCTGCGGGCTTCATAGGCCGTCACCACGCCCCCCAGGCCCTTGAACTCATTCTTTATAGCTGCCAGGGCTTCCGGCGCCAGCGGTTCAACATCGCATTGACGCAAAGGCGTGTTGATCTGCACCTCGTCCGGCGATATCTCCCAGGCCAGCTGCGCCATCAGTGACGCACAACCCTGGTTCTCCTTGACGAACATCATCTGAAGGGCCAGCATGCCCTTCCCCTGGGTCCTGAACAGCTTGATGCCCTGCAGGATGTCACGAAGGGAGTAAGGACCGGCCGGCCGGTTGACCCGGCGGAACGTGTCTTCGTCGGGCGCGTCCAGTTTGGCCACGACGAAGTCGGCCAGGGCCAGGTCCGAACGCACCGCCGCCTCCGGCATAAGAGATGAGTTGGTGAGCACGGCTACCGGCAGCTTCAGCATCCTTCTGGCTGCCTGGATCGCCGCTCCCAGGTTACTGGCCAGTGTGGGTTCTCCCACACCTGAGAAGGTGGCGTAGTCAGCCTCCACGGGGCCGATCCGGTCGAGCTCGGAGGCCAGCCTCGCCAGCGGCACGAATTCCTTGCGTTCGGCCACGGGATGAACGGTTCTTCCCAGCTGGCAGTAGAGGCAGTCAAAGGAACAGGTCTTGCCTCTGGTAGACAGCAGGTCTATGCCGAGTGACCGGCCGAGACGCCATGAGGGGACAGGACCGTACATGACTGAGCTCATCTCTAATCACCAGCGCCGGCACCGCTCAGGATTCCGCCAGCAGCGCACCAACCACTTCCTTGATGTCAACTGACGCCGTGCCCTCGCCAAGCCCGTGTCCCTCCAGCGCGGCCTCAAAGACCTGCGGATCGTACCGCACCGCTCCCACAGGCTCGATGCCTCTCTTCTTCAGCTCCGCCGTGAGCTTCGCGCCCATCCCGACTGAGGCGACCTTGTTCAGAACGGCGCTGGTACGGCGTACCCCCGACTCCGCGGCCAGCCTCGCTATCCTCGAAGCCAGCTCCAGTGATTCAAAGGAAGGCTCCACCACAATGAGCACGGCGTCCACGCTGGTGCCCACCCCCCTGCCGAAATGCTCTATCCCGGCCTCCATGTCCAAGACTGCGATCTCCTTGTCCCCCAGGGAGAGCTTGCCGAGGAACTCCCGGCTCAGGACGCCCATCGGGCAGGCGCACCCCTCCAGCGAGTGCTGGATCTTCCCTATACTCACCAGGGTCAGGCCGTCAGCCTGCCTGACATGCCTGCCTGGAATGTCCTTGACCAGGATCCTGTCCGGCGGCAGCACCTGCATCTTTGGCTCCGACTGGCCTGAGGAGAACCGGACCGACATCTTCTCCTTGAGCTGGCTCTTTCCTCCCATCAGGTCCAGAACGGACTCCGGCGGCTGGTCGAAGCCGAGTATGCGATAGAGCGCCGAGTTCGACTCGTCGCAGTCGACCACCAGGACCTGATAGCCTCTGTGTCTAAGCTCCTTCGCCAGCAGGGCGACCATGACGCTCTTGCCGCTCCCACCCTTTCCACATACCGATATCTTCATCTCAAGCACCTCTTGCCGGGCTGGAGGAGAGCGATGGCTCCCATCGGGGTCAGCGCTTCCTGTAGGCCCTCTTCCAGGGCTCATTTCGGCAGGCCAGGTAGTCCTGCACGGCCTGCTTCATCGCGTTGGCTGCCAGCAGGGCGCAGTGAACGCTCTCGTCCGGCAGTCCTCCCAGGGTATCCAGCACGTCCTGCTGGGAGATGAGAAACGCCTCCGTGGGCCGTTTGCCTCTCGCCAGCTCAGTGACCACGCTGCCGGCCGCAATCGTGGTGCCGCAGCCATCGGTCCAGAACGAGGCCCGCTCTATCACCCCGTCAGCGACCCTGAGCCATATCTCCATGGTGTCGCCGCAGGGCCCGGTGATGCAGGCCTGTCCATCGGCTCCCTCGATGGACCCCACATTCCTGGGGTTCCTCATATGGTCGACAGCCGTCGCGGAGTAGACAGGTTCCATGTGCGTGGCAGCTTCCGGCCGCTCCACGCCGCGGCTGCCGGTCATTGGCCGTGCGCGCCGGGCTTGGTTGCCAGAAGCGCCTTCGGCTCCTTTCTGCCTCTCTCCGATGCGGCTTTGACGAAGGCCTGTCCCATTTCGGTCAGCAGCGTTGAGTTGTAGAGCTCCAGTTCGCCATCATCGCAGAGGCGGGCCAGCTCAGGGTCGATGGGCAGCTGCGCCAGCAAGGGCGCCTGCGCTGCCCGCGCCATGTCCCCCGCCCGGCTCTTGCCGAAGACCTCCATCCGCTTCCCGCTGTCGGGCAGCACCAGGTAGCTCATGTTCTCCACCACGCCGATTATGGGTATGCTCATGTCCCGGCACATCTGGAGCGCCTTGCGCACCACCATGGCCGCCAGCTCCTGGGGGCTGAAGACTATGACCACCCCCGAGACGGGCAGCGATTGCAGGACGGTCAGCGGGGCGTCGGCTGTCCCCGGCGGCAGGTCGACTATGAGGTAGTCGAGTCTTCCCCAGAGGACCTCCTCCCAGAACTGGGTGATGGCCCTGCCAATCAAGGGCCCTCGCCAGATCACGGCGTCATCCTCGTGCGGCAGGAAGAGGTTCATGGAGATGAGCTCGATGCCGGTTTTGGTGGAGACGGGCAAGATTCCGCTGTCGCTGCCTGTCGGTCTCACTGTCATGCCGAACATCTTGGGGATGCTGGGCCCGGTGATGTCACCGTCCAGGATCCCGATGTCCAGCCCTTGCCGGGTGAGAGAGAGCGCCAGGAGGCTGGTCACCAGGGATTTGCCCACTCCTCCCTTGCCGCTCATCACGGCGATCACGTTCTTGACCGCGTTGAGTTCCGATGGTTTGGCGTCGAGGAACTCCGTCTCCACCTCCTTCACCCCGGGCAGCCCCTTCAGGGTTTCCTCAACCTTGCCCCTGACCCACTCCTGGGTGCCAGAGTAGAGCGCGGTTGAGGCCAGGCTGACCTTGACCTTGTGATCTGATAGGGACACCTCTCTCACCAGGTTCATCCTGACCAGGCTGCGCATCGCCCCCGGTATGAGGATTCCGTCCAGGGTCCCTCTCACTTGCTCTTCAGTTGCCATTATTTCCACTCCTGTCTAAACGTCTTGGTGAAACGGGCGGCTTCGCCGTGGCTCGACCACGGCCGCGCCAGGCCCGGACCCATCGTGCGTCAGTGAACGTTCAGTGATCACATGCATTGTCGCCGGTGGCCAACCTGCCGTTGACGTGGCTCAGGACAGCCTTCTCCGGGTCGGTCTCCATGGCGCCGACCACGACCCCGATGCGGTTCTGCGTGAACAGGTCCTGGGCTCGAGCACCCATGCCGCCGGCGATGACGAAGTTGACGCCCTGCTCTGCCAGCCACCCGGGCAAGAGCCCCGGCTGGTGCTCCGGCGATGGGACCAACTGCTTCTTGGTCACCTTGCGGCTTTTTTCGTCGACGTCGATCAGGGCGAAGTGCTCGCAGTGGCCGAAGTGCGGCGAGAGGATTCCACCGGTTACTGGTACGGCATATTTCATTGCTACCTCCATCTAACCATCTATCTTGAGTTCATACCTTGGTTGGCCATCTTCGAAGCTAATGCTCACCGTCACCTTCCTGCCATCCGAGAGAAGCCTCTCCGACTCGTCCCGGAGCCTCTTCATGTCGGGTGACTGCAGAAAGGATACCAGGGCTTCATAGGTCCTTTTCATGTCCTGGTTGTCGGTATCTCCACCGAGAAGGGCCCTGAGGCACTCGGTGTATTCCTGGTCGGCCAGGCATTTGAGGCACTTGCCGGGTATCTCCCTGGTGGAGTATCCGGGGGTCAGCTCGATGTCCCGCACGCCTTCACCTTCGATGACACCCGTGGTCGGTGTGGCAGGGCGGTGAGTCGCAGCGCTCGGCCCGCCCGCAGCAGGTATCCCCTGGTGACTGGGTGCCCATCCTCACCGTGTATGAGCCGGAGATCATTCGCTCCACGTGAAAGCTCCCACAGCTCGGGCACGCGTTGACGCCACCGTGCTCGCTTCTCAAGAAGACCTCAAACACAACACCGCAGTCATGGCATTTGTAGTCGTAGATCGGCATCTGCAGCCTCCTTAATCTCCATCATCTTCTTCCCTCGCCCTCCAGCCTCTTGACAACACTGTCCCACAGAGTCTCTATCGTCCCGGCCACCCCGTTGTGGGAATACTCCACCACCGAGAGACCCCTGACCAGGGCCTCGGTGACCGTAGTGTCGAAGGGGATCTGCGCCGCCACCTCAATGCCCTGGGCGCTGCACTGTTCCACGATCCGGCGGCTGTTCTCCTCGTTCACATTGGCCTTGTTTATGCAGACCAGGGCCGGGACATCGAAATGCTGGCAGAGGCCGATGACCCGTTCCAGGTCATGCATCCCCGAGAGAGTGGGCTCGGTAACCAGCAGGGCGAGATTGACCCCGGACAGTGACGAGATGACAGGGCACCCGATGCCGGGCGGCCCGTCGATAATGATATGCGCCAGGTTCTCCTTCCTGGCGATGATGCGGGCCTGGTTGCGGACCACGGTGACCAGCTTTCCCGAGTTCTCCTCCGCTATCCCCAACTGGGCGTGTACCAGCGGGCCATGGCGTGTGTCGGAGACAAACCAGTGCCCGGCCATCCGCTCTTTCATGGTGATGCAGTGCTCCGGGCACACGTGAACGCAGAACCCGCAGCCCTCGCAGGCCAGAGGATCGACGATGAAGTCCTTCACCGCGTTGAACCGGCAGACCGTCTCGCACATGCCGCAGAGAGTGCAGAGCTCCCTGTCTATCGAAGCGGCATGGCCGCTCCAGAACTCCCTCTTCTCTCTGACCGAGGGTCTGAGCAACAGATGCAGGTCCGCGGCGTCCACGTCACAGTCGGCGAGGACCTTGCTGGAGGCCAGTGCGGCAAAACAGCCGACGAGGCTGGTCTTGCCCGTCCCGCCTTTGCCGCTGAGGACCACCACCTCTTTCATGAGGCCTTTCCTTCCCCCGCCAGGGTCTTTGTCTGACCCCCCGGCTGCCTGAGAATCCCGTCGAACAGATCTAGAAAACGCTGACGCCACTGGGGCATGCCCTCCACCAGGTTTTGCCCTCTGGAGTAGAGGCCGGCGATGCGGCTGTCCAGCGGGATGGTGAGCAGGACGGGTATGTTCTCCCTTGAACAGTACTCCTCCACCTTCCCGTCGCCTACTCCGGCGCGATTGATGACTACCCCGCACGGCATTGCCAGCTTCCTGGTCACTTCCACCGCCAGGACCAGGTCGTTCAGACCGAACGGCGTAGGCTCGGTCACCAGGAGGCAGAAATCACTGCCCCGGAGGGACTCCACCACGGGGCAGGATGTCCCGGGAGAGACATCGATGATGGCCACCTTGTCGGGGTCGACATGCTGCTTCACCTTCCGGATGACCGGCGGGGCCATGGCCTCACCCACCGTGAGCTTGCCGTGCACGAAGTCCACCCCGTCTGAATGGCCCAGCTCGACTACGCCTACTTCTTTCCCCTCCTCGGACATGGCCTTCTCGGGACACAGGTAGGTGCAGGCCCCGCAGCCGTGGCACAGCTCGGGGAAGACCAGGACCCTGTCCTTCAGCACGGCGATGGCCCGATAGGCGCATACTTCAGCGCAGCGGCGGCAGTGGGTGCACTTCTGCTCGTCGACCACGGGAACGGGTATGCACACCGCTTCCCGCCGAGCTATCTCGGGCTTGAGGAAGATGTGGGCATTCGGCTCCTCGACATCGCAGTCGAGCAGCTGCACCCTGAACCTGTCCTTCAAAGACAGGGCCAGGTTGGTGGCTACCAGGGTCTTCCCCGTGCCCCCTTTCCCGCTGGCGACCGATATTATCATCCTACTCCCTGATCATGGGTGTGCCGCACTTGGGGCAACTGATACTGGCGCAGGGTGCTCCGACCCGGTGGGGTGCCTTCGCCCCGCAGCTCGGGCACAGGCAGTTCCCGCCCGGCCCCGCGCCGGCCCTGGTCCCTCCCATTCGACCGCGACCTCCTCCACCCCCACGACCTCCTCTGCCTGTTCCGGGGCCACCCCCGCCGGGGGGCCCGCTTCCATCTCTCGCTGGCATGGCAACACCTCCTACGAAGATGGGCAGCTTCCGCGGGCCGGCTGGCCCGTCGCAGCCGCCGTTGTCTGCTAGGTTCCTTTGCCTTTCTGCAGGCCGTGATGCGCCTCCACCGAAGGCTTGGCGGATGCCAGAAGCTGGCCCGACTTGTAGGCTTCAATGGCATCCTTTATGCTGCCGGTGACGTTGGTGATCACCTGGACGCCTGCCGCGGACAGCACCTGGTAGGCATTGGGCCCGCAGTCTCCCGTCAGCACCGCCCGGACGCCCTTGTCCACTATCATCTGCGCCGTGGCGATCCCCGCCCCGCCGCCGGCCGCGGCGCCGGCATTTTCTACCGCCTCATGGAGCGATGTCTCCGGGTCGAAGATGATGAAGTGCTGGCTCCGGCCAAACCGGGGGTCGACCTGGGCTGCCAAATCGGGACCAGTCGCTGATATCGCTACTCTCATGACGCCTCCCTTCCTGTCTGTTCTGGAGATTGGTGCGGAAGAGCCTCCCTGCTCACCCATCAAGCCCCTCCGTGAGCACCATCCGCCCCCATGCCGCCCCCGGGCGCACCCGGCCCGGCCGAAGCCGCCCGCAGGGATGAGCTTCGCATTCCGGCTGTGGCAGTGAGGGCATACCGGGGGTCCGGCCGTCGGGTCCTCAGCAGGCAGGTCCCACTCATGCCCGTCTTCCGCACACCTGAAGCGCTGCACGGAGAGCTCGAAGTTGCCCCCCTCTATCCTTATTGCCTTGCCATTGAGCAAGGCGTCGGCTACCTTCTGCCTCGCGGAGGCCAGGATGCGCTGGTAGGTGGGGCGGGATACACCCATTCTGTCCGCTCCCTCCTCCTGCTCCAATCCCTCCAGGTCCTTCAATCGGATGGCCTCAGCCTCATCCACGGAGAGCGTGACCTCCTCGAGCAGCCGCATGGGGATCCCGGCCGGCTTGAAGAAGGTGGCCTCTGGAACGTATGATACCCGTCGGCATCTGGGGGGGCGGCCTCTTACCACGCTGTCACCGCCTTGTGGTCTCCCGGGGGATGGAGTATTATGAGCATATGCTCAGAATATACCACGCTCGAAGGCCCTGTCAAGCGACCTGCGTCACACTCGGTCCCTTCAACCGGGGGAGTCACAAACCACCACAGGGCGTCGAGGACGGTGATTTTTGGGGATTTGTTCGCTGAGGAAGGGCCGCACCTCTCGTCATCCCGAGGAGAACATGAGAGAAGGCTTCAGGAGAAGAAGGTACCACAGCCCCAGGGAGCCCATGTGCGACACGTGGTACCTGGTGAGGAATGCAACCGGGGTCTTTCGGATGCTGATCAAGGGCACGATCTCGCCCGCTTTCAGAGAGAGGCTCATGCTCGCCGTCACTGGCGTCTACGGGTGCCGGTTCTGCACCTGGATTCATACGAAAGAAGCCTTGAGAAGCGGACTGACTGCGGAAGGCGTCACCACCCTTCTGGATGGTACCGTGGATGGCTGCCCCACCGGGGAGGCACTGGCTGTCCTCTACGCCCAGCACTGGGCTGATGCGGATGCCAACCCCACACCGGAGTCGGCCAGGATGCTGGTGGATTCATACGGGAAGGAGAAGGCTCAGGCGGTGAACCTCGTGCTCCGCGTGATCCGCATCGGGAACCTGACCGGCAACTCGTTTCACTACCTGCTGTACCGCGTGTCATTAGGCCGCTTGAAGGGATAGATGCTCGTGGCGGAGTCACTGAACCACCAGGCGCTCTCCGATGTGAAGGTCCTTGATCTCACCTGGCATGTCGCCGGACCTTACTGCACCAAGCTCCTCGCCGACTATGGTGCCGAAGTGGTCAAGGTTGAAAGGCCTGGCATTGGAGATCCCTGCAGGCGCACGGGGCCCTTCCCCCAGGACCAACCGGACATGGAGAAAGGCGGGCTCTTCCTTCATCTGAACACCAACAAGAAGGGCATCACCCTGAATCTCAAGAACGAGATGGGCAAGGCGATCTTCATGTGCCTGCTGCGGGAAGCCGACATCTTGGTCGAGAGCTTTGGCCCCAAAGTCATGCCGTCTCTCGGCCTGGACTTCCCTGCTCTGCGCGAGGCCAACGAGAAGCTGGTGATGCTGCGCATCTCCAACTTCGGCCAGACCGGCCGCTACAGGGATTTCAAGCTGTCGGAGCTGGTTCTGAGTGCCATGGGGACCTCCATGAAGACGTGCGGGCAGCCCGACCGCGAGCCTCTTAAGCTGGCGGGGAACCTGCTGCAGTACCAGGCGGGACTGATGGCCGCCATCTCGGCCATGGGCGCGCTGGTGTGCAGTCGGGCCACCGGCTGTGGTCAACAAGTGGACGTGTCGCTCATGGAAACCTGCCTCACCAGCATAGACCGGCGGGCGCCCTCGCTGCTGGGGCACCAGTACACTGGCGATATCAGTACCAGGATCGGGAGTGGACGGGGCGGGACCATGTCGGGCTGCCCCGAAGGGGTCTACCCGTGCAAAGATGGCTACTTTGATGTGGTCGGGGGCGCGGCGTGGTGGCCTCGCAACCTCGCCATGATGGGAAGCCCGGCGAACCTGTCGGATCCCGCCTTTGGCACGATGGAGGGGCAGATGGACCCGCGCCGGCAGGAAGAAGTCCTGAACGCGCTGTACACCTGGGCCATGGCCCGCACCAAGCAGGAGGTCTGGGAAGCATCGGGAAACGCGCGCGCGGCGGCGGCGCCCCTCTACAGCATGGAGGAGGTCGTCAATGACCCCCACTTCAAGGACAGGGGCACCTTTGTGGAGATTGACCATGCCAGGGCCGGGCGGTTGCGCTATCCCGGGGCCTCGTTCCGGCCGGTGGAGACACCCTGGCGGGTGGACCGGCCTGCGCCCCTGCTGGGGGAACACAATCGGGAAGTCTATGGCAGGCTCGGGTACACTGAAGAGGACATGGCCAGGTTGAGGCAAGCCGATGTCATCTGATGCCAGTGTTGAGTCCCGATCGGCCGGTCGGCTGCCCCTGGCGGGAGTGAGGGTGGTCGACATGACCGTGGTCTGGTCGGGCACCTTCGCTACCATGCTGCTGGCCGACCTGGGGGCCGAGGTCATCCGGGTGGAATCGACCCGGTTCGCTCCATACGGGACCAGGGGGGTCGTGACCAGACCATCGCCCGCCCTGCTTCAGACGCGCGGGCTCATGACAACCGGGTACCAGGGCCGGCAGGCCGGCGAGCGGCCCTGGAACCGGATAGCTATGTTCAACGTGCATGCCCGCAACAAGCTGAGCATGACCGCGGACTACATGCAGCCCAAAGGCCTGGATCTGGTAAAGAGGCTTGTCGCCAGGAGCGACATGTTCATCGAGAACAACGCCTGCGGAGTCGTGGAGGGTCTCGGCCTGGGCTATGAGGAGCTGAAGAAGGTTAAGCCGGACATAATCATGGTCTCGATGCCGGGATTCGGCAGCAGCGGGCCATACCGCAACCGCGTGGCACTGGGCAGACACCTGGAGTGCACAGCCGGACACACACTGCTCCGTGGCTACCGCGACGCCGATCCGACCTGGACGACCGAAGTCTATCATTGTGACGCTTCGGCGGGTGCCACGGCCGCTTTCGCGGCCCTGGTGGCCCTGCACCATCGCAACCACACCGGTCAGGGCCAGTTCATCGACGTGGCCCAGGTTGAGACCATCATCCCTCAGATGGGCGAGTTCCTCATGGACTACAGCATGAATGGGAGGACGCAGGAGACGCTGGGCAACCGCCACCCCTGGGCGGCGCCTTGCGGCGTCTATCCCTGCCGCGGAGAGGACCGCTGGGTGGCCATCACCGTGTTCACGGATGAGGAGTGGCAGGGTCTCTGCAAGGCCATGGGCTATCCACCATGGACGGCTGCCGAGAGGTTCGAGAGCCGCCCAGGCCGGTGGAACAACCAGGACGAGCTGGACGCTCTCATTGCGGACTGGACCAGGGAACGCGAGGACTACGACCTCATGCGCCTGCTGCAGGCGGAAGGAGTGGCGGCCGGCCCCGTGATGGATGAAAGGGACTGCTACGGTGACCCTCATCTGCGGGAGAGGGGGTTCTTCGAGCCCGTCAGCCACCCGGAGTGCGGTACCCACCTTTACCCCGGAGCATCCTGGAAGCTCTCTGAGACTCCGTGCCGGATCCGCAAGCCGCCCTGCCGCCTGGGCGAAGACAATGAGTACGTCTACAAGTCGCTGCTGGGGGTGTCCGACGAGGAGTACGCGGAGCTCCAGCGCGAGGGGCACATCGGCATGGACTACGACCCCAGCATCACGGTCTACGGTCGGGCCAAGAACATCAGTTCAGCATCACGCACACGCTGTGGACCACTTTGAGGTTATTGGCCTGGCAGAAAGCTATGGCCGTTTCGCTCTCTGAGCCGGGCTGAAGCCAGATCCGATGCAGCCCCATGTCCTTGCATTGCTTCAGGATCTCTTCGGTCGCCGCGGGCGGCACCACGAAGTCTACCACGTCTACCCCGACAGGGATGGCAGCGACGCTGGGATAGCATTTCAACCCCTCCACTTCTTCGAGCTTGGGGTTGACCGGGTAGACTTCGTAGCCCCGGGCCCTGAGGTTCTTGACGATCTTGTTGCCGTACTTCTCCGGATTGTCAGTGGCGCCGACCACGGCGAACCTCCTCTTGTCCATGAACTCCTTGATGAGCTCCTGCATACGCCACCCTCCTCGAGGCTTCTTCTGCCTCAACGCTGTCTCCGTGTTATCGGGGCCGCTGCCCTGCCCCTGGCCCGGTGACTACTTGTCTTTCTCTGCCAGGCCCCTCATTCTGGCTTCCAGCCCCTCGAGAGACCTCTTCAGGGCCTCAGCCTCGCTCTTCAGGTAGTCGATCTCCTCCTCGCGGGTGGCGAAGCCCGGGGCAACCCCCTGGTCCGCATATCCGTAGCCGTAACCGGGGCCATAGCCTCCCCGGCCGCGGCCCCAGCGCGGTGCCCAGCCCAAACCGACTCCCCGGTGGCTGCAGTATCCCCGTCCTCCGCCCGTCATGGGTCCCATTCCCCTCGGTCCAGTTCCGTCAAATCCCGGCATGATGCACCTCCTTTACCCTTTCCAGTTCACCCAGTCTCGCTCTGATGCTTTTCAGCTCTCCTTCAGTGATGGTGGCCTCTCCCATGGCGCCATCCTCCCCGCCCCATGCCGGGCGGGAACAGAGGCATGACGCTGGGTGTGTCGCACCTGGGGCAGGCCTCGGGAGGCCCGGCGATCAGGCGCTCGAAAGGGACCTCCCATTCATGCCCGCTTACGCACCTGAAACGGCGCACCGCCATCTCGTAGTTGCCTCCCTCAATGCGGATACCTTTGCCGTTGAGCAGGGCGTCGGCGATCTTGTGGCGGGCCGAGTCCAGCATGCGCGAGAAGGTGCTCCTGGATACGCTCATTCTCCGGGCGCATTCCTCCTGGTCCAGCCCTTCGAGGTCGTTGAGGCGGATGGCCTCGGCTTCCTCTACCAGAAGCCTGACTTCCTCCAGGTCAGCCGCCCCTACGTCGACGGGCCTGAACTCGGTCACCTGCGGGACTGAAGTGACCCTGCGCCAGAGATGTCGTCTTCCCACGATGCCTCTTTCGCTTTATGATCTTCTGTGCGTAATGGTCATATTTTGCACATATGCTCATAATTATTATAGCCCCGGTGTCAAGCGGCTGTCCAGGGGTCGGTGGTGTCTCGTCTTTGACATCTCCTCCGGGCCTGACTACCATTAAGCCCTTGTGGGCGAGGAAAGTCCCCGGGGTGACGCGAGACAGGCCAGCCTCCCGGCACGCCTTCTCTCCGCACTGACCAGCCCCACGGGCCTTGGCCGGTTGGTCCGGTTTGGCCTGGTGGGCCTCTCCGGCGTCTTCGTGGACATGCCCATATTCTGGGCGCTGACCAGCCGGGCGCACGTCCGCGATCTCATCGCCATCCTCCCCGCCTATGCCGCGGCCACGGTCTGGAACTTCATGTTGAACGACAGGTGGACCTTCCGTGACCGGCGCGAGGACACGGCGCGGTCCGCACTGAAGCGGTTCGGCAAGTACGCGCTGGTCAGCCTGCCGCCGCTGGCCTACAGGATGGCCACCTACTGGCCGCTCAAGGAGCTGTCGGACGTCCAGTACATGCTGGCCTACGCCATCGCCATCGTGGTGGGCATGGTCTGGAACTTCGGCGTGAACTTCTTCTGGACCTGGCGGAAGCGCAGCCAGGGGGCCCAGCCGGAGGGCTGAGGCCTCAGCCAGGGGGCTGAAGTGGGGCTGAGCTATAGGGCCGAGTACCGCTTGACCTGGAACCGGTAGAGCTTGACCGGCTCCCGGGGCGGGATGCCGGCCTTCTGGCGGCAGATGTCGATCTGCTCCTCGACGGTGTCCACCCCCTCCAGGTCGGGCAGCAGCAGCCCCCTCCGCCGGCCGCTCTCCACGATAGCGCCGTACTTCCTGGGGTCAAGATCGCGCGCGCTTTCCACCGGCTCCGGCCTGGTGAGGACATCAACGCTGTAGGTCAGGTGGGGGAGCTCATCGGGACTCACCGGGGGGAAACGGGGGTCCTGGGTGGCCGAGCTGACGGCGTTGTTCATGATCTCCTCGGCCACGTTCGACTGCCTGGGCTCGAAGGTGCCGATGCAGCCTCTCAGCATGCCGCCTTTCTTGATGGAGACGAAGACGCCGGCGCGCTCCCTCATCTCCGGCGTCAGCTCCCGCGGCGTCACCATGTAGCCTGACTTGACGTAGCTCTCCACCGTGTCCCTGGCCAGCTGGGCCAGCGGGTGGAGCTTTCCGGGTGCCGGTGCAGGTTCCATGCTGTTCACCCCGTTCTGAAGTTCAGTTCGGCGCCGCAGAAGCGGCATTTCGAGCCGGCCAGGCCGACCACCTGGGTCCGATAGCCCTGCCGCCTCACGACCAGTTTACCACAGGAGTAGCAGCTCGTACTCTCGCTGGAGTGGCCCGGGATGTTCCCGGCATAGATGAATCGCAGACCGGCCTGGCGGCCGATGGCGATGGCGCGCTCCAGGGTGGCGACCGGCGTGGGCGGGAGGTGGGCGATATGATGATGCGGATAGAAACGGGTGACGTGCCAGGGCGTCAGCTCGCCCAGCTCCGAGCTGATCCAGCCGGCTATTCCCTGGAGCTGCTCGTCGTCATCGTTCATGGTGGGGATGATGTTGGTCACCGCCTCCACGTGCATGCCCCACTTCTCCCTGGCCCGTTTGGCCACCTCGAGGATGCCGCGCCATCCGCGTATCTTGGCCAGCGCCTTGTAGAACGCATCGGAGAAGCCCTTGATGTCCACCCGCCAGGCGTCAAGATAGGGGCCGATCGCGTCCAGGGCCTCCGGCGTGGAGTAGCCGTTGGTCACGTAGACGGTGTAGAGTCCGTGCTGCCTGGCCAGCCGGGCGCAGTCCAGGGTGTATTCCAGCCAGATGGCCGGCTCGTTGTATGTCCAGGCGATGCCGGCGCAGCCGTGCTGCCGGGCGGTCTCGACGGCGGCCTCGGGGCTGACCACCTGGGCCGCACTGGCCGGCACGTCCGTGCAGGCGATCTCCCAGTTCTGGCAGTCCTGGCAGTGGAAGTTGCAGCCCCATCCGCCCAGAGAGAAGACCTCGCTGCCTGGATGGAAGTGGAACAGAGGCTTCTTCTCGATGGGGTCAACGGCGGCTGAAGACACCAGGGCATAGTTGAGCAGGTAGAGCCGGCCGTCCCGGTTCTGGCGGACACGGCACACCCCAAACTTGTCCGGGCCAATGACGCAGCGCCACTGGCAGACGTTGCACCGCACCCGCGAATCCGGCAGCGCCTCGTAGAGCATGCCCTCCCGGAGGTTCTGCTTCATCCCTCACCGCCACTAGATCATCTTCACGATTACCGGGGCCGCGCTCCAGAGGCTCTCCAGCTGGTAGAAATCCCTCACGCTGCTGGAGAAGATGTGGACCACGATGTTCCCCAGGTCCAGCAGCATCCATCCCGAGGCTGCCGCACCCTCGGAGTGGTAGTAGACTTCTCCTTCTTCCTTCAGCGCTTCAATGATGGCGCGGTGGATGGCCTCCAGCTGCCGGTCGCTCTCTCCGCTGCAGATCACGAAGTAGTCCGCGAAGGAGCAGATCTTCCTGGTGTCGAGCAGGACCACATCCGTGGCCTGCTTGTCCGCCGCCGCCTCAGCGATCTTCTTGGCCAGTTCAACGCCGTTTACCATATTCGGTATGAGCCGTTACGCTCGGCCTCGCCAGAGAACTCGCTGACCAGGGCGGCGGCCTCCTGGTAGCTGCCTTTGTCCAGGGCGTCCAGGGCGGCCTGGATGAGCTGGGCCTCTCCGAACAGGCCGGGCGCAAAACAGCGGGCGGCGGTGCATGGTCCGGAATCGGCCCGCCAGGACAGCGCCTCCTTGATCTCCAATATCTTCTCCAGTTCACGCCGGCAGCTGCCGGCCTCGCCGGGGTCCACGAGCCTCTTCACCAGAGACTCCACCCCTTCCTTCGTGATCACATACACTCGAATGCTCCGTCTGTCGATAGATTACCCCAAATCCCTTCAGGATGTCCATCGCTCCTACTGGTTCTGGGGGGGCGAGGAGCGGGCATTCAGCCGGAGGACCGCGGCCACGGCCAGGATTGCCGCCAGTGCTATCCCGGCGATGTACACCCAGGAGGCTGCCGTCATTCCGCCGGTGCCGCCGGCCTGTCCCTCCGCCCCGGTGGTGAAGGAGGCTTCCGCGGACCATTCAGACCATGCCCCGTGGCTGTCCTGGTATCTCACCCGCCAGTAGTAAGTAGTATCCGGGTCGAGGAGCGGGGACACGATGACGCTGGTGAGGGGCGAACCTGCCAGGCGGGCATTGTCGAATACCGGGCTGGTGTAGTCCCCCGGCTCCCTCGAGACCTGCCACTGCGAAGCCGCGTGCGTTTCTCCGGCGTCGGGATCATGGAAGGCCGAGGACTGCAGCGCCGTAACCAGGCCGCTGCCGGAAACCCCGCCAGACGGCGAGACTCCCGCCGGCCGGTCAGGCGGCTGGTTCAGGGTGGTGAAGGAGGTCTCCGCCGACCAGGCTGACCAGAGCCCGTTGCTGCTCTGGTGCCTGATCTGCCAGTAGTACGTGGTGTTGCCGTTGAGCGCCGCGGACTCCAAACCCCTCCCAAGGAGGGCGAGGCTGTCCCGGCCAGAGTCAAACACGGGGCGATTGTAGTCACCGGCGATGGTGGTCATCCTCCACTGCGACGCCAGGTGGGTGTCTCCGGTCTGGCCGGGGGTGAAAGCCGAGCTTGTCAGGGTGGGGGTCAGGCTGACCCCTACCTCGTGCTCCGCCGGCAATGCGTTGACGGGCTGGCCCGGGGGCAGGCCCAGTACGCCCGTGTCCTGCACCCGCTGGATGTAGATATCCTTGGTCGGGCCGCGCGCGTCCTTCCAGACCACTATGGCGCTGCCGCCGCCGTCGGCGGCGGCGGAGAGGGACTCCTGGTCCCCGGCGGCGGTGCACAGCGGCATCCCGTCCGCGGCCCACGTGATGCGGCCTGCCTCATCGACGCTCTGGCCGTAGATGCTGTAGTCCGTGCCGCTGCGCCGGTCCTGCCACACCACTATCGCCCCGTTGGATGGGCCGCCCACCGCCGAGGGAGATCTCTGGTTCTCCGGCGCAGTGCACAAGGGTGCTCCGGCGGCGGCCCACTCCCAGTCGCCATCTGGGTCCAGCCGCTGCCCGTAGATGTCGTAGCCGGTGCCGCTGCGGGTGTCCTGCCAGGCCACGATGAGGCCGCCGGCGCCGTCGCTGGCGGCGGTGAGGGACGTCTGGTCCCCGGCGGCGGTGCAGACGGGAGAACCGTTGGGCATCCACTGTGCTGCCCCCGCCGGGTCCACGCGCTGGCCGTACACGTCGTAGCTGGTTTCGCTGCGGCCGTCCGGCCAGGCGATGATCGCTCCGCCTGAGCCGTCTGGAACCATGACGGGGCTGATCTGGTGGCCCGCCGCGGTGCAGATGGCTGTTCCGTTCTCCGTCCAAAGGGGGGCGGAGGATGAATCCACTCTCTGGGCAAATACGTCGTAGCCCCCGCCGCGGATGTCCTGCCAGGCTATGATGGCGCCGCCGGCTGTGTCGCCGACCGCCGAGATGGCGGTCTGGTCGGACGCGGCGGTGCAGACGGCGGACCCGCCGGCGGCCCACCCCGCCGTTCCCGAAGCGCCTATCCTCTGCGCGTAAATGTCAGAGCCGTCCCCGCCGCGCCTGTCCTCCCAGGCGACGATAACGCCGCCGGCCCCATCGGTCACCACGACGGGGGAGAGCTGGTCCCCGGATGCGGTGCAGATGGCCACCCCGCTGTTCTTCCAGAGCGGCGCTCCCGCGGCGTCGATCCTCTGAGCGTAGATGTCCCAGTCCGGGCCGCGGCGGTCCTGCCAGGCGATGATCGCCCCGCCGCGCCCGTCGCTCACGGCGGCCGGCAGGGTCTGGTCCGAGACGGCGGCGGCGACGGCGACTCCGTCGGCTGCCCATTGGACAGCCCCGCCGGAGTCCGCCCGCTGCACGTATATATCCCAGTCAGCCCCGCCGCGATAGTCCTGCCAGGCGATGATGGTGCCGCCGGAACCGTCCGGGACGGCCACGGGGCAGTCCTGGTCGCCCGCGGCGGCGCAGATGACGGTGTTCAGCGCCGGGTCGCCGGACCAGGCCGTCGCCAGACGGACCGCCGGCATTGCCAGGAGCGCGGCGACGGTCAGGAAGGCCAGCGCGACGGATGCGGCTGCTTTGATGAGTGATAGGCGATCTTGTCCCATGGCGGTGATACCTGTCTGCTGCGTCTGTGTGGACCCCGGGGTGCGCCCCTGCTGCTAGACACAGAGGGTAACATAACGACTGTGCCCAGTCAAGCGAACCTGTGCAGGGAACCAGGCGCAGACAGGCAGGCGGGCCGCCACCCTGTGGCGCCCGGAGGCCGCTGCCCGGCGGGCGCTGTTTAGATAGGCCGGCCGCGCTTCAGGTTGACCCTGGCAGTCGAGGTCAGGACCTGACGATGTAGTCGCTCATCGGCAGGACGTCGATCTTGTCGAAGTCTATGAACCGGGCACAGCTCTCGTTCATGGCTTTCCTGTTCGCCTTCCGTTTCGCGTCGTCGCCCACCGCGTCATAGAAGACGGACTGGTCGGTCATGGCCTCGGCGGGGAAGTGCTCCTCGATGATGGCGTCGCAGGGCGGTGCGCCGTAGGTGAGCGGGCGAACGATGACATTCTGGCGGTAGCCGAAGGTTGACTGCGTGTCGATGGCCACCTGGGTATGGCTGCCCAGCCATATCTCCAGCCAGTGCTCGTAGTTGAGGCGCGGGGGCTTCCCCAGCGCCACTACCTGGCACATACCCGGGGTCCTCCGGCCATCGGGCACCACGTGCCTGGTGTTCACGATGGGCTCGGACTCGGTCACCAGGTAGCCGGCCATGCGGGCCACCGAGGCCCCTATGGCGTCCTCCATTGGCCGGCGCCTCACCGACGTATCCGCCCAGATGGAGATAATCCCGGCCATCGGCGGTCTGGTGAGCTCGATGCGCAGCCGCGCCGCGGGGGCCACGTCTTCGTCGGCCACCGCTACCCGCAGGCGGCGCGCCCCGGCCTCCATGAGCTGGACGGCCAGAGGACCCAGCAGTCTCTGCCTGAAGTCCGCCTCGGCATCGCCCTCGCGTTTCCAGACCATGTAGATCATCTTCTCCATTTTCGTTCCTCCATCACTTCAACGCTGCAGCCGGCCTGCGGGGCCGGCTGGGTTGTCCCGTTTCGCTAGTCCGTCTCCGCGGCCCTACCGGTACGCCCCGAAGCCCTTCCCCAGCAGCGTGTAGCCGGTGACCAGCTTCATCATCTCGCTGGTGCCGTCCGGAATGGTCATCATGCGGGCGTCCCGGAAGTAGCGCTCCAGGGGCATCTCGGTGGCCAGGCCGGCGCCGCCGTGGATCTGCATGGCCCGGTACGTCACCTTGATGGACATCTCTCCCGCGTATACCTTGGCCATGGCTGACAGCCTCCTGGCGTCCGGCTCACCCCTGACGATGGCGTCCGCCGCCTTGTATCCCAGGAGCCTGGCGGTCTCTATGGAGACGGCCATCTCGTAGAGCGCCCCCTGGATCAGCTGGTGCTTGCCGATGGGCTTGCCGAACTGCTTTCTCTCCCTGGCATAGCTTACGGCGGCCTCGAAGGACGCCTGGGCTATGCCCACCGCCGCCAGGGCCATCCCGGCGCGGGGCAGGGTCATCATGGCCGTGAAGGGCTCCATCTGGGTCAGCAGCTTCATGAAGCCGTCGGAGAGAGGCAGCACCTCGCTCAGCCGGGGCCCCAGCGCGAGCGCGTTGCCCATCAGCACACTCAGCTCGTTCTCCTTCGGCACCCGGCAGTCCTCGAAGAACATCTCTCCGGTGGGAGAGGCCTTCCAGCCGATCTTGTGCTGTTCATGGGCTTCCCACGGGGAGACCTCCCGGTCCACCAGCAGGAACGTCTGCGCCCCCGTCTCCGTGTTCGTTACGCCCACCAGGGCGGTGTCCGCGATGGTGGCGTTGCTGATCCAGGTCTTGGAGCCGTTGACCACGAAGCAGTCTCCCGCGGGGCGGGCCGTGGTCTTCAGCGTCGATGTATCGCAGCCCGCCTCGGGCTCGGTCTCCGCGAAGCACCCGATGAACTCGGCGGCGGCCAGGCGGGGGAGCAGCCGGGACTTCACCTCTTCCGAGGCCAGGGGCACGTAGATGGCGGGAAGGGCCCCCATCCCGAAAAGGGTCAGCAGGCTCGGCCAGACCCGGCCCACTTCCTCGGCGAATATGCCGAACAGTATCGGGCTGCCCACGAAGCCCCTGGCGTTCTCCGGGTCCAGGCCGATGCCCAGAGACTGGAACTTCTTCATGATGTCGATGGCTTCCGCCCTGGTCAGAGGCCCCGCGCTGTCCCTCTTGTCGACGATCGGGACGAACTCCTTCCTCAGGAAGTCCCGGAGGCTGTCGCGGTACATCTTCTCCTGCTCGCTGAACTCGAAGTCCATCCTACTTTCTCTCCTCTGCCATTCTCCGCAGCTCCCTTCTGAGCACCTTCCCTACCATGTTCCTGGGGATGGCCTCCACCAGGGTGAAGTACTTCGGCGTCTTGAAGGACCCCAGCCGGGCCCGGCAGTAGTCGTCCAGCTCCCGCGGCGTGACCGGCGTCCCCGGCTTCGCCACCACGAAAGCCCTGATCTGCTCGCCGTAGGTCCCGTCCGGCACGCCCACCACCGCCGCCTCGCACACCGCGGGGTGTGTGGCGACCACCTCCTCGACCTCCCTGGGGGAGATGTTCTCGCCGCCCTTGATGATGATGTCCTTCTTCCGGTCCGTGATGAAGTAGTACCCATCCGGGTCGGCGTACCCCACATCACCCGTCCTCAGCCAGCCGTCCGCGAGGACCGCCGCCGTCTCTTCGGGGCGCCTCCAGTAGCCCTGCATCATGCCCGGGGTGCTGAGGACGATCTCCCCCCGCTGTTCCGGAGGAGCTTCCCGTCCCTGGTCGTCGACGATCTTGAGCTGGACCCCCGGCATCGGCCGGCCGATGGAGCCCGGCTTCTTCGGCCCGTTCGCCGGATTGATGCAGCCGCTGGCGCCGGTCTCGGTCAGCCCCCAGCCCTCTATGATTTCACACCCGAACCGCTCCCTGAAGCCGTGCCAGGTCTCCGGGGCCAGGGCCGCCGAGCCGGAAACCCACCACTTCATCGAGCTTAGGTCGTACCGGTGGGGATCGGGGTGCTGAAGCATGTAGGCATACATGGTGGGCACACCGGTGAAGAGGTTGGCCCGGTACCTCTGGATCGACTCGAATATCGCGTCCACGGTGGTGAGAGGCAGGACTATCCCCCTGGCCCGTTTCTGGAAGTGAAGGCCCACCATGCAGCCTATGCCGTATACATGGCACAGCGGCAGCACGAAAACGCTGACGTTGCCCTCCGGGACGGGCACGGAGTCGGCCAGCATCCTGCCGGCCCAGTACAGACTGTGGTGCGTGTGGGCCGCCCCCTTCGGGCGCCCGGTGGTCCCGGCGGTGTACACGATGGCGGCCAGGTCGCCATCGTCCGCCACGCCCACGGTGGTCAGTTCGGGGCTCCCGGCCGCGAGCCGGGCGCAGGAGTGGAAGCCTTCCGGTACCGGGTCGCCGGCCAGGATCACGTTCCTGAGGGAGGGCGCGCCGGCCAGGCAGGACTCTATGCGGGGCAAGAACCCCGGGCTGCTTATGAGGGTCTCGGCGCCGCAGTCGCGGTAGATGAAGGCGCTCTCCTCGGCGCCGATCATGTGGTTGACCGGCACGGCGATGGCGCCGATCCTCCAGATGGCGGCGAAGCTCTGCAGCACCTCGGGGCAATTGGGCATCTGGATGAGCACCCGGTCGCCGCGTCTGACGCCGAGGCCCTGAAGGCCGGAGGCCAGCCTCCGGGAGGAGCGCTCCATCTCCACGTTGGTGATCTCCCGTCCCTCGAACACCACGGAGACGTACTCGCCCCAATCCCTGATCGTGGCCTCAGCCAGATCTACAAGGTTCATTCCCTCACCGGCGCGCCGACGATGGCCCCGCTGTCTCGGCGCTGACGATAGCCCCCCATCTATCGGCTGTCCCCCTTTGCTGGTTGCTTCCGGCGATGCTCCCGGAAGGAGACGGGGTTCAGGCAGGCATGGCTATGTTAGCACAGCTGCACTCAGCGGGTGTCAATAGGCAGGCGGTGCCCCGTCCCGGGAAGGCATGAACACGCTCTGGCCGACCGGTCCGCGGCAGCATTGCCGGAACGGGGTATGATCCTATGCCGGCGCACGCCGCTTGCGGCGGAGGACCAGCCAGCCCCCGATGCCGGCGGCCACGACTGCGGCTGCCGCGGCCCCGACCACGATCCAGATCCAGGCCTGCGACTTCCCTTGAGTTGCGAAGGAGGACTCCTCCGACCACTCCGACCACTCCCCGTGGCTGTCCTGGTGCCTGACCTGCCAGTAGTAGGTAGTGCTGTTCTTGAGTGTGCCCGACGGGATGGCCAACCCGACGAGATTGGCGTTGTCGGTTCCGCTGTCGTACACGGGGTGAGAGTAGTCCCCCGCTGCCACCGCTATGCGCCACTGGGATGCGGCGTGGGAATCACCGGTATCCGGGTCCGAGAATGTGCTGGATTCCAGGGTGGGTGTCAGGCTCACCCCGGTGGCGCCGCCGGCCGGGGAAGCTCCCGTGACCCGGTTTGGCGCCTGGTTCAGTGTGGTGAACGGCGTCTCGGCGGACCAGTCCGACCAGCCCCCGTGGCTGTCCTGGTGCCTCACCTGCCAGTGGTAGGTGGCATTACCGCTCAGCTTCCCGGTTGGTACGGCAATCTGGGTCAGATTCACATTGTCAGTGCCGCTGTCAAACGCGGGGTTTGAGTAGTCCCCGGCGGTGGCCGTTACCCGCCACTGAGATGCGGCATGGGAGTCCCCGGTGTCGGGATCGGAGAAGGACGATGACTGGAGAGCAGGCGTGGCGATGACCGCAGCAGCGCCGCCGGCCGGAGAAGCATTCGCCGGACGGTTGGGCACGCGGTCCTCGGTAGTGAACGATGTCTCCGCCGACCAGGCCGACCAGCCTCCCTGGCTGTCCTGGTACCTGACCTGCCAGTAGTACGTGGTATTGCCGTTCAGCCTGCCGGGGGGGACGACGATCTCCGCCGGGCTCACATTTTCGGTACTCGACTCGAACACCGGACCGGAGTAGTCGCCGGGTGTGCCGCTGATCTGCCACTCAGACCGGGTGTGACTATCCCCGGTATCGGGATCGCTGAACGCCGAAGACTGCAGCGTTGGGGCGACGCTGACGGCCGCGGCGCCGCCAGCCGGCGCCACGTTCGCCGGCTGGTTGGGCGGTGCGCCCAGCCCGCCGTTCGAGTTCACTTTCTGGGCGTAGATGTCGTAGTTGTCACCGCTGCGGCGGTCCATCCAGACAATGGTGGCGCTGCCGGAGCCGTCGCTGGCGATGGGGCCCCACCATTGGTCCTCGTCTGCGTTGCACACTGCCAGGCCGTCGTCGGCCCACAGTCGGGCGCCGGACGCATCCAGCCGCTGCGCATAGACATCGTAGTTGCCGTTGCGGTTGTCCATCCAGGACACGAAGGCGCCGCCGGAGCCGTCGGCGGCCGCATCCGGCATCATCTGGTATCCGGTGGTGGCACACACGACCGAGCCGTTGTCTGTCCACAGGGACGCTCCTGACGGGCTCACCCGCTGTGCGTAGACGTTCAG
Organism: uncultured Dehalococcoidia bacterium; assembly: GCA_964409515.1. GTDB lineage: Bacteria > Chloroflexota > Dehalococcoidia > UBA2247 > RBG-13-53-26 > JAFGCL01. The sequence goes on from CAYPDY010000018.1 coordinate 27,494, forward strand.
GTCGACGCCGACGCGCTGGTCGGTCCACGCTAATATGACCCCTCCGGACCCATCGCTGGCGGAGCCGGTCAGAATCTGGAGGTAGTCGGCGGTGCACACGCCCGCCCCGTTGGCCGTCCACTGCGCCGCTCCCGACGAATCCATCCTCTGGGCGTAAACGTCGAGTTCGCCGGTGCGGTTGTCGGTCCAGGTGACGAACGCGCCACCGGACCCATCGGCAATGAGTCCGGGGGACTCCTGGTGGTTGGCGGCGGCACATACCGGCACGCCGTTGCTCGTCCATTGCGGTGTCCCTGCGGCATTGACCCTCTGCGAGTATATGTCCCATCCGTCGCTGCCGCGGGCATCCTGCCAGGCAATGATGGCGCCGCCCGCGCCGTCGCTCTCCAGGTCTGGGAAGGCCTGATCAGTGGCGGCACTGCAGAGGGCCGCGCCATTGCCTGTCCACTCCGGTGCCCCGGTGCCACTGACCTTTTGGGCGTAGATGTCGTAGTTGCCGCTGCGGCGGTCCATCCAGGTGATGATGGTGCCGCCCGCGCCATCGCTGACCAGAGCTGGACTTGCCTGGTCGCCTGCGCTGGTGCAGATGGCCGCGCCGTTGGCTGTCCACTGCGCTGCCCCGGTGTCACTCACCTTCTGGGCGTAGATGTCGTAGCTGCCGCTGCGGTAGTCCATCCAGGTGATGATGGCGCCGCCCGCGCCATCGCCGACCAGGGCTGGCTGCGTCTGGTCGCTGGCGGCTGCACAGACGGCCACGCCACCATCCGTCCACTGCACAACGCCGGCGGCGTTGATCCTCTGGGCGTAGATATCGTAGTTCTCGCTGCGGTGGTCCATCCAGATGACGATGGCGCCGCCGGATCCGTCGCTGAGTATCTGGGGCGATGCCTGGTCATCAACGGCGGTGCAGATTGGGGTGTTCACGGCCGGATCGATCGACCACGCCTTGGCCCCGTCGATGGTCATCAGAGGCATCAGCAGGACTGCTGCCAGGACGGCAGCGA
>CAYPDY010000019.1:0-347 GCA_964409515.1 uncultured Dehalococcoidia bacterium
TCCTTGAAGAGGGTGACCATTCCCTCCTTGACAGCCTGATTTCTCAACTCTCCCGTCGTCGCTCCTTTCAGCACCATGGCCCTGGTGGTGTCCGTCATGGCCAGTATCTCGTAGAGGCCCAGCCTTCCCTTGTAGCCGGAGAAGTTGCAGAGGTCGCATCCGCTGCCGGATACGAAGCTCTCCAGCTTCTCCCCCATGACGCTCTCGTAGGCTGCCGCCTCCACCTCGGTGGGCTTCGTCTCCACGGCGCAGTTGGTGCATACCCGCCGTGCCATCCGCTGGGCCAGAGTCCCGGTGATGACCGAAGCCACCATGAAGGCCTCCACGCCGAGGTCGAGCAAGCGGTA
>CAYPDY010000019.1:357-2501 GCA_964409515.1 uncultured Dehalococcoidia bacterium
ACGCTCACGGCGTCATTGGCGTGGATGGAACAGAGCACGGTGTGCCCGGTGAGGGCCGCCTTCACCGCGATCGAAGCCGTCTCAGCATCACGGATTTCGCCCACCAGTATCACATCGGGGTCAAGACGCATCATGGATCGGAGAACGCTGGCGAAGGTGAGGCCGGCTTTCGGGTTCACCTGGATCTGCTTGATGCCTTCGAAGCGGTACTCCACCGGGTCCTCCGCGGTGATGATATTGCGCGTCACCTTGTCCATGGTGTTCAGTGAGGCGTACAGGGTGGTGGTCTTGCCGGCCCCGGTAGGCCCGCTGACGCATATCATGCCGAAGGGGACCGCCAGCATCTTCATGTACTTTTCCAGGCACTCCGGGGCGAAGCCCAGCTGCGGCAGCTCCATCACGGCCATCGACTTGTCCAGGATTCTCATGACCACCGTCTCTCCGTGGACCGTGGGGCTGGTGGCTACTCGGACATCCACCGCCTTCCCTTTCACCTCCAGCGAGAACTGACCGTCCTGCGGGCGCAGGTGGTCCGCGATATTCAGATCGGACATGACCTTCACTCGCGAGGTAAGGGGGGGGTGGATCTTTATGGGCAGCGACATGACCTCCTGCAGGACCCCGTCTACCCGGTAGCGAACGCGCAGCCTCTTCTCCTCAGGCTCGATGTGGATATCGGACGCCCTTGCCTTGACCGCCTCCTCGACGATGAGGTTCAAGGCTGCCGCGACCGGGGCATTCGCCGTGGATGCCACCAGGTCCACGCCGGCTGACGCATCGGTCGCCGTCTCGATGTGAGAGATCTGCTCGGCGATCTGGCCGAACCCCTTGTAGTTGAAGTCGATGGCATCCAGGATCTCCTTCTGTTCGGCCCCCACGGCCTTCACCCGCATCTTGCTCTGCATTTCCAGGACCTGGATGGTGGCCAGGTCGCTCGGGTTCACCATGGCCACTTCAAGGACGTTGTCGGTCACGCCGATGGGCAGAACAGTGAACCTTCTGGCCGTGGCTTCCGGGATTGCCTGAAGCGCCTCGGGACGGGCGGCCTTGGAGAGCTTCACCTTCGGCTTCTCCACGACCTCTTCCACCACCGGCTTCGGTGACGCGCCGGGCTTCTCCGGGAGCTTGGCTCTGGCCGCCAGCCCTTGCCGCTTGTCGACGCCGGCCTTGTCCAGCGTGGGCTTCAGGTACTGGGCGTTCGCTGCTGCCCCGGTTGGCGGTCCGCCTACCACTCCCTGCTTGGTGTCCGGGTCCGCGGCCGGCGGCTTCGGCGGGACAGGCACTTTGGTCACCGGAGGCATCACATTGGCCTGGCCGGCCTTTCCTGGAGCCGCCGGTTTGGCCTTGGGCGCGGCCGTCCTGGGCGCTTCCTCGGGGACTCTGGGCGCCGCCTTATCCTCGGGGACTTCAGGCGCTGCCGTCTTAGGCGCTTCCGCGGTGCCCCTGGGCGCCTCGGCTGCCTTGGCTGCCGCGTCTGCCTTGGCTGACGCGTCGTCGGGAGCCCTGGCATCTGCCGTTTTCGCCAATTCCGCAGCCACCTTTGGCGGCTCCGCAGCGACCTTTGGCGGCTCCGCGGTCCCCTTGGGCGCCTCGGATGCTTTGGCTGCCGCGTCTGCCTTGGCTGACGCGTCGTCGGACGTCTTGGCTTCAGCCGCTGCCTTCGGTGCTTCCGGCGCGGCCTTGGCCTGCGGGGTATCCGGCCTCTCGGCCACGAGCCCCGCCTTGGCCTCGCCTGGTTTGGCCTGCGGTAGAACGGCCGGTTTGGCCACAAATGCGCCCGGTTTGGCGGCGGGGGGCTTGGTCTCAGCGCCGCCCTGTTTCTCCGGCACGGGCGGCGGCTTCGACACGTCCTTGCCAGGGGCAGATGCAGTCACCGCCGCGGCACCCGCGGGGGTGGGGCCCTTCTCCGCCGGTTTTGGCTTGACCTGCGGAACCAGAAACTGGTCAAAGACGCTGCGCATGGAGAATGGTTTGCCCCGCTGCGGGGCCTCCATGGGGGCAAACACGGTGCTGCCACCCGCCTGAGCAGTGGCGGCGGCCTTGTCCGGGGCCGGGCTCCCCTCGCGGCCCGGCCTGGCCGGTGTGGCGGGCTTGACCTCGGAGACCACGATGGTCTTCTTCCGCTCGGCGGGCTTGTCCGGCGC
>CAYPDY010000019.1:2601-28273 GCA_964409515.1 uncultured Dehalococcoidia bacterium
GGAGCGCCCGGGGAACCCGGCTTGCTTCCGTTGGAGCCCGGCTGCGGGGAAGGAGCCGGGGCGGGATCGATGCCTTCGGGTACCACTTCCCTTGGCCGTCCGTCGAGGCTGATGACCTCGATCCTCTTCTCCTGTGCCAGCTTCTTAGCCTCTTCCGTCAGCCCTTTCGGGATCAACAGCATCTTCTCCATGATGCCGGCATCCCGGCACTTATCGTCAAAGAGGCTGACATCCCTCCTGTCGACGGAGTCGCCGTAGAGGTAGTCCATTCCCAGCCTCGACAGGATGAAGCCGTCGTCCCACAGCGCCATGGCGCCAAAGACATGTTCAGTGCCGGAGCTGCCGACCACTTTGACGGTTTCGTCGACCCGGTAGCCCAGCGTCTTGAGCGACTGGTGCACCTCGCTCTTCTGCATGAAGGTTGACGGGACGGCACTCGGAGACGCACGCGCTGCCGGAGCGCGGGCCAGGAACATCTGCAGGGCCTGCTCATCAAAGACCTCAACGCCGTCCTTCTGGGCAAACTGGCTGGCCACGAAACTCAGGCGTGGCAAGGCGATCACCACCGATCGGCCGATGCTGCATTCAGAGCACTTGTCCTGGAAGGCGAAGAGCCGGTGCAGGCTGGTCTCCGGGTCCTCCGCATCGTTGATGACCTCGATGGCGGCCAGCAGGTTGGTGAAGCCGTCCCGCCGCGCCACGATGTAGTCGAACGTGTGATCCACGCCGGACCGGCCGCGCCTGGCCGCATTGGGACGCACCTCGTATCCCTGCGATTTCAAGCGCTCGACTAGTTTGACAATTGTCTGATCAGACTGTTTCTGGGCCAACAAATCCGCCACTCCTAGGAACTAGTGAGCGTGCCACCCCGCAGCTATCGTATGTCCCTCCATACTGAGTGTCAATAACAAAAATCCCTCAGCCAAAGCTAGTGCGCCGCGTTGTGACGAAATTGATAACAATCTCCAGGGTGATGTGACCGGGACGCTACGACTCTGCCGGGGGCAAGTCGGCGCCATCCGCGCCGGATGGTTGAGTTGCGCGCACGCGCCGGACTATAATCAATTCGTCCCGGCCCGGAAGTTCGGATGGGCGGCCAGGGCATGTCGGCGTCCAGGCCCTGTTGTAGCTTATACGATAATGGGCTGATAGACGGACCATCCGGAACGGAACTGAGGTGGAAGTGTCCTATCCAGACAGCATGTTGAGCAAGGTGAGCAAGCCCGGGCGCTACACAGGTGGCGAATGGAACAGCCTGGCCAAGGATTGGTCGGCAGCCGAGGTGAAGGTCGCGCTCGCCTATCCGGACGTGTATGAGATCGGCATGTCGAACCTGGCCCTGCCCATCCTCTACGAGATAGTCAACAGCCGGGCGGGGTTTCTCGCCGAGCGGGTCTTTGCCCCCTGGGTCGACATGGAAGCCGCCATGCGCCAGGCCGGTGTGCCCCTTCTCAGCCTCGAGTCGAAGCGGCCGCTCTCCCAGTTCGACATCATAGGCTTCTCCCTGGGCTACGAGCTCACCTACACCAACGTTCTGAACATGCTGGACCTGGCCGGCATACCGGTCCTGGCCGGCGACCGGTCGGATTCCCATCCGCTGATCATCGCCGGGGGCAGCTGCGCCCTCAATCCCGAGCCTATGGCGGATTTCGTCGATGTCTTCGCCATGGGTGAGGGGGAGGACCTCATAGTCGAGATCCTGGAGGAGTTCCGCAGATGCAAGAGGGAAGGCCTTAAGCGGGATGACGTTCTGACCTGCCTGGCCGCGATACCCGGGGTCTATGTCCCCAGCCTGTATGCGGTGCGGTATGATGCGGGGGGCGGGTACGCGGGTCTTCGGCCCCTGAAGGCCCAGGCCCCGCCGAGCATCCGGCGGCGGATAGTGGCCCAGCTGCCGCCTCCGGTGGTCAGGCCCGTGGTCCCTTTCATCTCAGTCATCCACGATCGCGGATCGGTGGAGATACAGCGCGGCTGCACCAGGGGCTGCCGTTTCTGCCAGGCCGGCGTCGTCTATCGTCCGCAGCGGCACAGGACCCACCAGGAAGTCCTCGAGGCCGCCAGGCAGCTCATCAGCAACTGCGGCTACAGCGAGATCTCCCTGGTGTCGCTGACCACGACTGATTACCCCGGCATAGAATCCCTGGCGAGCAGACTCATTGACGAGCACAGTGATTGCCGGCTCACGCTGTCCCTGCCCAGCCTGCGCATCGACGGCTTTTCCGTGAAGCTGATGGATTCCCTTCGCTTCAACCGGAAGCCGGGGCTGACCTTCGCGCCCGAGGCCGGCACGGAGCGGCTGAGGCGGGTCATCAACAAGGCGGTGCCGGATGATGCGATCGTGGAGACCATCGCGGCCGCGCTGGCGAAGGGCTGGGGGAACATCAAGCTCTACTTCATGATCGGTCTGCCCACCGAGACCACGGAAGATGTGGAGGGCATCGTCCGCATCGTGGACAGGGTGAGGAGGGAAACCCGGAAATCCCCGCCCCGCATCAGGATCAGCGTTTCCACCTTTGTCCCCAAGGCCCACTCCCCGTTTCAGTGGGTGGTCCAGGACAGCCCTGAGGAGCTCGCGGCCAAGCATGAGATCCTGAAGAGCGGCCTGCGCAGTGCCAGGGCGCATCTTTCCTGGGATGACCCGCAGACCAGCATGCTGGAGACCATCCTGGCGAGGGGTGACCGCCGGCTGGGCCAGGTGATCTACCATGCCTGGAAGAGCGGGGCCGTCTTCGATGCCTGGAGCGAGCGCTTCAAAATCGCCAACTGGATCGCCGCGTTTGACCACGCGGGGGTGGATCCGGCCTTCTATGCCTACCGCCGCCGCCCGATGGAGGAGACCCTGCCGTGGTCCCACGTTGATGTGGGGGTGAGCGGCGACTTCCTCAGGCAGGAATACGAGCGCACCTTCCGGGGCGAGGAAACCCCTGACTGCAGGGTTGGGTGTGGGGGCTGCGGTCTGGAGACGGTGGATGGCCTCTGCCGGGTGGGAAGCGGAGGATCGCCCTAGCTTTCGTCTTCTTCGGCGCCGACCTGCGTCTTGGCGATCTCAATCCACTGCAGGTACTCGGTGGCGATGCCCATTGACTGAGAGGCTTCCAGGTCGACATCATAGGGCTCGCCTACGAAGATCTTGCCGCAGTCCTGACTCTTGCCCACTGAGGGCTCGTCCTTGCCCACGAACTTCTTGCGTCCGTCGATGATCCCCAGGTCAAAGGGCAGGGTGAAGTAAAGGTCGGCGATGACCTTGTCAATCCCCAGGTCGTACAGGGAACCCCAGGCGGAGCCATTGCTGCCGTGGTACTTGCTTATCGGCAGCAGGCCGAGCAGGTTCTTGATGGTGAAATCGCCCTGCTTGGCCACCACCTTGAAGGGAGTGATGCTGATCAGGTAGTCACAGTAGAGGATCACGTTGGGAATCCAGAAGGTGGGCACGGCGAACGGGCGCACCAGCGGATTCTCCACCTCGACCAGGACCGAGTCCCTCACATCAAGGGCTATCACCCGCGGGAACTCATACCCCAGCGTCTTGTAGATGGGCTTCATCTCCTCTTCGCAGGGGCTGCCTTCGAGCAGGATGATGTCGGCCTCACTGACGGCCCTGATGGAGGTGATAACCTTCTCCAGGGTCTCCCGGCAGGTCGTGGCCGGGTACGGCACGGCATAGCCGGCACACGGTTTGATCAGGATCCGCCTGGCCCACCTCACCCGGGGCGGGAGCTCAAAGACGAAACGCTCGGCGTCGAGAATCAACCCTCTCCCTCCCGAGAGCGCCCGGTGTTCCGACGTGTGGACGGATAGCATGCGGCAGAATCCTTCAGTCTCTGGGCCAGAAGATCGGCCAGCGCGACACCATCACTGCTGGAGAAGTGCGGCACGGGGATACCCAGGTCTTCGTCGCTGACCACTGCGAACAGCTCCTCGGTGGAGGAGACAAGACTGCCCAGCTCCTTTCGGTGGACTTCGATCCGGGGGATGCCGCTCCGGCTGCCGGTGGCGCCCTTCTCCTTGAAGCCCTCGACCAGAACAAAATCGAACCTGTTGCCCAGTAAACGGATCACTCCTTCCAGGGTCGGAGGGTGGCTGGCCCTTTCCATGAAAGCCAACTTGTGAGGGGAAACCAGTACCACCGCATCGCTCCCGGCCTCGGTCAGCCGCCAGCTGTCTTTGCCGGGATGGTCGAGCTGAAAATCGCCGCCGGAGTGCTTGACTGCAGCTACGGTATAGCCCCGTTTCTTGAGCTCAACGACCAGCTTTTCGAGCAGGGTGGTCTTGCCGGAATTGGACCTCCCTACGACAGACACAACGAGAGACATTGACCCCGACTACCTCTATTCTATCATCTGCGTCAACAGGAAGCCCAGTTCAAACGAGGAGGCGGTCACGCGCCGGGGCGAGCACTCCACAGTTGCGTCTGTCGCCACGGCTCACTTGCGGCGCCGCAAATGTCTCAGTGGCGGAGCAGCAGACGCCGCAGTTCCTCCGCATCGGTGGTGGGAGGGTGGCACCGGCGTCCCCGGCAGACATAGGCGGCCGGGAGCCCGTCCATGCTGCCGCGGTCCCGGGCCAGGTCCCGGATTCGGGGGGAGACGGGACCGCCCGGCGGCCATCCCACGAGCGCCTTGTGGGGGAGGTATTGACCGTGTATGGCGGCCATGAGGGCCTCCGTCTTCGGGTCCTCCCGGCGGCCCACCACGACGATCTCTTCCGGACCGGAGAGATGCAGGTCCAGGGCGCACAGCCAGTGGCCGGAGGCCATGGGGTGGGCCAGCATCTGGTCCCGAACCAGTCCCAGCATGGCGGCGGCCGCCGCCTCACCCTCCGCTTCACCGGTCATGGCCGACACTCGCAGGAGCACCTCCGCGGCGGACGATCCGCCGCAGGGTTTCACTGAATCCGCCGTGTCCCGCGGGCGGGCAAACAGGGTCTCGTGGTCGGGCCCCGTGTCATAGAGGACACCCTTGTGGTCCGCATCGCCAAACCGGGCCACCATGGTCTCGGTGAGATCGAAGGCCTTCTCCAGCCAGGCCTGGTCGAGCGTGATCTCGTGCAGGCCCAGAAGCCCCAGGGCCACGGAAGCGTAGTCGTCAAGGTAGCCAGGCGACTTTGGGGCGCCTTTGTGGCTGTGCGCCAGCCGGCTCCCTTCCATCATCTGCCGGACCAGGAAACCGGCGCCAGTCACCGCCGCCTCCAGGTAGTCTGGCCGCCCGAACGCGCCCGAGGCCTCCGCCAGGGCCTGCAGCATAAGGCCGTTCCAGGACGCCAGTATCTTCTCGTCCCGCCCCGGCGCAGGCCGCTTCGCCCTTGCCTCCAGCATTCTCATTCTGGATCGGCTCACGACCGCCGCGGCATCCGTCGCGACGGATGCCGCGACATCGGCCGGGCGGGACCCGGTCTGGGCAGCCGGCTCTGCTGCGTCAGGCGGAACGTGAAGGACATAGCGGCCGTCTATCCCTTCTCCGCTGCCGATGCCGAAGTAACGGCTGACTATCGCGCCATCCTCGGCGCCCAGCAAGCCGGCGATCTCACCGGGAGTCCAGAGGTAGTACCGGCCTTCTTCACCGCCCATGTCGGCATCCTGCGAGGAGTAGAACCCGCCGTCGGGGCCGGTCATCTCCCGGAGCACGTAGTCCAGGGTCTCCCCGACGATGCGCCGGTAGGCCGCCTTCCCCGTCACCTGCCAGGCATGGAGGTACAGGCGGGCCAGCAGCGCGTTGTCGTAGAGCATCTTCTCGAAGTGAGGAACGAGCCAGCGGCCATCGGTGGCATAGCGGTGGAAGCCTCCGCCGATGTGATCGTAGATGCCCCCCGCCGCCATCCGGTCCAGGGTCAGCTCCACCATCTGCAGGGGTCGGGCGGCGCCTGTGCGCTGATGGTGCTGCAGCAGGAATTCCAGCACAGGGACCTGCGGGAACTTGGGCCCCGGGCCGAAGCCGCCGTCCCGTCCGTCAAACCCGGCTTCGAGGCCCTGGAAGGCTTCGGCCAGGATGTCCTGGGTCAGCGGCTGAGGTCCCGCCTCCACGGGGCCCTGCCCGAGCCGGGAGACCAGGTCCTGCGCCACCGCCGCCACCTGGGAACGCCTGTCGCGGTATGCCTCCGCCAGCGCCACGAGGAGGCGGGGGAACCCGGGCAGGCCGTGGCGGTCCTCGGGAGGGAAGTAGGTCCCGCCGTAGAAAGGCTCGCCCTCCGGGGTCAGGAACACCGTCAGGGGCCACCCGCCCCCGCCGGTCATGGCCTGCACGGCCTGCATATAGACGTGGTCGATGTCCGGGCGCTCCTCCCGGTCCACTTTGATGCAGATGAAATGCTCGTTCATCAGGCGGGCGATGCCCTCGTCCTCGAAACACTCCCGCTCCATAACATGGCACCAGTGGCAGGCCGAATAGCCCACGCTGAGCAGGATGGGCTTGTCCTCGCCGCGGGCCCGGGACAGGGCCTCTTCCCCCCAGGGATACCAGTCCACCGGGTTGCGGGCGTGCTGGAGCAGGTAGGGGCTGGTCTCAGCGCCCAACCGGTTGGAGTGGGATCCATTCACGTCTTGTGGGACACCTTTATGTCAAGTTGCAGCGTTTCCACGCTGTCGACTCCCTTGAGGGAGGAGACGATGGCGGTCACGGTGTTGAGGATGATGTCATTGGGAAACTGCGTCAGCTCCAGGGGCTTGCCGTTCACCGCCAGGTTGACGGCCTTCTTCGCGGCCTTAAGCTCGATGGTGCTCGGCGCGTCCACGCCCTTCAGGGTGCGCACGCCCCCGGTCACCGTCCCGGCCACGAACTGCTCCACGAAAGGATGGAGCTCGATGTCCTTGCTGTTCACCCAGAGCCTGGTCTGGTAGCTCTCCTTCATAATCACCTCCGAATCCTGTTTGGACCTTTACGGGGCGGACAGCTCCACCAGGACCCTCCCCGCCTCCGTCTTGACCGGAAGGACCCTGATCCCCCTTGGCTTCTTGATCGCCTTGCCGATGGCCGAGACCACCCCCGGCAGCTGCGCCCAGCGGACCATGTGCCCGTCGGCGAGATCATACTGGGACCCGTGGCGCGGGCAGGTGACCACCGTCCCCTCCAGTCTGCCACCCGCCAGGCTGGCCCCCATGTGGGGACACTGGCCGAGGGCCGCGTAGAAGCGGCCTCCGACCCTGGCCAGCAGGATCTTCCGGCCTTCGGCCGCTACCTCCTTCATGGCGCCATCAGCGATATCGCCTTCCCTGGCTACCTCCACAAACATGGGCGTCTATCCTCCTTTATCAGAAGACCGCAGGACCCGGTAGCGGTTCATCAGCAGTGAGTTGGTGACCACGGATATCGAGCTCAGGGCCATCGCCGCGGCCGCTATGGCCGGGTCCAGCAGCCTTCCGGTCCAGGGATACAGTATCCCCGCTGCTATCGGTATCCCCACTACATTGTAGGCGAAGGCCCAGAAGAGGTTCTGCTTCACCTTGCCGATCGTGTAGCGGCTCAGCCTGATGGCCTCCACCACGTCCCTCAGGTCATTCCGCACCAGCACTATCTCGCCGCTCTCCATGGCCACGTCGGTGCCGCCGCCCAGGGCGATGCCGATATCGGCCTGGGCCAGCGCCGGCGCGTCGTTTATGCCGTCCCCGACCATTGCCACCAGCCGGCCGTTTTCCTGCAGGTGCCGGATCTCCCGGGCCTTGTCGTCCGGGAGGACCTGGGCCAGGACCCTCTTGATCCCGGCCTGCCCGGCTATGGCCTCCGCCGTCAGCCGGTTGTCGCCGGTGATCATCACCGTCTCCAGACTCATGCCGTGGAGCTGACTGACGGCCTCCGCGGCCTCGTCCCGCAGCGTGTCGGCCACGGCGATCAGCGCCGCCGGCTTCCGGTCCACGGCCAGCAGCATCACTGTCTTGCCCTGGCCCTCGAGGGTGGCGATTCTCTCTTCAGCCACGGCTGCCGGCACTCCGCTGTCGCTCATCAGGATGCGGTTTCCCACCAGCACTTCCCGGCCGTTGACCCGGGCCACGACCCCCCGTCCTCCCAACGCCTGGAAGGACTCCGGATCGGCGGGCTTCAGCCCCTCCTTCACGGCGGCGGCTACGATGGCCTGGCCGGCCGGATGCTCTGAACCCTTCTCCGCCGCTGCGGCCAGGCCCAGGACCTCGGCCCGGCTGACGGTGTCCAGCAGCACCACGTCCGTAACAGCAGGCGTCCCGCGGGTCAGGGTGCCGGTCTTGTCGAACACGATGGTCTGGAGGCGGTGCGCCCGCTCCAGGGAGGCGGCGCTCTTGATGAGTATCCCGTTCTGGGCGCCCTTGCCCGTCCCCACCATGATGGCTGTCGGTGTGGCCAGGCCCAGGGCGCAGGGGCAGGCAATGACCAGCACGGAGATGGCTGCCTCCAGGGCAAACACGAACGGCTTCCCGATGATGGCGAACCAGGCGACGAAGGTCACCAGGGCTATGCCGACCACCACCGGCACGAAGACGGCGGCCACGGAGTCGGCCAGGCGCTGGATCGGCGCTTTCGACCCCTGGGCCTGTTCCACCAGCTTGATGATCTGGGCCAGCGCCGTGTCCGCGCCGACCCTGGCGGCCCGAAACTTCAGCAGGCCATCCTTGTTGATGGCGGCGCCCACCACTTCGTCGCCGGCCTTCTTGTCCACGGGCATCGACTCCCCGGTCAGCATGGACTCGTCTACCGCGGAACTGCCCTCAACCACCGTTCCGTCCACCGGTATCTTCTCGCCCGGCCTGACCACCACCAGCTGGCCGACCTCGACGTCCTCCACGGGGACCTGCGTCTCGACTCCGTCCACGATGACGCTGGCCATCCGGGGGCGCAGGCCCATGAGCTTCTTGATGGCCTCCGAGGCGCGGCCCTTGGCGCGGGCCTCCAGGTAGCGCCCCAGCAGTACAATCGAGATGATGAGAGCGGCCGTGTCGAAGTAGACGGCGCCTTCGAAGGTGGCGGGCAACACCGTCACCAGGAGGCTGTAGACGTAGGCCGCCGTGGTCCCGAGGGCCACCAGGACGTCCATGTTGGCCCGGCGGTTGCGGAGTGCCTTGTAGCTGCCGGCATAGAACTGCCACCCCACCAGGAGCTGCACCGGCGTGGTCAGCCCCAGCAGAAGCCAGTTGTCGGCACTGCTCTTGAAGGGCATGACCATGGACAGTACGAAGACGGGGATGGACAGGGAGAAGCTGAAGATGAGGAGCAGCACCAGTCTGCGCCGCTCGCGCTCCCGGGCCCGCCGCTCGTGATCTCCTGCCTTCTCGTCCGCCTCAACGGCCCCGTACCCGGCGTCGCGGATGGCCTTCTTCAAGCCCGGGATGGTGACTGCCTCGGGGTTATAGCGGATGTACACCTTTTCGCTGGCCAGGTTCACCGATGCCGACACCACTCCGTCCAGGGAGCTGACCGCGTTCTCGACCGTGCCGGCGCAGGCGGCACACGTCATTCCCGTGATGCCGAATACGGCCTGGCTGACGGCCACGCCGTACCCGGCGTCCTCGACGGCCCGTATGAGGTCCTTGTCGGTGGCCTGCGAGGGGTCGTACTCCACCGTGGCCTTCTCGGAGGCCAGGTTCACCTGGGCCCGGGACACGCCGCCAACCCGTGACAGGCTCTCCTCCACCGCCCCGGCGCAGGTGGCACAGGTCATCCCGGTTATCTGCAGTCTCGTCTGCTTGGCCGGCCGGTCCATAGCCACCATGTTAGCAGTATCGGGGTGGCGAAGGAAGTGACACACGTCTCAGCGGCGGACAGCCCGGCCGGGCAGACGGGGCACGTCCTGCCGGGCGGACGGAGCCCGAGATGGTATAATGGTTTCCGGTTTCCCCGGTTTCTTGAAGGCGTTGCCATGTTCACACACCTGCACGTCCATACTGAGTACAGCCTGCTTGACGGCATGTGCCGCATACCCCAGCTGCTGGCCCGCACCAGGGAGCTGGGCATGGACAGCCTGGCTATTACCGACCACGGCGCCCTCCACGGCGTGATTGAGTTCTACCTCCAGGCCAGGGAGGCGAAGATCAAGCCCATCATCGGCTGCGAGTTCTACGTGGCGCCCAATGGGCGCCAGAGCCGCACCCCCGCCGACAAGGATCCATATCACCTGGTCCTGCTGGCCAGGGACAAGACCGGGTACAAGAACCTGCTCAAGCTGGCCACCAGGGCCCAACTGGAAGGTTTCTACTACAAGCCCAGGATAGACAGGGAGATTCTGACCGAGCACTGTCAAGGCCTGGTGGCCCTGTCCGCCTGCCTCGGCGGGGAGATCCCCCGTCTCATCCTGGAAGGACGGCGGCAGGACGCCGAAATGTGCGCCATGTGGCACCGGGACCTCTTCGGTGACGGCAACTACTACCTGGAGGTCCAGAAGCACCCCCTGCCCGAGCTGGAGCGAGTCAACCAGGGGCTCGTTGAGATGAGCTCCCGGCTGAAGATACCGCTGGTGGCCACGAACGACGTGCACTACATAGAGAGGCAGGACGCCCGCTGGCAGGACATCATGCTCTGTATCCAGACCAACACCACGGTCAGCGATGAGAAGCGGATGAAGATGGCCGGGGACTTCTTCTACCTGAAGACCCCCCAGGAGATGGCGGCCCAGTTCGCGGACATGCCGGAGGCCCTGGAGAACACGGAGCGGATCGCCGGGCTCTGCAGCCTGGAGCTGGAGTTCGGGCGGCTGCACCTGCCCGAGGTGGAGGTAGACCCCGGGAAGACGGCCGACGAGTACCTGGCGGAGCAGTGCCGCCGGGGGCTGGCGCAGCGGTACGGCGCCGTACCGGCCCCGGAGATCCGGGACCGGCTGGACTATGAGCTGGAGGTGGTGCGCCAGACCATGTTCGCCCAGTACTTCCTGGTGGTATGGGACATCGTCTCCTTCGCCCGTCGCCAGAAGATCCCCTGCGGAGTGCGCGGCAGCGCGGCGGCCAGCCTGATTCTCTACTGCCTGGGTATTACCGATGTCGATCCCCTGGAACACCGGCTGGTATTCGAGCGGTTCCTCAACATCGAGCGCAAGGAGATGCCCGACATCGACCTGGACTTCCAGGACTCCCGCCGCGACGAGGTCATCTCCTATGTGGCCCAGAAGTACGGCCAGGACCACGTGGCCCAGATCATAACCTTCGGGACCCTTGGCGCCAGGGCCGCCCTGCGGGACGTGGGCCGGGCGCTGGGCCTGCCATACGGCCAGGTAGACCAGGTGGCCAGGCTGGTGCCCTTCGGCGTCGGCATGACCCTGGACAAGGCCCTCCAGGAGAACGAAGAGATGCGCCGCATGTACCAGGAGGACGCGATCGTCCGCAACCTGGTGGACTCGGCGAAGCACCTGGAGGGGGTGTCCCGCCACGCCAGCACCCATGCTGCCGGTATCGTCATCTCCCGGGACCCGCTGGTCGAACACGTCCCTCTCCAGCAGGTAACCAAAGGCGAAGCCAAGGGCATGGCCATGACCCAGTTCGTCATGCAGGACATCGCCCGGGTCGGGCTGCTGAAGATGGACCTGCTGGGGCTGATCAACCTCACCACCCTGGCCCGCGCCAGGGAGATCATTGCTGAGCACCGGGGAGTTGAGCTGGACCTGCAGCGGCTGCCCATGGATGACGCCCGGACCTTCGAGCTGCTGTCGGCCGGGGAGACCGGCGGTGTCTTCCAGCTGGAAGGCTCGGGGATGAGGCGTCACCTGAAGGAGCTGAAGCCGGCCAAGTTCAGCGACGTGGCGGCCATGGTGGCCCTTTACCGCCCCGGTCCCATGGACCACATACCGCGGTTCATCAAGTCCAAGCACGGCCTTGAGCCGATCACCTACCCGCACCCCTCCTTGGAGCGGATACTGGAGGAAACTTACGGCGTCATCGTCTACCAGGACCAGGTGCTGTTCGTAGTCCGAGAATTTGCCGGCTACAGCCTGGGCCAGGCGGACATCGTCCGCAAGGCGATGGGCAAGAAGATCCCGGAGATCATGCAGAAGGAGCGGGTCCGCTTCCTGGAGGGAGCCCAGAAGAAGGGGTTCTCGCCCAAGGTGGCAGAGCAGGTCTTCGAGCTCATCGAGCCCTTTGCCGGCTACGCCTTCAACAAGGCCCACAGCGTCAGCTACGCCATGATCGCCTACCAGACGGCCTACCTGAAGGCCAACTACCCCGTGGAGTACATGACGGCCCTGCTGCTCTCCCACAGCGGCCAGCAGGACAAAGTGGCTGCCGCCGTGGCGGACTGCCAGCGCATGGACATCAAGGTCCTGCCTCCCGACGTGAACCGGAGCGAGGCCAGTTTCAGCATCGAGGACTCGGCGGAGCCGGGCATCCGGTTCGGCCTGGCCGATATCAAGAACGTTGGTGCCGGCGCCGTCGCCCCTATCGTGGAAGCCCGCAAGAAGGGCGGGCCGTTCAAATCCATCGAGGACTTCTGCCGGCGGGCCGACCTGCGCGGCCTGAACAAGAAGGTGATGGAGAGCCTGATCAAGGCCGGCGCTCTGGACTGCCTGGCCGGGAGGGGTGGCCTGCTGAACCAGATCGACCGCATAATGTCCCTGTCGCAGCGGGAGCAGAGCCTGCGGGAGTCGGGGCAGGCGACCATGTTCGATCTGTGGGGAGCCGCCACCCCCACGCCTCTGCCGGAGATGAAGATCGAGGATGTCGAGGTCTCCTATCGAGACAGGCTGGCCTGGGAAAAGGACTTGATCGGGGTCTATCTCTCCGGCCATCCGTTTTTCCAGGCAGCGCGCGAGCTCAAATCCAGCACCACCGCCTTCTGCGGGGAGATCAATGCCGAAATGGTGGGCCAGACGGTGATCGTGGCCGGCCAGGTGGTCTCTGTCCGGCAGGGCCTGACCAAGAGCCGGCAGCCCTTCGTCAGCGCTACCCTGGAGGACCTCGACGGCAGCGTTGAGGTGACCTGCTGGTCCCAGGTCTACCAGCAAAGCCAGGAGCTCTGGATCGAGGGCAACATACTGCTGATCCAGGGCAAGGTAAGGGCCCGCAACGACGGTGCGCAGCTGATCTGTGACCAGGCCCGGCAGTACGAACCCGGCAAGGAGAAGCCACCCTCCGGGCCGGCCCCCAGGCCGCAGAACGGGAGGCATCGCCTCTTCCTGTCGATGGTTCAGACTGACAGCTGGCGGGAGGACGTGGAGCGGCTCAACGGCCTGGTAGAGATGCTCAAGAGCTATCCCGGTGAGGACGAGGTATCGCTGACGGTCGTCAGCAGCGGCGAACGCATCAGGCTGGACCTGCCGAATATCGCGGTCAGCTGCAGCCCCGAGCTCTGCCAGAAGCTCGCGGAACTGCTGGGCGAGAAGAACCTGAGGATGGAGAGACTCCCCTCCTGATCCACCGGGGAGCCATGAGACCAAAGTCGCATTCTGAACCCGCGACGGACCAGTAGAATCTAGCTGCGTCATGGAGCCCCGGCGGGGCCGTGCATGCTATAATTTGCCGAGGAGGGTCACCCCGATTCACCGCAGGTGCGACACAACGGTCGCCTTATGCCTCCATCGAATATCTAGCTTGAAAGGAGCAATGAAGTATGGGCATCTTTCTCACGGGCAAGGAACTCCTGGACACCGCCGTCAAGATAGAGAAGGCGGGCGCGGCCTTCTACGAGACCATGGTCAGCTGCGCCAGGAGCCAGAAGGCCCAGACCGCGTTCAAGTACCTGGCCGACCAGGAGAAGAAGCACATCAAGGCCTACCAGAGCATGCTCAGCTCGCTGGCCGACAACCCGCCGCCTGAGTCATATACGGAGGAGTACGACCAGTACCTCAAATCGCTGGCGGACTCCGGCGTGTTCTCCAGCGAGGCGGCCGCCTGCAGCCTGGCGGAGAAGACCAGCAGCGACGCCGAGGGCATTGACTTCGGCATTCGCGCGGAGAAGGATTCCATCCTCTTCTACACCGAGCTGCAGAACCTGGTCCGCCGGGCGGATGCCAAGGTGATCAGCGGGATAATCGAGGAGGAGAGGTCCCATTTGAAGCGGCTCTCCGAGCTGAAGGCAGGCCTGGCCAGGGCCTGAAGCCGGCGCGACCCGGGGTAGCTAATCGACGGACCAGTTAAGAAGGAGGAGGAGATGGCATACGCGGCGAAGGACTACGGGAAACTCATAGGCATGGCTGGATTCAGCGAGACACTGCTCAAGAACCACTTCACTCTCTATCAGGGCTACGTCACCAATACCAACAAGCTGCTGGATACGCTGGCAGCCATGGCCAAGGACGGGAAGATCGGCACTCCGGAGTATGCGGAGCTGAAGCGCCGCCTGGGGTTCGAGTTCAACGGAATGAGGGTCCACGAGTACTACTTCGAGAACCTGGGTGGGAAGGCGGCCCCGGACAAGTCGGGCAGGCTGGGCCAGAAGCTGGCGGAGGAGTTCGGCGGCTGGGATGCCTGGGAGAAGGATTTCAGGGGCACCGGCGCGATGAGGGGCATCGGCTGGGCCATCCTGTACGAGGATACAGCCACCGGCCGGCTGGTCAACCAGTGGATCAACGAACATGAAACAGGGCACCTGGCCGGGGGCGCGCCGATACTGGTGATGGACGTTTTCGAGCACGCCTTCATGATCGACTACGGTTTGAAGCGGCCCGACTACATTGAGGCGTTCTTCAAGAACGTTGACTGGGCTGTGGTGGAAAGCCGGCTGAAGTAGTCCGGGCCTAAGATGAGACCGGCATCACAGCCGTTCTCACCGCTGACCGCTAAGGTGGAACAACGGGAGGTGCGAGATGAGAAGGGCATACCTGGACAACACGGCCAGCACGCCCCTGCTTCCCGAAGTGCTGGAGGCCATGCTTCCGTACTTCAAGGAGGCCTACGGCAATCCGCAATCCATCCATGACTGGGGGGACCCGGCCAGGGACGCCGTTGACGAGGCCCGCGGCAGAGTAGCCGACCTCATTGGCGGCAAGGCTGAGGAGATCACCTTCACCTCCAGCGGCACCGAGTCCAACAACATGGCCATCAAGGGCCTGGCCCTGGCCCAGCAGTCCAGGGGCAGGCACATCGTCATATCGTCAATCGAGCACTTCTCGGTGATGCATTCCGCCCGGACCCTGGAGAAGCAGGGCTTCGAGGTGACACTGGTACCCGTGGACCAACATGCGCTCGTCGACCCCCAAGAGGTGGCCCGGGTGCTGAGGAAGGACACCATCCTGGTATCGATCATGCACGCCAATGCCGAGGTGGGCACCATCCAGCCCATCGCCGACATCGCCAGCGTGGTTAAGGAAGTCGGGGCCGTCCTTCACACCGACGCGGTGGCCACTGCTGGCACCATCCCCCTGGATGTCAAGAGGCTGGGGGTGGATGCGCTGAGCCTGGCGGCCAACGAGTTCTACGGGCCTAAAGGAGCGGGGGCTTTGTGGGTAAAGAGAGGGGTGCGCATCCTGCCGATCCTGGATGGCGGAGTGCAGGAGAATGGCAGACGCCCCGGCACCGAGAATGTGCCGGCCATTGCAGGGATGGGCATGGCGGCGCACCTGGCCGAATCGGAGATGGCGCCGCGCATGAATCGGCTGGTCACGCTGCGGGACAGGCTGATCCAGGGGTTGCTGTCCGGCATCGACCGCGTGAGCCTCAGCGGCCACCCCACCCGGCGCCTGCCGGGGGCGGCCAGCTTCCTGGTGGAGTTCATCGAAGGGGAATCCATGCTGATGATGATGAACCAGAAGGGGATCGCGGCTTCGAGCGGTTCCGCCTGCACCTCCCGGGCCCTGAAGGCATCGCACGTTCTCACGGCCATGGGCATCCCGCCGGAGCAGGCCCACGGGTCGCTCCTGTTCAGCTTCGGCATCGAGAACAACGAGGAGGATGTGGATCATGTGGTGGCGTCGCTGCCGCCGATTGTGGGGACACTCCGGAAGATGTCCCCGCTCTATGACAAGTTCATGAAGGGGCAGAGAGGAGGAGACTAGCATGCCGATCTACAGCGAGAAGGTGATGGATCACTTCACGAATCCGCGGAATGTCGGAGAGATCTCGAATCCTGATGGAGTCGGCGAGGAGGGGAACCCCGTCTGCGGCGACATGATGACCTTCTACATCAAGGTTAAGGACAACCGCCTGGAAGACGTCAAGTTCAAGACCTTCGGCTGTGGGGCGGCCATCGCAGTTTCCAGCATGGTGAGTGAGATGGCCAAGGGGAAGACCATCGAAGAGGCCCGCCAGATCACGCCGGAGCTTGTGGCCAGGGAGCTGGAGGGCTTGCCCAAGAACAAGTTCCACTGCTCCAACCTGGGGGCCCAGGCCCTGAACAAGGCCATCGATGACTACATGGCGAAACACGGAAAGAGCGTCTAGGGACACGATGAGCGAGGAGGATGACGATGGAGAAGGCGAAGAAGACCGCCCGGGCCGGGAAGTGCGCTTGCCCCTTCTGTGAAGAGGAGATGGAGGCTGCGCTGCCGTTCTGCCAGGCCTGCGGAGTGGCGGTTCTATATTGTGTGAAGTGCGAGACGCCGGCGCCGAAGAACGCCAAAGCCTGTCCCAAGTGCGGCGGCAAGCTGGCGTCCAGGTAAGGGGTGTGCCATGGCCGAGAAGATGACGCTGATCGTGTTCAGCGGAGAGATGGACAAGGCGCTGGCCGCCTTCAACCTGGCCATCGGCGGCGCATCCATGGGCCTGGAAGTCAGCATGTTCTTTACCTTCTGGGGGCTGAACGTTATCAAGAAGAACGAGGGTCCGATCAGAAGCAAGGGCGTCATGAGGAAGATGCTCAACTTCATGAACCGGGGTGGGGCCAGCAGGCTGGGCCTGTCCAGGTTCCACATGTTCGGCATGGGCAAGTGGATGATGGGCCGGCTGATGAAGGACACCAGGTCTCCAACCGTGCGGGAGATGATAACCACGGCTCATGAAGCGGGGGTGAAGTTCATTGCCTGCACCAACTCCATAGGCACCATGGGGATCGGCAAGGAAGCCTTCATCCCGGAGGTGGACAGCTATGCCGGGGTGGCCGCCTACCTGGCCGATGCCAGGGACGGCCGGGTCAACCTGTTCATCTGAGGAGGCGCCACCATGAAGGCAGATGCAACGCTGGACTGCGTCGGCTTATACTGTCCTATGCCCATACATCAGACGGCCAGGAAGCTGAAGGAGCTCCAGCCGGGCCAGGTCCTGGAGGTCCTGGCCAGTGACGAGGGCATCAAGGAGGATGCGCCGGCCTGGTGCCGGGCGACGGGGAACGAGTTCCTGGGCCTGGAAGAGAAGGGCGGCGAGATCAAGGTCTACATCAAGAAGACGAAGTAGTGAGGTGAACCATGCTTGCTGTTGAAGGATTGCGCGTTGAAACCCACGGCAAGGAGATCCTCCACGGCGTGAACCTGCACGTGGAGATGGGCGAGACCCACGCGCTCTTCGGTCCCAACGGCAGCGGCAAGACCACGCTCCTGATGGCTATCATGGGGTTTCCCCGGTACCGGATCACCCAGGGCCGCATCCTGTTCAAGGGCCAGGACATCACCCATGCCTCGCTCGATGAGCGAGCGCGGCTGGGCATCGGCATGTCCTTCCAGCGCCCGCCGGTGGTGCGGGGGGTCAAGACCCGCGACATGGTCCGGGCCTGCGCCCGTGGAGGGGAGGATGAGGAGGCGGTGGCCGGTTTGACCGAGCGGCTGAACATGGTAGAGATGATGGACCGCGAGATCAACTACGGGTTCTCCGGCGGGGAGATCAAGCGTTCGGAGCTGCTGCAGTTGCTGGTCCAGAAGCCGGACCTGGTGCTGCTGGACGAGCCCGAGTCCGGCGTTGACCTGGTCAACATCGCCCTCATCGGCCAGATGATCAACGAGCTGCTGCAGAAGGAGCAGAAGCGCCACCGCACCCGCTCCGGCCTGATCATCACCCATACCGGCCACATCCTGGACTACGTCAATGCCTCCAGGGGCTACGTTCTGCTGAACGGGGTGGTCACCTGCGAACGCGATGCCCACGAATGCCTGGACAGCATCAAGAAGAGCGGCTATGAGGGGTGCGTCAGATGTCAGAAGTAGTCCGGTCTACCAGGCACCGGGAGCTGGCCGAGAAGGCCCGGGAGAAGAGGGCGGCCCTGGGCGGGGACATAGACCTGGCCAGGTACTCATCGAGTGCGGAGGAGCATGCCTACCAGGAGAGGCCGTCGAACGTGCCCGCGGAAGACAAGGCGCAGCTGATCAAGGTGGGCGTCACCCTGGACGACGCCAGCCAGCGGTCCGGCACCTTCGTCCAGATGGACCGGTCGGTGGTGCACAGCTCGGCCAGCCAGGATGGGATCGAGGTGATCCCGGTCACCCGGGCGCTGGAGAAGTACGACTGGCTGCAGGACTACTGGTGGCGGGCGGTGAGCGTGGACCAGGACAAGTTCACGGCCCAGGCCGAGCTCGATCTCCAGAACGGGTACCTGATCCGGGCGCTGCCGGGGGCCAAGTCGGTCTTCCCGGTCCAGGCTTGCCTGTACATGGCCCACAAGAACTCGGTCCAGAAGGTGCACAACATCATCATTGCCGAGGAGGGGGCCGAGCTGCACATCATCAATGGCTGCGCCACGCATCCCATGAGTGCCTCCGGGCTGCACATAGGCGTCTCCGAGTTCTACGTCAAGCGCGGGGCCAGGGTCACCTTCACCATGATCCACAACTGGGCTCCCGAGATCGAGGTCCGGCCGCGAAGCGGGGCCATAGTCGAGGAGGGAGGGGTCCTTCTCAGCAACTACGTTTCCATGAAGCCCATGCGCTCTCTGCAGATGTACCCGGTGGCCCGCTGCGTCGGCGAAGGGGCCGTCGTGAGGTTCAACAGCGTACTGGTGGCACCGCCCGGCTCCCACCTGGACACCGGTTCCCGGGTCCTGCTTGAGGCGAGAGGATCGCGGGCCGAGATTGTGGCCCGCACCATCACCACCGGCGGGACCATCATCTCCCGGGGGCACATCGCCGGCAGTGCGCCCGAGGTCAAGGGTCACCTGGAGTGCCGCGGCCTCATCCTGTCCGAGCGCGGCACCATTCTGGCCATCCCGGAGCTGCTGGGCGAAGTGGCCGGCATAGACCTGTCCCACGAGGCGGCGGTGGGCAAGATCGCCGAGGAGGAAGTGGAGTACCTGATGTCGCGCGGGCTCAGCCGCGACACCGCCACCGCCATGATCGTCCGGGGCTTCCTGCATGTGGACATCGAGGGCCTGCCGCCCGAGCTGGCCGAAGAGCTCAGGCGCGCCGTGGATGTCAGTGACAAGGACCTGTTCTGAATGCCCGAAATCCGCTGCGAAGGGAGAAACACATGAACACGAAGGCCCTGCACCGGCTGACCTACGGTCTGTACATCATCTGTTCCCGCAAGGGGGACAAATTCAATGGGCAGGTGGTCAACACGGTCATCCAGACCTCCTCGGAGCCGCCCACCATCTCTGTCTGCGTGAACAAGGGGAACCTGACGCACGAGTACATCATGGACAGCGGTGTATTCACCGTCTCCATCCTGGCCAAGGACACGCCCCTGCACTTCATCGGCCAGTTCGGCTTCAAGTCGGGCAGGGACATCAACAAGTTTGAAGGGGTCAGCTACAAGCTGGGCGAAACCGGGGTGCCGATAGTCCAGGACCACACCCTGGCTTACCTTGAGGCCAGGGTCATCCGGCAGATGGACGTGGGGACGCACACCGAGTTCCTGGGCGCATTGGTCGGCGCGGACACCCTGATGGAAGGCGAGCCGATGACCTATGCCTACTACCTCGACACCAAGCGGGGAACGACCCCGAAGTCCGCTCCCTCGTACGTTGAGGAGAAGAAGAAGGAGGCCCCGAAGGTGAAGATGGCGAAGTACGAATGCACCGTCTGCGGCTACATCTACGATCCGGAGAAGGGCGATCCGGAGAGCGGGGTGGCGCCGGGGACTCCTTTCGAGAACCTGCCTGACGGCTGGGTGTGCCCGGTCTGCGGGGCCGCGAAGAGCGAATTCAAGAAGGTAGAAGGCTAGAGGAGCCGTTCATCACTGGGACGCGGCGCCGCTGAGCTCCACCTTAAAGCCGCGCTCGTTGATCACGATCTTGCAGGCGCGGACCACGTCCGGGTCGTACAGGGTGCCCTTGCCCCGCTCCAGCTCGGCCAGCGCCTTCTTAACGCCCAGGGCATCGCGGTAGGGCCGATAGGACGACATGGCCTCCACCACGTCCGCCACAGCCAGGATCCGGGCCTCCACGAGTATGTTATCGCCTTTGGTGCCGTATGGATACCCGGAGCCGTCCATTCTCTCGTGGTGCTGGACCACGATCCGGGCGACGGGCCAGTCGAACTCGATGTTCTTCAGTATGTCGTAGGCCACCCTGGGGTGTTCCTTCATCATGGCCATTTCCATCTCGGACAGCTTGCTGGGCTTGCTCAGGATCTCGGTGGGCACCGTGATCTTGCCGATGTCGTGAAGCAGCCCGGCCACGCGTATGCCTTCGATCTGCCAGGCGGTGAGCCCCATTTCCTTGGCGATGGTGCACGCCAGCTGCGACACCCTCCTCTGGTGCCCGGAGATGTAGGGGTCCCTGGATTCCACGGTGCGGCAGACGGCCTGTATCGTGGCCTCGATACTCTTCTCCACCTTCCTCAGGCTCGTGTCGAGCTCCCGCTCCAGCTGGATGCTGTAGGTGCCCACGTCCTCGACGGTGGGCAGCCCCATGGAGTCCTTCCCGCCACCCGCGGCAGCGATCGCCGCTGCAGGTCCGGCGAGGCCCGGGCGGGCGTTCCTGGGGTTCGTTCCGGCAGCCGCCAGGGCGGCGGCCGCCTGGTCCGCCGTCTCGGCGTCCGCGGCGCGCCGCCTGCGGCCGAGGACCAGCACCATAAGAAGCAGGCAGAGAAGAACGAGGGCCGCAACGGCGGCAATGAGGGCCCAGCTGGGTCTGGCCGCTCCCGCCATCGTCAAGTCGATGGCTGTCGAGGTGGCTCCGGCGCAGTTGGCATCACCGCCGTAGTCGGCGGCAATGGAGTGCCTGCCGGGAGACAGCGATGAGGCAGTGAAGGTGGCGGTCCCGTCGATCAGGACACTGCTGCCCAGGGTCGCCTCCCCGTCCTTGAAGGTCACCGTTCCCGTGGCTCCGGGGCCGCTGACCGTGGCTGTGAAAGTCACCGGCTCACCGTCGGCCGGTGTGCTGGAGGAAGATTGGAGCGTCACGCTGGTCGCGGCCTTGCTCACCGTCAGCGCGCCGTTGACGTAGGTGATGCTGTAGTTGGCCAGGCCCGCCCCGACGGCGTCAGCGGCCGCGATGGGGTACGGGCTGCCGTCAACCCCGGCCTCGGCCCCGGCCCCGGCGCTGGTCAGGGTTACGCTGCCGACCGTGTCGCCGTTGACCAGCCCGGCGGCCGTGAACCCGGTGGGCGCCAGGGTGAGCCCGGTGCCGTAGCTCTTGGTCAGACTGCTGGCGGTAATGATCAGGTCGGCCCTGGTGACATTGATGCTTACCTCTACAGCGGTGCTGGCGTAGTTCGCTGTGTCCGCCGGAGTGAAGTCCGCGTGCAGCGTCTGGTTGTCGCCTGCCGGCAGCACGGCCCCCGTATCGGGGCTGTAGGCGAATGTCCCGGGCACCGAGGCACTGGCGCCCAGCTGCGTGGCGCCGAGCGCGGTGCCGTAGACCACGTTGGCCGGGTTGGCCCAGGTGATGTCGGGCACGGCCCTCACCATCAGGGTCTGGGGATTGGATTCGCCGCCGCCCGGAAGGGCCGTGAACACCGTCACGGCCTTGTTGCCGGGAGCCGCCAGGTCGGCGGCGGAGATATTGGCTGTCAGCTCGGTGGAGCTGACGTATGTCGTGGCCTTGTCGACGCCATCCAGGCGGACGACCGACACGCCGTCAACGAAATTGGCCCCATTGACCGTCAGGGTGAACGCAGCTTCACCGGAGGTCTTGCCGGCCGGGGAGATACTGGCGGTAACCGGCACCGGGTAGGTGCTGCTGGGATTGAGCGTGATGAAGGAGACGGACACGACGTTGCTTTTGGTCCAGTCTACGGATGGGTCTGTGGTCGGTGCGGAGAGACTGCTGGAAGCCACCCCGTAGTTGAAGGTCCCGGCGTTGTCCACGTTGCTGTGTGCGACGTAGCTCTCGGTGTCGCCTACCCGGGTAGTGCCGGCCTCACCCGACCAGCCGTAGATGCCGTATCCACCGTCGCTCACGGGGAGAGGTCCGCCGATGGGATCATTGTCCTTGCTGTTCAGCCAGACGCCGCCGGCGCCGGCCAGCGGCGCGGCCTGGTCAACCCCGCTGTAGCTGGCGATGTAGGCCGCCACGCTGGTATGGACCCCGGTGACGGCGACAGCGATGGCATCGCCGCTGCGGCCGGCTATGCCGGCTTCCGGCAGGTAGCCGATCCAGGTCTGACGCCTGTTGCTGTTCTGCAGGAAGGCCTGGGTCAACGGCTGACCGCCGTAGTTGGCCGTGAAGGTTTGCCCTCCGGTGCCCCCGCTGTCGTAGCTGGAGACCAGCACGACCAGCAGGCGGTCCACGTTATCGGATACGGCGAAGGTCCCGGCCAGGTCCCCCGTGGTGGCCGTCATCTGGGGGGCGGACGGCCACGGGTCCAGAGGGACGACAGCGCCGACAGCCAAGGCCGGCGAGGGCCAGAAAGCGTTGGCCGCCGCTATGAGAACCAGCACCAGAAGGACGGCTAGTCCCGGTACCGCCTTGGCCTTCAGAACGTCTCCTCCTTAAAGGCTGACTATTCGGCCAATGGTGATGATATCGGCGCCGGGTCACAGGGGTGTCTCATGGGAGCCTGATGAAGGCACAATGCACTCTCAATTGCTGAATTCCAGCACGCAGCGCTCCGAGCCGGTGCAGATCTCCGACTTCCTGTCGAAACGCACCCCGGGGCCGAACTCGGCGGCCCAGACGGAGTATTCCGTGCCGCAGATTCGCGTGCCCACTCTTCCCGACAGGTTCTGCCTGCCGGACCTGGCCATGGCGTCGTGCCAGGGGCAATGGCTGATGCTCACCGTGAAACCATGGGGCATCGACTGCACGTCGAACCGGAAGCCCTCGATCGACAGCTTGGTGGTGAAGCACTCGCGCAGTGCCTCCAGTCCGGAAGACATGCCGGCGGCCTCTTTGAGCAGGCGCGCCTGGATCTTGGGGAAGACCTTCCAGACCTCGTCGTCGAGGTCCAACGCCGAGTCAAACCCGTATTCAGCCTCCGCCTTCATGAACCAGAGACCGTCCACGGCCGTGTAGCTGCGGCGAAAGAAATCGGCGACCTGCCTGTCGTTCATCTCGAACATGAGCAGCCTCCTCTGCGCGTCGAACAGGGCCCGCGGAACCAGCTTCAGTATAACAGACAAATGATCTATAATCGTTTAGTTGTTCTCGTGAACCCCGATCATGAAGATAAACCTGCGTGAAGTCGTCATCGCCCTCCTCATATTCGTGTTGGTCTTCGCCGGAGTCCAGACCAGCATGGGGTCCTATCGGGTGGAGATGCAGAGCATGGAGCCTACCTTTCTCCCGGCGGACTGCATCATGGTGGACAAGCTGACATACCGCTTCAGCACTCCGGACCGGGGTGACGTAGTGGTGCTCTGGCCGCCCGAGCCGTACCGGCAGGATAATCCCTATATCAAGCGGGTCATCGGGTTGCCCGGGGAGACCGTGAGGACCGATGAAGCCGGGCAGGTCTATGTCACCGACAGGGGTGGGAACGAGTTCGTGCTCGTTGAAGACCCGGACATGCCCCCGTGCGGGGTGAAGAACCGCAGCTGGACCGTCGGCGACGGACAGTACTTCGTGATGGGAGACAACCGCGGCAACAGCCAGGACTCCACCGCCTTCGGTCCGGTGGAAGAGGAGGACTTCGTCGGGAAGACCTGGCTGCGGTACTGGCCGCTGTCGCGATTCGGGCTCACGCCGCACTACTCCTGCCGGCTGGAGCCGGCCGCTATCCCATAGCCACGTCGAGCACCATCATGAGGGCGAAGCCGACGATGGCGCCCGTAGTCGCCCAGTCACTGTGGCCGCGGCGCTGGGATTCCGGGATCAGCTCTTCTATCACCACGAACATCATGGCGCCCGCGGCGAAGCCCATGGCGTACGGCATGATGGGCCGCGAGAACAGCACCGCCGCGGCGCCCACGACCCCGGCTGCCGGCTCGACCATCCCCGACAGCTGGCCGTACCAGAAGCTCTTCCTGGCGGAGAAGCCTTCCCGCCTGAGGGGCATGGCCACCGCCAGTCCCTCGGGCAGGTTCTGCAGCCCCATGGCCACGGTGAGGGCGATGGCCCCCGCCACGGTGGCCGCCGGCTCCCCGGCCGCCGCGGCGCCGAAGGCGACCCCCACGGCCAGCCCCTCCGGTATGTGGTGCAGCACGATGGCCAGGACCAGCAGGGTGGTACGCTGCCATCTGGTCTTTACTCCTTCCAGGCCATCGGTGTGCCCGGGGTGAAGGTGAGGCAGCAGCACGTCCACCAGTCGCAGGCAGACCACCCCCAGGGCGAACCCGGCCAGGGGTGGAAGCCAGGCGGGCAGACCGCCATCCTGATCCATCTCGATGGCCGGGGCCAGGAGTGACCAGAAGCTGGCTGCGATCATCACTCCGGCCGCGAAGCCGAGTGACGTATCGAGCATCCTCTTGCTGGGCGTTTTGGCGGTGAAGACGATGGTGGCCCCCAGGGCGACCATGGACCAGGTGAAGCAGGTGGCCAGCAGCGCCTGGAGTACGGGGTGAAGGCCCTCGATGAAGTCGATCACAATCAGGCTCGATTCTACCACAGGAGGTGCGGAGCGGATAGCGCGGTTTGGCCGTCAGCCGCTGTGCTGCCCGTCAATTGACTGACGCGTCAGCTGATCACGTGCCGGCGCACGGCCAGGGCCGCGGCCTCGGTGCGGTTGGACACACCCAGCTTGCGGATGATGTTGGTTACGTGGAACCGGACCGTGGACGGGCTGATCACCAGCTCCTCCGCCACCCTGGCGTTGCTGTGCCCGTCCACCAGCAGGGCCAGTATCTTCAGCTCGGTCTGCGTCAGGTGATACTCCTTCGCGGTGAGAATGGCGGCCGTCTGTCCGGCCCACACCCCTTCGGTCCCGGACCGGCCGCTGATGTCGCGGAAGTATATGACCAGGCCGTTGACGGCGCGGTTCCGCAGGAGGTTGGTGGCCCAGACGTCGATGGCATGCCAGGTCCCATCCTTGTGCCTCACCCGAAGGTGCGCCCGGTCGCTGCCTCCCGGAATCTGGGAGACGCGGCTCAGCCGGTGGGCCGTCTTGCGCATGTCCTCAGGGTGAATGAGCCCCAGGAGGTCCTCGCCCACCAGGTCCCCCAGCTCGTAACCCAGGAGCTCGGCCGTGGCCCGGTTCTGGTACAGCACCTCCAGCTTGGGGCCCAGAATGACGACTCCATCCAGGGAGTTTTCGATCAGCGCCTGGAATGTCTCGGGGCGGACACCGGGGATCTCGGCGCTCTGCTTCTCCACGGCGCCTGGCGGCATGCGGCGGGCCGCCCTTCCCCGCGGGGCCGCCCTTCCCCGAGGGCGAGGGCGGCCCGTCTCCGGCTCGTTGTCCATCGAGCGCAGCACCCCGATGGTCCGGGCATCCACCCTGCCCATCAGCTCCTGCGGCAGCTTCCCGGCCATGCCGAAAAGCTCGTCGGTCTCCAGGTCCGTGGCCCCGAGTATCCTGGCCAGGGACTGAATGACCTTATGCCGTGGCGGGGCCATGGATCCGGTCTCCAGCTTGCTGACGTAGGCGTAGCTGATGCCGGCCTTCCCGGCCAGCT
>CAYPDY010000020.1:0-1928 GCA_964409515.1 uncultured Dehalococcoidia bacterium
CAGCGAGGGCTGTGACGGGTGCGACGATTGCGCCGGACCGGCCTGTCCTTTTGGTGCCATCAGCCTGGACGCGCAGAGCCGTGAGGCCGTCGTGGATGCCGGCAGATGCATGGGCTGCGGCGTCTGCGAGGACAGGTGCCCCATCCACGCCATCAGCCTGCGGCGTGAGCCGGCGAAGGGCGAGCCTCTGGATGTAGATGAGCTCAGGGTCTGACGCCTGGGCCGGGACCAGTCACCGGTCGGGGCGCGCCTGTGTGTTGGCCAAGCGGCTATGGGTTGGTCAGCCGTCTGCGGATGAGATAGGCGACCACCCCTGCGCCGAGCGCGACCGTGATGCCGGCATAGATGCTGGGGAAGGCCGGGGCCGGTTCCGGCGGGCGGGGCGTCCCCGGGCCGCCCTGGTCAACGATGCTCCCGTTGGCGGTGAGGTCGTCATCCCCCAGGCCGCCGTCCCTCAAGGTGATGGTGATCACGTTGTCGCCGTCGTTGCTGCCCATGGGGATCGAGTACCACTCCCCGCCGGGAGCGGCCGGTGTGGGGCCGTACTTCCAGTACTGCGTGGTGGTCGGGGCTGCCGAGGGCAGGGAGATGGTCAGGGTGACGCTCTGGCCGTTGGAGAGGCCGGTGACTCTGAAGCTGAGCAGCCCGTGGCTGAAGATGAGAGCGGGTTTGCCACCTTCAGGCACCGAGCTCTCCGGGACTCCGGCCAGATTCTGCAGGAATCCGGCGGAGGTGCAGACCTCGATCGTTCCCGTGCCTGCGGAGGACGAGGTCTCATCACAGCCCTGGACGACGGTGACGTGGCCCGCCCTGGTCATGGTGTCCGAGTTGCCGGCCGAGTCGTTCACCTCGAGGACCACAGTGTATCTTCCCACGCTGGCATAAGAATGGGAGGGATCTTCTTCAATGCTGGTGCCCGAATCCCCGAAACCCCAGAGGTACGACAGTGGGGCGACGCCGCCGCTGGAGCCGTTGGCGAAGTTGACGTTCTGTCCCACCGTCACCACCGTGTCATCGGCAGCGAAGGCTGCCTCAAGGTGGGCGAAGACGGTGATGTAACCGGTCCTGGTCTCGGTGTCGCTGTTACCGGCGGAGTCGGTGACCTGGAGCACAACGTTGTAGGTGCCGGTGCTGAGGTAGGCGTGGGACGGATCCTGTGCCGCGCTGGTGCCCGAATCCCCGAAATCCCATTCGTACGACAGAGGGGCCGCGCCCCCGCCGGAGGTGTCACTGAACTGGATAGGCTGGCCGACGACCACGGCCGTCCTGTCGGCCATCAGGTCGGCATCAAGCGCGCCGGAAACACGGATGTAGCCGGTCTTGGTTTCGGTGTCGGTGTTCGCGGCGGAATCCGTGACCTGGAGCACCACCGTATAGGTCCCGGCGCTGGCGTAAGCGTGTGAAGGATTCTGTGCGTTGCTGTTCTCTGAATCCCCGAAATCCCACTGGTAGGAACGCGGGGGTATTCCACCGCCGCTGCCGTCGGTGAATTGGATGGTCTGGTTGACTACTGCCGCGGTCCTGTCGGCGATGAAGTCCGCATCCAGGGCGCCATTGACGGTGACGCAGGCCTCCCTGGCCTCGGTAACCGAGTTGGAGGCCAGGTCGCTGACCCGAAGCACCACGGTGTAGGTCCCCGCCGCGGAGTAGGTATGAGCCGGGCTCTGTGCCGTGCTGTCCCAGGAGCCATTGCCGTCGAAGTCCCACTCGTACGAGCGCGGTGGTGCTCCGCCGTCGGAGGTGTTGGTGAAGGTGACATTCTCGCCGACGATGACCGTGATCTTGTCGACGGCGAAGCCGGCCAGGAGGGCGGGGTAGACAGTGAAGCCCTCGGACAGAGTGGCCTTGCCCCCGGGTGTGCTGACCGAGATGTCCCTGGCGCCCAAGGCAGCTGCGGGATCGATCTCGATACTGACCGTGATCCGGGT
>CAYPDY010000020.1:1951-2610 GCA_964409515.1 uncultured Dehalococcoidia bacterium
CTCAGACTGCCAGCGGTGATCCCCGGGCCGAAGTCCACGGAGGAGGCTCCGTCGATGAAGTTGGCGCCGGTGATGGTGACGGCGCCCAGCGTCTGGCCCTGGTCGCCCAGTCCCGGGCTGACGTCGGTAAGAGTGGGAGGGATGGGCAGAGCCCCGTTGCTCTTGACCTTCTGGACGTAGACATCGTAGCTTGTGCCGCTGCGCCGGTCCTGCCAGGTGATAATGGCTCCGCCGGCACCGTCGCCGGCGATAGCGGGATACAGCTGATTGTAGGCCGCCGTGCAGATGGGCACGCCGTTGCCCGGGTCCCACTGGGGGGTGCCCGAGCTGTTCAGCCTCTGGGCGTAGACGTTGGCGTTGCTGGTAGTGAGGCGGTAATCCTGCCAGGTGATAACGCCGCCTCCGGAGCCGTCGCTGACGATGGTGGGGTACTGCTGATTGCGGGGTTCGGTGCAGACAGCTGTGCCGTTGTCAGTCCATAGCGGCACCCCTGAGCTGCTCACCCGCTGGGCGTATATGCCGGCGTTGGCGGTGCCCAGCCGGTAGTCCTGCCAGGTGATTATGGCCCCGCCAAGTCCGTCAGGGACTAGCTGGGGGTACTGCTGGTTGTTTGCCTGGTTGCAGACGACCACGCCGTTGTCTGTCCACAACGGTGTCCC
>CAYPDY010000020.1:2620-26374 GCA_964409515.1 uncultured Dehalococcoidia bacterium
CTGGACCGTGCGCGCCCCCAGCCTTTTATTCACGCGGATGACCGTGCCGCCCGCGTGCACGAAGACCAGGCCCGAGCCGCTCAGCCGCTGGGCGTAGATACCGGCGTTGGCGGTGCTCAGCCGGTAATCGTACCAGGTGATTATGGCCCCGGCCGAGCCGTCACTGACTAATGTGGGGTTCAGCTGATCGTTGGCGGGTCCGCACACGCGGACACCATCCAGGGTCCAGAGAATCGTGCCGGTAGCGCTGACGCCCTGGGCATAGATATCGTAGCTGGTGCCGCTGCGGTAGTCGTGCCAGGCGATGATGGCTCCTCCTGAACCGTCGCCGATGATGGTGGGGTTGTTCTGGGTTCCGGTCGCGGTGCAGACAGCGACACCGTGGGCGGCCCACTGCATCACGCCGGACGAATTCACCCTTTGAGCATAGATGCCGGTGCCGCGGCTGTCGTACCAGGCGATGATGGCCCCACCCGAGCCGTCGCCGACAAGCGCAGCGCTGTTCTGGGTGTTGAGCGCGGTGCAGACGGCTGTGCCGTCGGCACCCCATAGCTGTATGCCCCTGGAGTCGACCTTCTGAGCATAGATGTCCCACCCGCTCAAGGTTGCAGTGCGGTTGTCGTGCCAGACCATGATGGCCCCGCCAGAGCCATCTTCGACGATCACGTTCGGGCGAAGACCGTTCCACAGCTGGTCCTGCGCAGCGGTGCAGATGGGGGTGTTGACGGTGGGGTCGCCGGACCAGGCCCTGGCCGATGGTTGCTCGACGGCCGCGATCAGGATCGCGGTCAGGCTGAGCAGGGATATGATGGCGCCACGATACCATTTCGCCCGCCTGAAGGGCATGATCACTCCTTGCTACCCTGTGCCGACCGGGCGCTTATCAGGTGCAATAGGCTAACACAGGAAGGGGGTGACTTCAAGACCCTTCACGTCACGTCTTTGTCACAAAATGCGGGGAAGGACCGCCGGAGACGGTATCTGTGGCTTAGATTGGCATGCGGCCCGCCCCCTGGCGGCCTCTAGCTCTTGGCGCCGGACACGATCGAGCCGCCCGGAGGCAGGACGTCGAAGTCCTCCCCGGCCAGCTTGGCCAGAAGGGTGGCCCTGAGCGTGTCGACGGGGACGCGGATCTGGTGCAGCGAGTCCCGGTCCCTGATGGTCACCTGCCTGTCCTCCAGGGACTGGAAGTCGATGGTGACGCAGTAGGGGGTGCCGACCTCGTCCTGGCGGCGGTAGCGGCGGCCGATGCTCTGCGAGTCGTCGTACTGGGTGGTGAAGGAGCCGCGGACGCTGCCGTGCACCTCCGCGGCCAGGGGCACCAGCTTCTCGTTGCGGCTCAGGGGCAGGACGGCCACCTTGATGGGGGCCAGGGCCGGGTGCAGCCGCAGCACCACCCTCTTCTCCTTCTCCACCACCTCTTCGTGGTAGGAGTCGAGCAGGAAGGCGAGGACCGAGCGGTCCACGCCGGCGGAGGGCTCGATGACGTACGGCACGAAGCGTTCCTTCGTCTCCTCCTCGAAAACGGAGAGGTCCTTGCCGCTGAACCTGGCGTGCTGGGTCAGATCATAGTCGGCCCGGTTGGCGATGCCTTCCAGCTCCGACCATCCCATGGGGAAGAGGTACTCCACGTCGTAGCAGCCCTTGGCGTAGTGGGCCAGCTCCTCCTTGGCATGAGGACGCAGGCGGAGGTTGTCCTTCTTGATGCCCAGCTTGACGTACCAGTTGAAACGCTGCTCCAGCCAGTGCTGAAACCACTGGTCGTCGGTCCCGGGTTTGACGAAGTACTCCATCTCCATCTGCTCGAACTCGCGGCTGCGGAAGATGAAGTTGCCGGTGGTGATCTCGTTGCGGAAGGACTTGCCTACCTGGGCGATCCCCAGGGGCAGCTTGCGCCGCGAGGTGCTCAGCACATTCTGGAAGTTGACGAAGATGCCCTGGGCCGTCTCCGGCCGGAGATAGACCACCGCGGCGTCGTCTTCCACCGGGCCCATGAACGTCTTGAACATCAGGTTGAACATGCGCGGTTCCGTCAGCTGCCCGCCGCAGTCCGGGCACTTGTTCTCCTTGAGCTGATCGGCCCTGAAGCGGCCCTTGCAGGACTTGCAGTCCACCATGGGGTCGGAGAACTGCTGGACATGGCCGCTGGCCACCCAGACCTGGGGGTTCATCAGGATGGAGGCATCGATGCCGACCACATCGTCCCGGTCATGGACCATGGCCTTCCACCAGGCTTCCTTCACGTTGCGCTTCAGCTCCACGCCCAGCGGGCCGTAGTCCCAGCAGCCCCCGGCCCCGCCGTAGATCTCGCTGGACTGGAAGATGAAGCCGCGCCTCTTGCAGAGGGAAACGATGGTCTCCATGTCAACACTGCTCATTCACACAACTCCTGCCCGGTGCCTCCGGGGATGGCTGCGAATAATGTTATCAGCTTTAGGCGGCCAAGGCGAGTTGGACGCGGTCCGGCAATGACATGGCTACGGCATGGGCCCCGGGGCCTGATGGCCCCTCTTGAGCTTGACTGCGCCGTCTCCAATACCGGACAATTGAGTCATGATTCTGAAAGCCCTGGAAGTCGGGCCCTACATGTCGAACTGCTACGTCGTGGGCTCCGAGAAGACGAAGGACGGCATGATCATTGACCCCGGTGCGGACGCCGCCCGCATCCTGGAAGAGGTCCAGGACGCGAATCTGGCTGTCAGGATCATTGTGGTCACCCACATGCACGCTGACCACATCGGCGCGCTGGCGAAGGTCAAGGAAGCGACGAAGGCGCCCTTCGCCGTACACCAGGCCGAGGCCTCCAAGAGCTACATCGATGGCGCCAGCACGATGCTGAACGCCATGATGGGACGCTCTTCCATCGGCATTCCCCCGGTTGACCGGAAGCTGAAGGACGGCGACCAGCTCGATATCGGGGACCTGCAGTTCACCGTTCTGCACACGCCAGGGCACAGCCCCGGCGGCATCTGCCTCTCCGGTCCGGGTGTGGTCTTCTGCGGAGACACGCTGTTCAACTTCAGCATCGGCCGGACAGATTTCCCGGGCGGGGACTACGACCAGCTGATCGACAGCATTCAGAAGAAGATCATGGTCCTGCCCAATGAGACCAGGGTCTACTGCGGACACGGGCCCGCCACCACCGTGGGCTACGAACGCAAAGCGAACCCCTTCCTCCAGGGCCGCCGCTACGATGTTTGAATAGGGCGCCCCCCTGCCTGTCGTTGCCCCTCCATCCGCAATGTGCTATACCTGCCGTAGGCAGCGCGGACCATGAATCCGATTCTGAAGACGAAGCTCTACATGCCCCCGGTGCCCCCGGAGATGGTACGCCGTCCCCGCCTGGTGGAGCGGCTGAAGGAGGGGCTCGGCCGCAGGCTGGTACTGATCTCGGCTCCGGCGGGCTTCGGCAAGACGACGCTGCTCAGCGAGTGCTTCACCTCCTGCGGTATGTCGGTGGGCTGGGTTTCACTGGACAGCGACGACAACGACCCCAGCCGCTTCTGGGCGTATTTCATTGCCGCCCTGCGCAGGATATACCCGGGGGTGGGCGAGGCGGCCCTGGAGATGGTCGATTCCCCCCAGGTGCCCGCGTATGACAGGCTCCTGACCGGGCTGATCAATGAGATTCCGGAGAGCGGCGGACCGCCCGGCCAGCCCGCCGTGATGGTGCTCGACGACTACAACGTCATCGAGGAGAAGTCCATTCACAAGGGGCTGGCCTTCCTTGTCGAGCGCATGCCGGCGCCGCTGCACCTGGTCATCTCCACCAGGGTTGACCCGCCCCTGCCGCTGGCCCGCCTCCGCGTCAGCGGGCAGCTTTGCGAGATCCGCACCGGTGACCTGCGCTTCACTCCTGAAGAAGCGGCGGCGCTGCTCAATGACCTGATGGGGCTCGGTCTCTCGGAAGAGGACATGGCCCTGCTGGATGCCCGGACCGAGGGCTGGGTGACCAGCCTGCAGATGGCGGCGCTGTCCATGCGGGGCCGGGATGACGTTTCTGTCTCCAGTTTCGTGGCCTCCTTCGGCGGCAGCCACCGGTACGTCCTGGACTACCTCAGCGAGGAGGTGCTCCACCGTCAGACCGCCGGCATCCAGTCCTTCCTGCTCGAGACCTCCATACTGGCGAGACTGACCGGTCCGCTCTGCGACGCCGTGACCGGCCGGAAAGACAGCCGGGAGGTGCTGAAACGGCTCGAGGAGTCCAATCTCTTCCTGGTCCCGTGTGATGACGAGAGGACCTGGTACCGCTACCACAGCCTGTTTGCCGACCTGCTGCGGCAGCGCCTGCAGGAGCAGGGGGAGCGCAGGGTCAGGCTGCTGCACGGGCGCGCCAGCCGGTGGTGTGAGCACCAGGGGCTTGTTGACGAGGCGATATATCACGCCCTGGGCGCTCGAGACGACGAACGCGCGGTCGGCCTGATAGAGAAGGCCGCCGAGTCCACCCTGATGCGGAGCGAGGTGAACACCTTCCTGGGCTGGGTGGAGGCGCTTCCGGACGAGGTGGTGCATCGCCGCCCCCGTGTCTGTGCCTTCACTGCCTGGGCGCTGCTGCTGAGCGGGCGCCCCCTGGCGGCCATCGAGGAGCACCTGATGGCGGCGGCCGAGAGCGATCCGGCCGGATTGGCATCGGGCGAAGTGGCCATGCTGCGGGCGTTCATGGCCGCCCTCAAAGGCGATACCGGGGAGAGCACCGAGCTGGCGGGGCAGGCCCTGCGGCTTCTGCCCCGGGAAAGCAGCTTCCTGCGGAACATGGTGGCCTGCAACCTGGGCTTGGTGTACATGCTGACGGGCGATGTGGGGCCGGCCAGGCCCGTCTTTGAAGAAGCCGTACGGGTGGGGCGGGAGACGGGCAACCTGATGCTGACGGTCATCGGCTTGAACCGGCTGGCTGAGCTGCACGCGACCCGCGGCCGGCTTCATGAGGCCAGGGCCTGCTACGATTCGATACTGGCGCTGGCTGTGGACGCGAAAGGCGACCTCTCCCCGGTGGCCGGATCCGCCCTGGTTGGCCTGGGCGATCTGCTCCGCGAGTGGAATGACCTGGAGTCAGCCAGGGACCGCCTGACGCAGGGCATCGACCTGATGGCGAAGGCGCAGGGGGCGGGTGCCGCGCTAGGTTACCTGGCGCTGGCGCAAACGAGGCAGGCTGAAGGCGATGTCCCCGGTGCCTGCGAGTCCGCGGAGAAGGCCCGGCAGCTGGCGCTGGCCTTCGATGCCACGGATCTGGACGATATCGAGGTGGCGGTGTGTGATGCCGGCCTCTGCCTGGCCCGGGGTGACATCGAAGGGGCGGCCCGGTGGGCCGGGGAGAGCGGCCTGGCGCAGACCCCCGGCCGCACCCGGACGAAGGGCGGGGGGCCCCTCCCTTATGCCGTCCGGGAGCTCCAGCACATAATGTGGGCGCGGGTGCTCATGGCCCAGGGCCGGGCCGACGAGGCGCTGGAGATACTGGATCCCCTGCTGCTGGCGGCGGAGGGGCTGGGCCGCACCGGGAGCGTCATCCGCATGCTGATTCAGAAGGCGCTGGCCTTTCAGGCTCGGGGTGACAACCTGCGGGCGACGAAACCGCTGGAACGGGCCCTGTCCCTGGCTGAGCCCGGCGGGTACGTCCGGGTCTTTCTGGACGAAGGGGAGCCGATGCGGCGCCTCCTGCGCCGGACCGCCGCTCCCGGCGATTACGCTCAGCGGCTGCTGGCCGCCTTCCCCGCCCCCGATGCGGCCGCCCTGAGAGCGGAGGCGCCGTCCGCAGGCCAGGCCCGCGGGGCGCAGGGCATCCTGGTGGAGCCTTTGAGCGATCGCGAGATGGAGGTGCTTCGCCTGGTGGCTGCCGGCCGCTCCAACCGGGACATCGCCGACGAGCTGTGCCTGGCCATGGGCACGGTCAAGAAGCATGTCTACAACATCTACGGCAAGCTGGGCTCGCGGCGGCGCACCGAGGCCGTCATCAGGGCTCGGGAGCTCGGGCTCCTCTAGAGCTCCCCGGCGACAGACGCACAAGGCCTACTGCTGGCCGCCCAAGCCGATGGCCCGGGCCAGGGACAGACCATCGAGGAATATGCGGCAGGCCGCCTGGTGGTCGGTGGAGTAGCCTGACCGGGCTGTCGTCTTCTGACGGATGACCAGGACCTGCACCTCATCCTGGTCCTTGAACTCCTTCATCAGGCCCGGTCCCGGCTGGTACCGGTCGAAGGCGGACCGCAGTCCGTAGCCCCTTCTGGCGATGAGCACCGAGTAGAGGTAGGGATAGGACGTGCCGTTGACCTCGTTCACCACCACCTGCGCGTAGAGGCCCAGGAAGTCCCGGTGCTGTCCCTTCAGTTTGACCCGGAGCTTGATGTCATCCGGCAGCCGCTTCTCCTTCCCCTTGAGCAGGACCATCAGGTCGACCCTGTCGTCGCCCATCTGCCGGCTGACGTTGACGTCCTGCAGCAGCTCCCGGGTGGTCTTGACCTTGACCAGAAGGCGAGGCAGGACCAGGGTGGAGCGGATCCCCGTTATCCAGTGGGGCAGCATGAGGACCATGGCATCGAGCACCAGCACCCGGGTCATCCCCCGGGTGACCACGGCCGCGAAGCCCAACCCCAGCAGGACGGCGGCGAAGAGGCAGCCGCCCTTCAGGTCGGAGACGTCCAGCAGGCTGGAGTCCCACTTGCGGATCCTCTTGTCCAGGGCCTCGAGCTCATCGAGCTTCGCGATCTCGGCGGTCTCCCACTGCGCGGCGGCATCATAGCGGCCGAAGTCGACGCGGTTGTTGTACCCCTTCACCAGGAGCAGCAGGTTCCCGGCCAGGATGGGAAGTGCGCCCGCCAGGAAGGAGACGGTCACCGTCTGGATGACGAATCCCGCCAGGATGAGGCCGAAGGCCAGCGCCAGGCGCTTGCCGTAGGACAGGGACTGCCAGAAGAGGAACACCACGACGCCGCGGTCGGCGGAGGACAGGCGGTAGAAGGTGGTCCGTTCCCCGCGGATCATGAGGTGCGCCCTTCCGCGGCGGCCGTCACGGCGCCGCGCAGCTCTTCCTCCAGGCTGTGCCAGTCAACCGGGCGGAAGCCCCGGCGCCGGCAGAGCTCGTCGAACCCGAAGTGGCGCCAGTACAGCGGACAGGCCCCGTGGCAGGCCGGGAAGCTGTCGCACTCCCGGCACTGCGGGTGGGCCAGCCGCTTCAGGCGGTAGGCCGTGGCGCGGCCGGAGTCCCAGATATCGGCGAAATCGCTCCGGAGCAGGTTGCCGACCGGGTCTGCACAGGAAGAGCAGGGGAGGACATTGCCCTGGCAGTCGACGGAGAGCAGGCCGTCGCAGGCGCCGCAGCCCTTGTTCCCCAGGGCATGGAGGATGGGATTGAACAGGCACAGCGGCGTGGGCGAGTACCACATGAACTCCACCCCCCGGCGCCGGCTCTCCTCCAGGATCCCCTCGACCATGGGGCCCACCTCGCTGTAGCGGACCAGCAGCTCCTCATGGACCAGGGCCGTGCCGCTGGGGATGACCAGGTTCATGCTGAACTTGTCCAGGCCCAGCTCCTCCCGGACAAAACGCGGCATCTGCCGGCAGTCCTCCAGGTTCCTCCGGTTCAGGGTGGTGTTGGTGTGGACGTGGATGCCGCAGCTCTTCAGGTGGGCCACTCCGGCCAGCGTACTGGAGAAAGAGCCTGGAACGCCGGTCACCGCGTCGTGGGTGGCGCCAGTCACTCCCTCGAGGCTCACCTGTGCCGAGTCCAGCCCGGCGGCGGCCAGGCTGCGGGCCAGCGCCCCGGTGATGAGCGTGCCGTTGGTGATGAGATTGGCCCTGATCCCCAGGCCCCTGGCGCAGCTGACGAGGCGGCACAGGTCCGGCCGGATGGCGGGCTCGCCGCCGGTGAAGCTGACGGACGGCACCCTGGCCTGGCGAATGATCTTGGCCAGCACCTGCTCTATCTCCCGGGTGGTCATCTCGCCCCGGGCGTTGGCCGGGCGGCCGGTGCAGGAGCAGGCCCCGTAGCAGAAGGCACAGCGCAGGTTACAGCGGGAGGTGACCGCCACCTCGGAGAGCACCGGCAGCCGCGAGAAGTTGACCTCCAGGGGCCGGACCTCCACGGCCCGGGTGTGGTTGGTCTCCTGCAGAGTGCCGTCGAGGCAGCGCCGGACCTCGTTCAGGAACAGGGCCACATCGGCCGCCCGCTGCTCCTCACGCCCCACCTGGTCCAGGAGCCGGTCGATGGTGCCTCCCTCCAGCAGGAACTTGAGGACCCGGACGCCCTGGGGGTTGAGCCGGTGCGCCTGGTTGGGCTTCTTGATGAGGAGGCTGTCCTCCTCGCGGACGAAGATGTACGGCCTGACGTTGCGGATGAACTCGTCGGCCCAGGTGAGGTCTACCATGCTAGTGAGAGCCTCCGCTGACGCAGGCGGAGTGGCAGGCGCTGTGGCAGGCGGAGTGGCACGCGCTGTGGCAGGCGGAATGGCAGGCCGAGTGACAGGCGTCGTGGCAGACGTTCAGGTTGAGGGCCAGGGCGGTGTCCACCGGTCCCTTCAGGATGTGGTCCGTGTCCACCGGGACCGCCGTGTCGTACAGCCACGGGTTCCAGCCGTAGGCGAAGCGGCTGGTGAAGAAGGGGTGCTGGTTGTGGTACCACCAGTACCACTGATCGTATTCCTGGGCAGGGCGGCCCTCCTCCGCCTCCCGGCGCTGGTCCTTCTGGAACTCGGCGATGCGGCCGCGGTAGTGCTCCTGGGTGGCCTTGATGTCGCAGTCCCAGGCCTTCTGCTGGATGTTGGCCACGGCCAGGTCCATCAGGGCCTCCAGCTCGGGCTGCGACAGCTCACCGTCGTCCTGGAAGGACTCCAGGAGTTGGCACTCGTAGGGGTCCAGCTGGCTGCGGTCGGGCGGCTTGAGCACCTTGGCGTGCAGGACCGGGGTAGCATAGATGATCTTGAGGTACCCCTCGGCCGCCAGCGACTGGATGATGGCGCTGACGATCTGCTTGAAGGGGATCTCGAGGTAGAAGGCGGCCTCCAGCGGCGTGAGGTCGGTGCACACCTTGCCCGGCACGCGGAAGTTCGACAGGATGAGCTTGGGCGGTGTCCAGTCCAGGTTCTCCCAGCGCACGTCGTCCAGCCCGCGGTGGGCCGTGACCATGGAGCGGTGCTTGGCGGTGACGACGAAGTAGTAGGCCGCCATCAGGACCAGCTCGCCGGCCCAGGGCAGGACCTTGCCCACCCTGTCGGCCCATGTCTCGCCGGCCGCGGGAGTGCCTCCGGCCGGTAGCTCGAACCACCCGGCGGGGAGGTAGAACTGCGTCCGCATTTGGTACAGGTTCCCCGGGTCATCTTTGTGGAAGACGAGCCGCAGGCGGTCCCCTTCCCCCCTCTGGTAGTCGATGAGGTAGTCCCGGTTCATAAAGGGCTCGGTGAGCACCAGCCCGTTCTGCTCCACGTGTGAGCGGGGGTCCACGCCGGCGGGCAGGACGTACGGCGTGAGCACCTTCAGGGTATAGTGGTCCTGGTCCGGCGCCTCGTCCCATACCATCGGCGACCAGTTGAAGACCAACAGGTCCGTGCCGTTCTCGGAGGTGGTCGGCGCCACGTATCCCGCTTCAGCGAAGCTGGTGGTGAACCAGAAGAAGTAGGTGACCGTGCCGGAGGAAACCCCCTGGCCATCAGCCAGGACGATGTCCAGCCTGTCGGCGGAGAGCACCTTGATATCCAGGCCGTAACGGTTTCCCGCCGAGTCCAGGGCATAGGAGTCTGTCGACACGGTGCCGATCCGGAGCCCGTCCTGCTCGTCGAAGTAGAACCCGTGGAGGTCCCCCGAGGTCACCCTCCACTGCACGGTGTAGGCCAGGACCGCTGATCCGTCCGCCGCCAGGTCCACCTGGGCCTCGACGAAGACGATCTCGCCGGTGCCGGCGAGAACCATGGCGGGCTGCCACAGGAGGCCGCACAGGCCGGACGCGATCAGGGCCAGCACCATCAATAAGAAGAGCTTCTTCACGACCAAGGTCCATTAGACCCCGACAGCCGGGCGGAAATCAAGTCCGTGGCGGCATGTGCGTTACCCTGGAGGCTCACCGGTCCCCGGAAAAGGCGGATCGGGTGGCTCCCTCGACACCCTTGGCGTCGAAACCTATACTGGTTGTGGCCTCATGATGCTGAAGGCCTGTTCGGACAGTGACTATGAGGACCCGGGAGACCGACGAGCTAATCAGGCAAGCCGCCCGCGACCTGGCGGCCTCGAGCCATGCCGTCGTGCTGACCGGCGCCGGCGTGTCCACGGAGTCCGGCGTCGCGGATTTCCGGGGGCCAAAAGGCATCTGGACTACCAACCCCCAGGCCGAAGCCCAGGCGTACCAGAGATACGAGAGGTTCCTCTCTGACCCCGCAGCCTACTGGCAGGAGATGCTGGAGACCGTGGGCAGCGGCAGCGATTTCTACCGGCAGATGCGCCAGGTAGCCCCCAACCCGGGCCACCACGCCATCGCCCGCCTGGAGCAGCTGGGCATAGTCAAGGCCACCATCACCCAGAACGTCGACGGCCTCCACGAGAAGGCGGGGACCCGCGTGGTGCTGCACTATCACGGCACCGTGGAGAAGCTGCGGTGTCTTTCCTGCGGCTCGAGGTTCGCCGTTGACCAGTGCTCGCTGGAGAAGCTGCCCCCGCTCTGCACCTGCGGCCGGCCCCTGAAGTATGACGTGGTCCATTTCCGGGAGCCGATACCGTCCGACATCATGGATGCCGCCGAGTCGGAGGCCATGATGTGCGACGTCATGCTGATCTGCGGCACATCGGCCGTGGTGTATCCCTTTGCCGCGCTGCCGGCCATGGCCCGGAACAGTATTGGCCCTAGCCGGCCCGCCGTGAAGATCATCGAGGTCAATGCCGAGCCGACGCCCCTGACGCAGCAGGGCATCTCCGACTACCTTATCCAGGGGAAGACGGGCGAGATACTGCCACTCGTGGTTGACGAGGCGGCCCGGATACTGTCCGACCCTACTTGTCCTCGTACACCGGGCGGCGTTTGTCGACATAAACCGCCTTGATGGCTTCCATGGCGTCCTGGGTGAAGCCGCACATGAGCTGGGTCCGATTCTCCAGCTTGGCCGCCTGCTCCAGGCTGGGGGCGTCGACGTTGGCGTAGAGGACCTCCTTGGTCATTCTCAGCGCAAAGGGTGAGACTGCCAGCATCTCCCCGACCAGGTCCTCGGTGGCCTGGGCCAGCCGGTCATCGGGCACGGCCCTCGATATCAGGCCGATGCGCTCGGCGGTGGGGGCATCTATCCAGCGGGCAGTGTACATGTACTCCGCTGCCTTGGACAGGCCGATGAGCCGGGGCAGGAAGTAGGACATCCCCATTTCCCCTCCGGAGAACCCGATGCGGGGAGCGCCCACGTTGAGCCGGGCCGATTGAGCGGCCAGGCGGATGTCGCAGGCCAGGGCCATGCCCAGACCGGCCCCCAGCGAAGAGCCGGTCATGGAGGCCAC
Organism: uncultured Dehalococcoidia bacterium; assembly: GCA_964409515.1. Lineage (GTDB taxonomy): Bacteria > Chloroflexota > Dehalococcoidia > UBA2247 > RBG-13-53-26 > JAFGCL01. The sequence continues at coordinate 14,078 of CAYPDY010000020.1, forward strand.
GATTGGCTGCGGGGCTTGCCTCATCTTGACCACGATGTCCGTGAAGTCCCACAGTATGCGGCAGCCGCGGGGGTCGAACCTGGTGGGCGCCAGCCCGGCGGCCGGGTTGATCTCGCTCCGGCCTGTGCCGAAGCTGGACATGAGGTCCAGGCCGGTGCAGAAGTGCTTTCCGGCGCCGCGCAGGACGACGACGCGGATATCCAGGTTCTGCTCCAGGCCGGCGAAGAAATGGCGCAGCTCCTGTACCATCTCCAGCGACACGGCGTTGCCGTGATCCGGCCGGTTCAGCGTCAGCCAGCCCACGTGGTCACGGATCTCGAACTGGAGGTTCCTGTACTCCATGATGCCTCCTTCCAGGCCCATACTAGACGATAAGACTCCGGCTGGCAACGGCGCCGCTTCAGCAGAAGAACCGGGCGGCCACCTTGCCCGTTGAGGTGAACTCCACGCCCTCGAGCTCCAGCAAGGCCCGCTTCATATGCGGGCCGCCGCCGAATCCTCCCGGGTCCCCGTCTGACCTGATGGTGCGGTGGCAGGGAATGATGATGGGGAAAGGGTTTCGGGCCAGGGCTGTGCCCACTGCCCTGGCGGCGGCCGGGCATCCCAGGGCCGCGGCGATCCGGCCGTACGTGCTCACCCGGCCTCTGGGTATCCTGTGTTCGGCCAGGAGGACACTTCTCTGGAAGCTGGAGCACTGCCCGAGGTCAATGAGGCTGACGGGGAAGTCCACTTGCTGGCCTTCGAGGAAGCGGCGCATCCCGTCCGCCAGCGCTTCAATGGCCGGATGCGACAGTGGCCTCATGAGGGCCTGATTCGAGGAACGGACCTCTGCCTCCCGTCCCGGATCGCCGGGCGGGAGCACCCGATGGACCCTGGCGCCGTCGACGCTGTCCCGCCAGACGATGGTGAACTCGCCAAAGGCGGAGGGGACGTTAACGAAGCTGTAGAGTCTCAGGGCCCTTATTCACTCCGAAGCGGATTGGGTAAGCGCCTGTCTTCTCCGATTCAGGCCGGTGTGCCCGGCCGCCGGGTCATTCCGGGGAATGCCGCCTAATCGTTCCGGGAAACCAGGAAGACCCGCAGGGCGAAGGCCGCCACCCAGAAGGCTACCATGACTATCAGGCCTGTCTGCCAGTCCAGGCGATCGGAGAACAGGCCGACGGCAAAGACCAGAATGCCCAGGCCAAACAGGAGAGCCGCCAGAGCATTCAGGAATCTGGTCATCTGTCATCCCTCCCCATCTCAATCACCCTCGTCTGCGTCCAAGGGTGATTCCAACATCCACTCCGGCGCCGATCCCTGGCCCGGGACAGGCTTGCACCCCCAAAGCTAAGTATATCCACGCTGTCCCGAGACCGTCAATCGGGGCGCAGGAATGGCCGCGGTCAACACCCGCCCGGCGGGACCCCGCCCTCAGCAGCCGGGACTGCAGCCCGCGGTTTGTGAGGGCGCGGGCGTTCGAGTAGAATAAGGCGTCAGCCGCGACCGGAGGGTAGCACGTTGGATGAGCCTCTGCTGATTCTCTTTGACGGTCATGCCCTGGTGCACCGGGCCTTTCACGCCCTGCCGTCCCTCTCGGCCAGCAAGACCGGAGAGCCGACCGGGGCCGTCTACGGCTTCGTGCTCCAGCTGCTCAAAGTGCTCCAGGATCTCCGGCCCACCCACCTGGCCATGGCCTTCGACCGGCCGGCTCCGACTTTCAGGCACCTCGAGTTTGAAGAGTACAAGGCGCAGCGCCCGAAGGCCCCTGAAGAGCTGGTGCGCCAGCTGGGGCGTGTCCGGGACGTGGTGCGGGCCTTCAACATACCCGTCTTTGAGCTGGACGGCTACGAGGCTGACGACATCATAGGGACTATCTCGCGCCAGGCCGCGGCCCAGGGCATCAACACCATCATCGTCACCGGCGACAATGATGAGCTGCAGCTCGTCTCCGAGAAGGCGAAGGTACTGCTGCCGCAGCGGGGATTCGCTGATTCTACCCTGTGCGATCCAAAATCGGTGCAGGAGAAGTACGGCGTCAGCCCGGAGCAGATCCCTGACCTTAAGGGGCTGCAGGGTGATCCGTCCGACAACATCCCGGGGGTGCCCGGCATTGGACCGAAGACGGCCGCGCGGCTGATCCAGGAGTTCGGCAGCGTCGACGGCATCTATCAGCGCCTGGGTGAGGTGACCCCGGACAAGCTCCGGGAGACTCTCCGGGCACAGGAGGCGCAGGCCAGGCAGAGCCGGAGGCTGGCCACGATTGTCACCGACGTGCCCATCTCGTTCGACCTGGAGAGCTGCCGGGCCGTCGGCTATGACCGCGACGCGGCGGTACAGCTCTTTCGCGAGCTGGAGTTCTTCAAGATCCTCAACAGGCTGCCCGACCTGGGGGCGGCCAGGGAGAAGGCCGCGGCGGGCCGGGCGGCGGAAGAGGTCAGGTACACATTGGTGAACACCGCGGCGGCACTGGAGCAGGCCGTGGCCGGGCTCTCCGAGTCCCGGTCGCTGATCGTCCGCCTGGCGGCCGAACAGCGAGAGCGGGGAAACTCCGAGCTGGTGGGACTGGCCCTGGGCGTCCCGTCCGGGGAGATCTACTACCTTCCCCTCGGCAGCGCCGGACTGGACCCCCGGCCGACGCTGGAGCGGCTGCGTCCCCTGATGGCTGACGAGCGGGTGGGCAAGGTGGCTCATGACGGGAAGGAGGCCATCAAGGCGCTCGCCGAGCACGGGGTGGAGCTGCGCCCGCTGGCCTTCGACACCATGATTGCCGCGTATCTGCTGGGTGACAAAGGAGCAGGGCTTCCTTCCCTGGCCCTCGGCAGGATCGGACTGGAGCTGGCGGTGCGTCCGCCAGCGAAGCGCGGTCTCTTCACGGAGGTGAACATCGAGGAGACGGCGGGGAATGCCTCGGCCGAGGTCAGGGCCATAGACCGCCTGCGACCGCTGCTGGAGGAGGAGCTCTCGCAGAAGGAGCTCATGAAGCTCTTCAACGAGGTGGAGATGCCTCTGGTGGCGGTGCTGGCCGGCATGGAGCGAAACGGCGTGGCGCTGGACACAGGTCTCTTTCGGGAGCTGTCGCAGAGCCTGGGGCGGCAGCTGGTGTCCCTGGAGGACCAGGTCTATGCCTTCGCCGGCCGCCGCTTCAACATCAACTCGCCGCAGCAGCTGGGCGCCATGCTGTTCGGGGAGCTCCACCTGCCCGGAGGGAGGAAGACGAAGAGCGGCTACTCCACCGAAGCCTCCGTTCTGGACGGGCTGAAGACCTCCTTCCCCATCGTGAAGCTGATCCTGGAGTACCGCCAGCTGGCCAAGCTGCGCTCCACGTATATCGATGCCCTGCCGGCCCTGGTCGATCCCCGGACAGGCCGGCTGCACACCACCTTCAACCAGGCGGCCACGGCCACCGGCCGCCTCTCTTCCAGCGAACCGAACCTGCAGAACATCCCCATTCGGGGAGAGCTGGGCAGGCAGGTGCGGCAGGCCTTTGTGGCAGCCCCTTCCTGCCTCCTCGTCAGCGCTGACTACTCGCAAATCGAGCTGCGCATCCTGGCGCATCTCTCCCAGGACGCGCGCCTGCTGGAGGCCTTCCGGCAGGACAGGGACATCCATGCGGCCACGGCCTCGGAGGTGTTCGCCGTGCCCATCGGCGGGGTCACCACGGACATGCGCCGCGTGGCCAAGGTGGTCAACTTCGGCATCATCTACGGCATAAGCGACTTTGGACTGGAGCAGGCCACCGGGCTTTCACGAGGGGAGGCGGCCCGGTTCATCGCGGCCTACTTCGAGCGGTATCCTGGTGTGAAGAGCTACCTGGAGTCCACCAGGCGGAAGGCGAGGGACCAGGGCTACGTGGAGACGGTGATGGGCCGGAGGCGGTACATCCCGGACCTGAACTCCGGCAACCGGCAGGTGAGGGAGGCCGCCGAACGCATGGCCATCAACATGCCCGTCCAGGGGACGGCGGCGGACATCATCAAGGTGGCCATGGTCCATCTGCAGGGAGAAATCGACCGGCGCGGGTTGAGGAGCCGGCTGATTCTTCAGGTCCACGACGACCTTCTGCTGGAATCGCCCCGGGAGGAAGCGGAGCAGGCCGCGGGGCTGCTCCGGGAGGTCATGTCCGGGGCCATGGCCCTGAGCGTTCCCCTGAAGGTCGACGTCAAGTCCGGCCGGAACTGGGGTGAAATGGAGATGTCCGCAAACGGGGTAGAGACCCAGGGTTTGTTTGATTTGGGAGGTACGACATAATGCTGAGATGGATTGGTTTGGCCATGGCTCTGGCAGGAGGCCTGACGGCTATCCTGGCGCTCTGGGGGGGCTGGGGCGACTTCTGGGTGCTGGTGCTTGTCGGCATGCTCATATTTGTCGTTGGCATGGGTGCCCTGCTCAGCCGCGGGAATGGCGGCGGCGGGAGCAAGGGCGGCGGCAGCAGCGCCGGGACCAGTGGCGGCAGCGCCGGCGAAGGCAAGGGTGGCAGCAGCACCGACAGCGGCGGCAAGTAGTCCCGGCCGGCGGCTGAAGAGGAGGGTGAAGCCGATGGACAAAGGGTGGGTCCATACAACCGATGTGCTGGTGGTGGGGTCCGGCGGTGGGGGCATGACGGCCGCCCTGATGGCCCGGGACCGCGGGGCCGAGGCCCTGGTGATTGAGAAGGGCAGCCTCTATGGCGGTTCCACCGCCATGTCAGGGGGGTCGATCTGGGTCCCCTGCAACCATCTGATGAAGAAGGCGGGGCTGTCCGACTCGCCGGATGAGGCGCTGACGTATCTGGCGGCGGTCACCGCGGGCCGTGTCCCGGAGGAACGCCTGCGGGCCTACGTGAGCGCGGCCCCGGAGATGGTCCGGTACCTCGAGGACAAGACCCGGGTCCGGTTTCAGCTGGTGGCCGGCTACTCTGACTACTACCCCGGGCTGCCCGGCGCCAGGCCGGGAGGCGGGCGCACCATCGAGGCGGTGCCCTTCGATGCCAGGAAGCTGGGCCGCCTGTGGGCCGAGATGCAGCCGGTGCCCAGCCAGGCCCGGCTCTTCGGGAAGATGATGGCCACCGCCGGCGATGCCCACCGAATGGTGGATGCCTCTCCAAGGGGCCGGGCCGCGGCCGCCAGGATCGTGGCGGCTTACTATCTCAATCCGTTTCGCAGCCTGGCGAAGGCGGATACCCGTCTCACGCTGGGCAACGCCCTGATAGGCCGACTGCGCCTCTCCCTGGCCGACCGGGACATCGCGTTGTGGCTGGACACGGGTGCGGAGCATCTGATCGTGGAAGGCGGCCGCGTGGTCGGCGTCGAGGCCAGGAAGGCCGGGCAGAGCGTGCGTGTCAGGGCCGGCAGAGGCGTCATCCTGGCGGCAGGCGGCTTTGCCCGCAACCGGGCCATGCGGGAGGAGTACCAGCGCCAGCCCGTCGGGGACACCTGGACGGTGGCCTGCCCCGGCGATCATGGCGACGGCATCCGGATGGGTCTGGAGCTGGGCGCGCGGGTGGATCTCATGGACGATGCCTGGTGGATGCCGACCAGCGTGGCGCCCGGCGGCGAAATGCCGAACATGAGCATAGTCGACCGCTCGCTGCCCGGCTGCATCATCGTGAACAGGCAGGGGAAGCGTTTCACCAACGAAGCCGCCCCCTATATCGATGTGGTCAAGAACCAGTATGCCAGCCACGCCAGCGGGGCCGGGGCCATACCGGCCTACTTCATCATGGACGGGCGTTTCCGGAGGAAGTATCCGGCCGGTCCGATAATGCCCGGGACCAGCGGCAGAAGGTTCGTGGCCAGCGGCTACCTGAAGGTGGCGGACACCATTGAGGAACTGGCCGGGAAGTGCGGCATCGACCCCAGGGGGCTGGCAACCGAGGTGGAGAAGCTCAACCGGTACGCTGCCTCGGGGACGGATCTGGATTTCCACAAGGGCGACACGGCCATCGATCGCTTCTACGCCGACCCGTCGGTACGGCCCAACCCATGTCTGGGCCCGCTGGACACGCCTCCGTACTGCGCCTTTGAGCTCTGGCCGGGCGATCTCGGCACCAAGGGCGGCCTGGTGACCGATGACCAGGCCCGGGTGCTGGGCCAGGACGGGTCGCCGATAGAGGGACTCTACGCCACCGGCAACAGCTCCGCGTCGGTAATGGGGAACTCCTATGCCGGGGCCGGGGCCACCATCGGCCCGTCCATGGTATTCGGCTACGTCGCCGCCCGGCACGCGGCCGGGCGGTAGAATCAGGGGGAGGGTGAACCATGGTCCGGAATGACTTCGCAGAGCACTTCGACCGGAGGTCCAGGGAGGTCTTCGCCTCGGAAGACAATCGAGCCAGGGTGGGGGAGCTGGCGCAGCAGTACTACGTGAAGTCCTTCGGCTGTTCCCAGTCGCTTTTCCAGGCCTTCCAGGACGTCCTGGAGATCAGGGATGACTTCTGGTTCAGGGCCATGGGTGGTCTCCAGGGCGGGGGCAGCTGTGGCCTCACCTGCGGGGCCCTGTCCACCGGTTTTGTCCTCATCAGCGCCAGGGTGGGGCGGTCCGCTATCGATCAGGGTTTGGAGGCGATCCTCCCTGCCTTTGCGCCCTGCCATCAGCTGACCCTCTGGTTCAAGCCCATGTTCAAGAGCACGGTTTGCTCGGAGATCACCGGCGTCAACTGGTTCGACATAAACGAGGTGGTCAACCACTACTTCGGCCCGCGCGGGCCGGAGACCATCGAGAAGTGCGCCACGCTGACCGGCACGACGGCGGTCAAGGTGGCGGAGATACTGGCCGGGCTGTAGGCCCGCCCGGTGTCAGGAGAGCCAGAAGGTGAAAGTCGCGGTCCTGACCGACACTCACGTTGCGTCGATAGAGGAGCTGCCGGCCTCGATGCTCAGGGCGCTGTCAGAGGCGGACCTGATCGTTCACGCCGGGGACTTCACCGGGACGGCAGTCCTGGAGGGACTGCGGTCGCTCAATGAGGTCAGGGCTGTCTGCGGCAACATGGACTCCCTGGGGATTCGGGTGGCCCTGCCGCGCAAGGACCTGCTGACGGTGGCCGGGAAGGTGATCGGGGTGACCCACGGCCGGGGTGCGCCGCCGGGCATCGCCGGGCGGGTGCGGGCGGAGTTCGACCAGGCGGACGTGATCGTCTTCGGGCATTCCCATTTGCCTTGCCACGAGGTCATTGGGGGCGCCCTGATGTTCAACCCGGGCCGCTGCCGCGGGTCCTATGGCCTCCTGACCATAGGTGATGACATCATGGCGGAGGTCGTCCAAATCTGACCTTCCCCGGCATGGCTCCCGGTTGCCCAGGCCTTTCACGTGGTGATTTTGTGAGCGGGCCCTGACCCGTTGAGAGGCACGGGAGAGTCAGGCCTGCTAGACTCATGGGACTCCGGATGACCACAGGTGGTCTGTGGAGAAGGAGGAGGTTGGGGAGAAGAGGCCGGGGGCTTCGGAGCGGCCATTCCGGTCGTCCGGCTGCCTTGATGTGAGGGGTCTTCGGGCCGGCCAGCGCCGGCGTCGAAGTGGGGGCACGCAGGCAGCCAGGACGGTCGGTGGTGCAGGCCGGAGTGCGGTCTTTTCTGCCTCACCGCGCCGGTGGGTTAGGCAAGGAGGGAAAGAGGAACCGGAGGGCCAAGACGGCTTTTGAAGTCGCGGGCAAATGCCGGAGTTGTCGGGGCATCTGTCAGGACGGCGCCCGGCGGTCTGCCGGGAGGGCCGTCGTACTGTACGGTGTACGAGGCACCTCGGCGTCCCGGCGGCGAAGACGCCGGTGTTCTGGCCTCCGTGATCGATCCCGGCGGCCGCGGCGGTTCTGCCGCGGCTGGACTTGCGGACCCGGGCATCGGCTGAGTACGGGCCGGGACGGGTGACCTGGCCCCGGCCCTGCGTACCGGCGTTGAAACGAGTGGGACGTCACGTTAGCGTGACGTCCCACTCTTATGTCCTATCCGGCAAGTGAGTCTGGCCTGGCCCAGGAAGCCCTCCCACCAGTATTCCATCCTCCTGAGGCCGCTTCTAGGCTAAGCTTGTTGACGGCCATCTCACTTATGGGCCATTCCGGATCGGCTCTCAGGTGTTGATTTCAGATTCCTTTCTGCGTTGACCCGGGCCGGACAGCCCTGCTGGCCGTGCCGGTCCTGACGGTGCATCGCGTTAGAGGATGTTAGCAATCTTATGTTAGAATCACGATAGAGAAATGATGGAACCGCGTTAGAACCGGGGGCAGGAGGCACACCGGATGTCCAGCGGTGCTTGCCGGATAGTCGGCACGATATCTTCCCCTTTATCACCATGTTGGAGTACGGGGGCGGGTTTCCCTGGGGAGATCCCGATGTCATGCAGTGGGAGTGCATCGACAAGGCGAACGCGGTGACCATCGAGCTGCGCCGCGTCAGGGCCTAGTGCCGCCCGGCCTTCAGGCCCCTCCGCCCCATCGGGTGCCGGCACGTAATGGCGGCTGGTGACGGTTTTGTGAGCGGGCGGCCGAGGGAAATGCGTTCCCCTGACCGACAGCGCCGGAGCACGGGGGTTCGGGCCTCTCTTGCCGACTAAGGTCATGGGGAGAACAGGGTCAGGATGCTTCAGGCGTATACCTAAGTATTCCGACACGCCGGAAATACGGTGTCCCGGGTGGCGGAATACGTAGCCCAATGGATTCACAGTGGAGCAGGACTGTGGGATTATTGTAGGTGTATCAAGGTTGGGGATCAGAGATACGTACGCCGAACGAGGAACGTCGTCGGCAAGCTGAAAGGTTTCGGTCCCGGCCAATGAGGTTCCGGTGGAACCGGCGCAGACAAGACAGCGGTAAGGAGGAATTCCATGACGACTGAAGAAGCGAAGGGCGCAGCGAGCTACGGCAACATCGTGAGCAACCTGCTGGCGATCCGGGATGAAGTACGGGAGACCAGCCGTGAAGAGGCCGCGGCCATCGAGAGGATCGTCTCCGATGTCATGGCTATGCAGATTCGCGACGGCTTTGTGACCCGCGCGTCGACGGCCATCTCCCGCAACTAGGCCGGCACTGGCAGGCCGATGCACGAGTGCCTTTTTCAGAGGGGGCAAGGTACAATGGTGCGGTTTCTTAATGCATTCACGGCGTTCCTGATGGGTTCCGGCGTACTCGTACTGGTGGTAGGGCTGTTCGGCAATGCCTACCCCTGGGGTCTGGGGGTGGTGGGGTTGGTGGCCTTGTGGGTGGTGGCCTTCGCCCTGCGGGTCTACCTGGTCACGGCAGATGAAGGTGAGGAGACGGGCCGCTCCCGGCGCCAGGCGCGTCGCTAGGCCCGGTCAATATCACTTGCTGCCCTGATGCGGAACCTGGTCACAATCTAGTCACGTTATCTCGTCTCTCGCAACCTCACTCAGGGGGCCGGCGCGACGGGCGCCGGCCCCGCCTCGCTTTGCCCATCAGCGTTCTTGCCCCGCGCGGGAAGCGCGCGGGCGCCTCTTCCGGCCGCACCGGGATGCTATAATTCCTCAGGGGAGGACCGCCTGTGAAGAGGATCCCGGCGGGCTGGCTGAACAGCTTCGCTTATTGTGAGTACCAGGTCTATCTGGAGCACTGCCGGGGGGTCGTGCCGCAGCCGAAGCCCGAGAGCCCTGAGACCAGGGCGGCCCTGGTCTCCCTGGAAAAGCTGTATGACGTGGCGGCGAAGCTGGAGCTCAGCGTCGATGATGCCATGGCGAAAGCCGGGCAGGAAGGCATAGTGGTCTCCGCCAGAGCGGTGTCCGTGGAAGGGATCGAGGTGGAGGGATGCATCGACGAGGTGGTCTTCATGCCCGACCGGGTACTGGTGATCGATGACAGGCCCGGCGACATGGCCTGGCCGGGCAGCCGGATGCAGGCCTGGGGCTACTGCCTGGCCTTTGAAGAGCAATACCATCCAACTTCGCCGATCATGGCCGGCATACGCAGCCGGGAGACGGGCTTCGAGATCTGGGCCCAGTCGTTTACCCAGGGCCATCGTGAGGAGGTGCAGAGGGCGGTCCTCAGGATCAGGCAGCTCATCGACGGGGAGGCTGTTCCGGTAGGGACCAGGAATCGCCGGAAGTGCCAGGCATGCCGGCTGGGCCTTTCCTGCGATGTGAGGGCCGCGTAGCGGCCCGCCTGCCTTGACACCTCCGGCCAATCCCATGTACGATTCCACAGCGGCGTACCACGTCTCGAGTTGAGGGGGTGATCAGTGACTACTCGCTGGCCCAGGGTGAAGAGGCCTGACAAGTTCGAGCACTTCTTGAACCGGGCCGAGGTCGTCTCGGAGATGAGCACCTGTCTCAGAAGGAAGATAGGGGCGATTGTCGTGAGCAGGGATGGCGTCGAGCTCAGTTCGGGCTATGTTGGCTCTCCGCGGGGGACGGAGCACTGCATCGATACCGGAATCTGCCTGCGGAGGGAGCTGAACATCGGTCCCGGTGAGCGGTACGAGCTGTGCCGCAGCGTCCATGCCGAGCAGAACGCCATCATCAATGCCGCCAGGACCGGCGTCAGCATAGTCGGCGGTGAGATGTACCTCTCCAGCGAACGGAACAAGGATGCCTACGACAAGAGCCGGGGGGAACAAGACCGGATCTACGGGCCGTGCATGATCTGCAAGAAGCTGATCATCAACGCCGGCATAGCCAGGGTGCACATGAGGGAGAAGGGCGTGGGGGTGAAGAGCTATGACCTCCAGGAGCTGCGAGAGCTGCTGGCCCAGGAGGAAGAGAGGATCGGCCAAACCCTGCGGCCCAGGAACAGCGAGTGAGCCGTGGCGCCCTGGCCCTCGAGAGGTAGCAATTCAGGAGACCGAACACCGATGAAAGTGGTAGCGATTGTGGGCATGGCCGGCTCGGGCAAGTCGGAGGTGGCCAGGGTATTCGAGAAGAGCGGGTTCGCCAGGGTGCGGTTCGGGGATATCACCGACGAGGAAGTGAGGCGAAGAGGCCTCCAGCTGAACGAGAAGAACGAACGGCTGGTACGTCAGGAGCTGCGAGCCGAGCACGGCATGGCGGCCTATGCCAGGCTGAGCCTGCCCAGGATTGACCGCCTGCTGGAATCGGGTGACGCCGTGGTGGATGGCCTCTACTCGTGGGAAGAATACATCCTGATGAAGGAGCGCTACGGCGACCGCTTTGCCGTGGTAGCCGTCTGGGCCTCTCCACAGACCAGGCAGCAGAGGCTGGCGAAGCGGCCCGTGAGGCCGCTCCAGCCCGAGGAGGCCGCCGGCCGGGACGTGGCTGAAATACAGAACCTGAACAAGGGCGGCCCGATCGCCATGGCCGACTTCACCATCGTCAATGAGTCTTCCCTGGAGGCCCTGGGGAAGGAAGCCATGAAGGTGGCAGCTGCCCTGAGATAGGAGGCGCCGCTCTCTCACCAGGCGTTCCGGTGCACCTTCGTTTCGTCGTAGCGGCTGGTCGGTTTGCCCTGCCGGGCTGCCGGGTGCCCGAAGGGAACGAAGGCCAGAGGGTAGACGTGGTCCGGCAGGTTCAGCAGGCGGCGCAACCCCGGGATGGCATTGGGAAAGACGGCCGTCCACACCCCGCCCAGCCCTTTAGCGTGAATGGCCAGGAGGATGTTCTGGGTGGCGGCGCAGCAATCGTGCACGTAGAAACCCCCGAGCTTGTCGGCTTTCTTGTCGCCGCAGACCAGGATGCCCACGGGCGCGCCCTTGGGGGTATTGCCGTTGATATCCACAAACTCCTGCAGGACCTTGCCGGTCAGCACCACAAACTGCCATGCCTGCTCGTTCACGGCTGAGGGCGCGTTCATGGCCGCTTCGAGGATACCCCTGATGTCTTCCTCGGACACTGCATCGGGCTTCCACTTCCTCACGCTCCGTCGTGAGACGATCGCTTCCAGCATGCTCTTCATCTCGCCCTCCCTCTCTTCCGCGGACCGCTGTCGGGCGGTCACCTGACCTGTCTGACGTACTCCACCAGCCCCCCGCGCTCAAAGCCCAGGCCCAGCAGCATCTTTTCGAAGTTCTCGTTGTGGGGCAGCATGAGGCGGGCTGGCATGCGGGCGATGTCGCAGACATCGATGAAGGCCTTCAACAGCGCCGTGCCGATGCCCTGTCCCTGGTGGTCCGGATCGATGCCAATCGTCGTGACCCATCCGCTGACCGGCAGAGAGTACTCCGGACCGCCCATGGAACCGATTATGAAGCCCACAACCTGCCCTTCGATCTCAGCCACGAATGAGAGAGGAGGATAGTAGCCCCAGAAGTGACTGCTGGCCCTCCGTCCCCCGACCCCGGCCCATTCCCTGCCTGTGATCCGCTTGTCGACGTCATCGATGCTGGCGAAATCCCGCTCCATCATGTTGCGGATTCTGAGTCCCGCGACCGGCTTCATCGGTCCACC
>CAYPDY010000020.1:26384-27206 GCA_964409515.1 uncultured Dehalococcoidia bacterium
TTGCCGTCTCTTGCCAAATGCCATTGTATCACGTCGGCTTTCCGCCGATCCTCGCCTGCACCTTGCGCCACGATTCCGTTATCAGGAAGCTCTCCCCGGCGTTGCCTGTCATGCGGGCCAGCCTGGCCATGGGTACGGAGAAGGTGAGCACGTCGGGGGGCACAAAGGGCCTGGCCGAGATATCGAACAGGCCGATCACCCCCCTGGGACGGGACGCCTGCCCTTCAAGGTAGGGGTACTGGATGATGGTGGAGCAGCCCGCGCCGAACGGCGCGAAGACCCCGTTGGGGTCCGCTTCTTCGAAATTGGCCAGGGTGAAGAGCCCTGCCAGGACATCGGGCGCCGCGAAGAAGATGGCTACCGCCGGCTCGTCCCGCGGCTCCAGCCGGTCCCACCGCTTGAACACCAGGAACCGGTGGGGCGCCTTGAAGGCAGGCGCCAGTCTCAAGACCTCCCTGACGAGCTCCGGCGACTTCTTGTAGCGTTCGCCCTTCATCCGTCCGGGGATGCCGCAGGAAAGGAAGAACTCGAAGTTGGGCATGAGCCCCTCCGCGAACCCGGCGTACCTTCTGCCTCCGGGACAGCCGATGGCCTCGGCATCGAAGCAGAGCGATCTCCCGTCCCTGACCTCAGACAGCGCCGCGATCAGGCACCGGGGCACCTTCCCTGCGGCGGCGCTCTCGGCCCGACCCTCGTCGTCGGTGTAGTAGAAGGTGATGGGGAACGGGGCGTTGTTGAAGCGCTCCCGCCACAGCATGATGAAGGCGTCCTTCAGGGCCATGTCCATTGCTGACCGTCCTTTCCCCGGATGCGGCGTCAGGT
>CAYPDY010000021.1:0-6375 GCA_964409515.1 uncultured Dehalococcoidia bacterium
AGGCCGCCGTCAGCTCCAGGGCCTTGTGGGCCACGCCCACCATCTCGGCGCACTGGAGGGCAGTCGCCTTGCGCAGGGTGCTCTGCACCACCGGCCAGCCCTGGTTCAGGCCGCCCAGCACGTCGCCGGCGGCGCATGTCACCTTGTCCAGGGCCACTTCGTACTGCCTGTCGGCGGCGATGGTGATGAGCGGGGTCAGGCCTATTCCGGGCGCCTTCCCGTCAACCAGGAGAACGCTAATGCCTGGATCGGCATCACCGATCCGGCCCGTCCTGGCCACTACCAGCAGGCAGCTGGCCGTGTGGGCGTTGTGCACAAACAGCTTGGTGCCGCTGACCGCCAGCGAGCCGTCCTGCCCAAGCGAGGCGCGGGTCGACATGTGCCGCGGCTGGTAGTCCGTCTCCGGCTCGGCTATGGCCATGGTGAGCAGGACCTCTCCGCTGGCCACGCCGGTCAGCAGGCGCTTCTTCTGAGCATCGGTCCCGGCTTCAAGCAAGGGCAGCACGCCCATGACCATGGTGCTGAACACAGGACTCGGCACGGTGGCCCGCCCCACCTCCTCCAGCAGCACCGCCAGGTCCATGAGGCTTCCGCCCACCCCGCCGTATTCTTCCGGCAGCACCAGCCCCAGCCAGCCCAGCTCGGCCATCTTGCGCCACATCTCGGCCGAGTACCCCGTCTGGGTGGCCTCCAGCTTCCTCACCGTCGACTTGGGGCACTCCGTCTCCAGGAAGTGGCGGATCTCCTTCTTCAGCAGCTCTTGCTCGGCGCTCAGGGTGAAATCCATATGCCCTTACCTCTATTACCTGGATCGCGGCAGCCCGAGACCCATCATGGCCATCATGTCCCTCAGCACCTCATTGGTGCCGCCCCCGAAGGTGAGCAGCACCTGCATCCGGTAGACGTGCTCGGGCCGGCCCCTGGCGGGGACCCACTTGGACCCCGTCTCCAGCTGCCCGTAGAGCCCCATCACCTGGAGCGCCACGTCCGTGGCCCTCCTGATGTGCTCGCTCCCGAACACCTTGATCATCGATGACTCCACTATCGGAAGCTCGCCCCGGGTGAGCATCCAGGCCACCCGGTAGTTGAGGAGCTTCAAGACCTCGGACTCCAGGGCCATGTCCACCAGCCGGCCCCGCACCCAGGGCTGGTCCAGGACCGTCTGGCCATTGAATTTCGTCCGGCTGGCCCAGCGCGCGGCATCGTGGAGGGCGCGCAGGGAGAAGGAATGGGGCACCAGCATCACCCGCTCATGCGCCAGCTGCATGAAGAGGTACTCCGCGCCCTTGTTCTCCTCCCCGATGAGGCTCTCCTTCGGCACCCGCACGTTCTCAAAGAACTCGTGGTTCAACCGCAGGCCGCTCATGGTCCTGATAGGCTCGACGGTGATCCCCGGGGTCTTCGCGTCCACGAGGAGTATCGACAGGCCCAGGTACTTCTTGGCCGCCTTCGGGTCGGTCCTGGCCGCCAGCCAGTAGTAGTCGCAGGAGTGGCCCATGGAGGTGAACGTCTTCTGGCCATTGATGACATAGTGGTCGCCTTCGCGCACCGCCGTCGTCTTCAGGGACATCAGGTCCGTCCCCGCCTCGGGCTCGGTGTAGGCGATAGCGATGGAGCATTCGCCCTTCAGTATGGCGGGGAGTATCTTCTGCTTCTGCTCCGGCGTGCCCACCCTCATGATGGTGGGGCCCACCGTCATCAGTGCCAGCATGGGAATGGGGATATGGTAGTAGCCCAGGGCCAGGTCAAAGAAGATGTACTGGTCTATGGAGGACCGCCCCTGCCCGCCGTATTCCCCGGGCCAGCCGATGCCCATCCACCCGTCTTCCCCCAGCTTCCTGACGAACTTCTGGCAGAGCGGGCCCTCGCCCTCGGGGAAGTGGTCGATCTCCTGGTGCAGCTCGAGGGGCGCGTTCTTCTCGAAGTAGGCCTTGACCTCCTTCTCCAGCTGCTTCTGCTCCGGGGTCAGCTCGAAGTCCACCCTCTACTCTCCAAACAAAGGAATCATGCCCGGGCGAAAGAGAGTCGCCGGGAGCGTTGACACGCTCCCGGCGACCGACACACCGAAAGTTGCCCGGCACTCGCCAGGCCGTTGGCTACCAGAACTTGCCGCCAGCCTTACCATCGAAAGGGACCTCTTTATCAGAGTCCGACAATGCAGCAGCTGACTACCGGCGCATAGGGCTCGTTCCCCATGTTGTGGGCCAGGGCCAGCTTCGGGTCCTTTATCTGCCGTTTCCCGGCTCTGCCCTGGAACTGCAGCCAGGGCTCGTACAGCATTCGTATGCCGGACGCCCCGATGGGATGTCCGAAGCACTTCAGGCCACCGTCCGGCTGCACGGGCAGCTTGCCCGAGAGCTCGAAGGTCCCGGCATCGATGTCTTCCTTGACCTTGCCCCTGGGACTGAACTGGAGGTCTTCCATGGTGACCGCCTCGGTAATGGAGAAGCAGTCGTGGACCTCGGCCATGCTTATCTCTTCCCTCGGGTTCTTAATGCCGGCTTCCTTGTAGGCGGCGATGCCGGCCCGGTACGCCTCCTCGACGTGGGTGTAGTCGTAGCTGGTCAGCATGCGGCCCGTGGTCGGGCTGGCGCAGATCTGGAGCGCCTTGACGTACACCGGCTTGTTCTTGAAGCTCTTCACCATGTCCGCCCGGACGATGATGGCCGCCGCGCCGCCATCGGACACGCCGCAGCAATCGAACAGTCCCAGCGGCCAGGCGATGATGGGGGCGGACATGACCTGCTCCAGGGTGATCTCCCGTCTCAGGTGGGCCTTGGGGTTCATGGCGCCGTTCTTGTGGCTCTTCACCGAGATCTTGCCCAGCATCTTCTTGCCCTCTTCCGGGGTGAGACCGTACCGGTGGAAGTACCGGGTGGCCATCATGGCGAACACCCCGGGCATGCTGGACTGGTAGTGGGTGTTGGTGCGGTTCTCCATGCCCGGCAGCCCGCCGACGCCCTCGTCCTTCAGCTTCTCGTAGCCGATGGCCAGGCAGATGTCGTAGACACCGGCGGCGACGGCATACGAGGCGCCCCTGACAGCCTCGTGCCCCGAGCCACAGGCGTTCTCTACTCTCGTGATAGGGATGTACTGTGATCGCAGGGCTTCGCTGACCGTCCGGCCTCCAGTGCCGCTGAACAGTGTTCCTCCCCAGGCTGCCTGAACGTCCTTCAGAGTGATGCCGGCGTCAGTCAGGGCTTCGTTCACCGCGTCCACGATCAGGTCCGTGGGCCCCTTGTTCCACAGCTCCCCGAACTGGGTACAACCCATGCCTACGATAGCGACTTTATCCTTAATGCTTCCTGGCATCTATCTCCTCCTCTACCTTACCGGCCGAGCCTTCCAGAAGTAATTGGTGAGACCCCGGTCGTACTGCAGCTTCCTGAACGTCATCTCCACCGGCATGCCCACATCCACCTTGGCGGGGTCACGATCGGTGAGGTCGAAGAACGCCCTGCCGCCGCCTTCGAACTCGATGAGCACCACCGAAGCCGGCGGGTCTATCACGGCGGCCAGGTTGTCCTGGGTGTAGCTGAACACCTTAGCCTTTCGCCCACCAAACGGGTAGTCCTCGAAGCTGTCCATGGTCTGGCACTCCGCGCAGACCCGGATGGGGCCGGTGGTGGCCGCACCGTTGTCATACTGCACGGTGCCGCACTTCTTGCACTTCACGCCCCAGAGACCCAGGAGCTGCTTCCTCTCGCGCCAGTTGGCCGACATCCTGATGTGCTGCTTGTCCGGCCTTCTGGCGGCCTCCTGGGGAACAAGCTCTCGCCATTTCAGGTAGTCGTTGTAGTTGCCCATCACTGTCTTGGAAGCGATGCTGTTCTTGATGCCGCGGCGCGCCCCGAGCTTCTTGATGGCATCGGTCACCTGGAGCACCATGGCGTCCGCCCCGTTGCCGCTGCCGGCCACGAGGATCTTGTCACCGGGCTTGGCCTCCTCGAGGGCGCAGATCAGCATCATGGGGGCCATGGCGCAGCCCGCTATGCCCACATTCAGGAACAGCTGGAACGGGTCCTGCACCTGGCCGGCTTCGAACCCCGCTTGCTGTCCCGCTTTGCCGTGTCTCCGCGGGTCCCCCGGGGTGTCGAAGGCCACCTTCGAGATGTCCTTCGGGGTGAGGTTGCATTTCTTCAGCACGCCCTGGATGGCCATCGGCAGGTACTTCGCATACCCTTCGTCCAGGACGAAGCGGTCCTCGCCGGAGCGAACGAACTTGTCTTCATCAGAGCGCCACGTCCCCGCCAGCTCATCGGATACGGAGTATACCTCCAGGATTTCGGCGATGACGTTCTCCTTGCCGATGAGCAGCGCCGCGGCGCCGTCGCCGAACTGCTGCTCGGTCATCCCGGCCGGGGCGCCCAGGCGCATGTCGGCCGCCGCCACCAGCACGCTGTCAGCCGAGCCGGCGCGGACCGTGTCATAGGCCAGGGCCATGGCCGTGGTGCCTGCCCGCAGGGAGGTGCCGATGTCCGCCGTCCGGATGTCCTGGCGCAGGTCCAACGGGAAAGCGATGAATGCCGAGCACTGCTTCTCCTTGTAGGGAGAAGTCGTCGTGGCGAAGAAGAGGCCGTCCACCTTCCTGGCGTCCACGCCGGTCAGGCAGTCAACGGCCGCTTCCACGGCCATGCTGACGCTGTCTTCGTCATAGTAAGCTACCGCCCGCTCCCCGGGCATGGCAAAGCCTCCCCAGGCTTTGACGCAGTCTTCACGCTTCATTCTGTGCCATGGTACGTAGGCCCCGTAGGACGTTATGCCTACCATTTCCACCTCCTATTTGAGAATTCGTTAAGGCAGGAAGCGCGCTGGAATCCCAGAACAACCCAAACTGACTGACCTCGTTCACGATAACAATAACACAATGCCAACCGAGAGGGCTGATAGATTATACAAACTGCCACCAAACCAGTCAAACCGGTTCAATAATGTAAGCGGGCGGGTCGACAGCACCGACCCGCCCTCCCTAGTTCACGTGCCGGCCAGGCGTGACCCGGGTCCGCGACCCTAGATCATGGCCTGCCGCAGGCGGTGATACCGCATCACGCCGTCGGCCACTTTCATTCCCGAGTCCGTGGCCTGCTGAATGCCGACGCCGATGCCGCCGGCATCGCATCCCACGTAGAACAGTCCCTGTATCGGCGCCTTGACCGACGGCTTCCTGGCCCCGCCTTGCCCCACCATCTGGGCCAACCCGATGCACTCGCCGCCGATGCCGGGCAGCACCGAATCGCGCGTCAGGACGCTGACGTCATGAGGAGTGTAGTACTCCCGGGCCTCTATCGCCGCCTCCAAATCGGGGAAGACCTTGAACATCATCTCGTCGCCCTTATCGAACCACGGCTTCAGCTCCTTTTCCGTCAGCTTGGGGTCCGTGGGGCCGAGGAAACCGGTGAGCACGATCTGCTTTCCCTTGGGGGCAGCGCCGGGATCGTAGTTGGAGGGGACCTCAAACCAGACCGGCATTTCCTGGGGCAATTGCCCGGCCTTGGCCTTGATCCACTTCTCCATATTCCAGGAGGTCTCGGTGGATATCAGGGCCCCGTACGGCACGGTGGGGATTATCGGCTTGCTGAGGAAGTAGCGGGCGCCTATGAAGGCCAGCGACGGCACCAGCTCCTTGACGTAGTTGACGTAGGCCTTGTCGAAGTGTTTCTCGCCAATCAGCTTGAGCACCGTGGGCTGAATTCCCACGTTGCTGATGACGATGGGCGCCCGGAAGGTCTCTTTGTCCGTGGACACCCCGGTGACCCGGCCGTTCTCGACGTTGATCTTCTCCACCCGGGCCCGGAAGATGGTCTTGCCCCCGAATTTCTCCACCGCTTCGGCATAGGCCTCGGCCACACGGCCGATGCCGCCCTTGGCAAACACGCCGCCCCCGCGCAAGAACACCTGCTGCACCACGGTGATGGCCTCAGAGGCCGCCACCGCATCCGCCGGCAGAACGAAACAGCCGTCGGAAATCAGGCTGGTAAGGAAGCTCCAGAGCCCCTTGGAGATCTTGTGCCGGCCCAGGTACTCGGCGTAGCTGATGTCGTCCATGGCCGCGATGTCCTTGGGGGCCATCAGCGTCATCTCCCCCAGCAGGTTCAGGGCATCCACCTGCTCCGCCTCGGGGACCTCAAGCCAGCTGAATATCTTGGTGGGATCCGGGGTTGGCTCGTCCGCCCCGATCACCCATTTGCCGGACGACTGCTTGAACCGGGGGCCCTGGATCCCCGGACACACAAACTCCACCTTGCTCTCCATCCCCACTTCCTTGAGGACGGCTTCAAGCACGTTGTTCTGGACCGGGGCCGACACCACCAGCCAGGCCGTGTAGGTCCAGCCCCCCTTGGATATGGCCATGGCCTTGCCGCCGGCCTTGGCGTT
>CAYPDY010000021.1:6385-13714 GCA_964409515.1 uncultured Dehalococcoidia bacterium
CAGGAGCAGTACCTTCAGCCCTCTCTTGGCCAGGAGAGCCGCGCTGGCACTCCCGCCGAAGCCAGCACCAACCACAATGACATCATAGGAATCCGACATGCCTGTGCCCCCTTTCTGTGCGTGAGAACCCCCCCAGTCTTCAACTTTCATAAATAATATGTGCCACACTAACCTCTGTCAAGCCGGAACCCCGGCCCCTTCGGCCGGGCGGCGCCGCGCAACTCGAGCCACTTGGGTCGGCAAACCTGGCCGATTGTGTCTTTCCCTCCACAGCATTGATCTGCAATGGTTATCTTGGTGGAGCCTATTGCTTTCCTGTCATGCTTCTGTGATAATGCCTGTCGAGCCTGGCCGGGCCGTGTGGCGGTCGGTGTCTCGGCAGCCTTGATTACTCATCCCGTGTGATGAGAAGGGAAGGTGATTGATGAGAAGGAAGATCGGAGTGGTGCTCGGCGTCCTGGGAGTCGCGGCCCTAATCTTCGGGGTAGTGTGGATGACCGTTGTCTGGCCGGGCCTGGCCAAGATACCGGGCGACCTGGTGCAGCAGGTAGACCTCCAAGGCACCCTGACCCTGTTCGACGAAGCCCACGGCGAAATGACCTACGACATCAGCGGCCACCGGAAGTACACGGCGCAGAGCGCCACGGACGACGTGGTGTACCTCCAGGAGGATGTCTGGATGGAGGACCTCGCCACCGGGCAGGAGGTCATGCGCCAGCAGTTCTTTCTGGGGATCGACCGGGTGACCCGGCAGAACGTGGAAGGGCTGGGAGACGGGGTCGGCGGAGGCCACTACAACTTCCCCTTCGACGTGAAGAAGGACCAGGTCTATCCGTTCTGGAACGAGGGCAACCCGGAGAACATAGAGGCCGCCTTCATTGAGGAGACGGACTTCCGGGGGCTGCACGTCTACGTGTTCGAGATGTCCACGCCCGAGGGCGGGCTGTCGCTGCCCGCCAGTTTCGATACACCGGCCATGACGATTGAACAGACCATCAGGCTCTGGGTCGAGCCCATCACCGGCATGCCGGTGCAGATTACGGATCAGACCAGCAGGACCGGACAGATCCCGGTGATGGACCCGGATTTCCCCAGCACCGCTCCGTTCACCTATGAGACCGTTACCTTCTACGAAGACGACCTGACTTTCACCGACGATACCGTGGCGGGCCTGATGGACGACGCCAACGCCGCCAAGACCCAGGTAACCCTGGGCAAGAAGCTGGTCCCCTGGCTGTCCCTTGGCGCTGGCATCCTTCTGGTCGTTGTCGGCCTGTTCCTGGCACTGACGGGAGGCAAGGCGGCACCAGCGGCACCGCCCGAGCCGCAGGCAGCCGCACCTCAGCCTGAGCAGAAGTAGCATCGCCACGCGACGGATCAACCCCAGAGGAGCGGTCCGGGACCGCTCCTCTTCTTTTTGCCCCGCCCTGCCGCCATTGACCGGGTCCATCCCGCTTGATATACTTCGGGGCGACTTCGGGGGGTATCATGGCCAGTCCTATTGAACTATTGCGTCAGGGCAGGACAGATGAACTGTGGCTCATGTGCTGCGGGTTCATTGACCTCTCCATGGACCACTTCATGTCCATCCAGAAGCGGCTCCTGATAGAGCAGCTGGAACGACTGAAGGCATCCCACATCGGCAACAAGGTCATGCGCGGAGCCACGCCCCGGACGGTGGAGGAGTTCAGAAGACAGGTCCCGCTCACCAGCTACGGTGACTACTGTCCCGAGCTGCAGGAACGGCGCGAGTATGCCCTGCCCGCGCGGCCGGCCCGCTGGATAAGGACCTCCGGCTACAGCGGCACATATGACATCAAGTGGGTGCCCTGGTCCCGCAGGTTCGAGGCGGAGATGGAGAAAACGCTCCTGGCCTGCGTCTTCCTCTCCGGCTCCCGTCACCGGGGTGACATACGCCACGCCAGAGAGCACATGAAGGTGCTGTACACTCTGGGCGGGTCCGAATACGGCACGGGAGCCATGGGGGAGCTGCTGCGGCGCTCGCTCGGCTTCGACTTTTTGCCCGCCGAGCGGGAGGGACTCAGCTTCACCGAGAAGGTCGAGGCCGGACTGGCTGAGGCCCTGTACCGGGGGCTGGACGGCTTCGGCGGCCTCCCCTCCGTCCTGGTCATGGTGGCCGAGCGGATGCAGCAGCGCCGGGAGATCGACGTCGGGTTCCTGCTGAACCACCCCGCCGCCCTCTTCCGCGTGGCCAGGGGACTGGCCAGGAGCAGGCTGGCCCATCGCCCCTTGCTCCCCAGGGACCTCTGGAACATCAAGGCCATCATCGGCGGCGGAACTGACTCCGCCGTCTTTGCCGGGAAGGTGGAGGAGATGTGGGGCCGGCGGCCCCTCGAGCTCTACGCCGGGAGCGAGGGCGGCATCTGTGCTGTCCAAACCTGGGACGGCGGCGGCCTGACCTTTGTTCCCAACCTGAACTTCCTGGAGTTCATACCCGAGGAAGAGCACTCCCGGTGGAGGCTCGACCACTCGTACCGTCCCAATACCGTGCTCCTGGACGAGGTCGAACCGGACCGGAACTACGAGATCATCATCACCAACTTCCACGGAGGGGCACTGACCAGGTTCAGGGTCGGGGACATGATCAGGATCATTTCCCTTCGAAACGAGGCCTGCGGGATAGGCCTGCCGCAGATGGTCTTCTACGGCCGGGCCGACTACCTCATAGACATTGCCGGCCTGGGCCGCCTGACCGAGAGGATAATCTGGGAAGCCCTGGAGAACACGGGCGTACCCTACGTGGACTGGACGGCGCGCAAGGAAGTGGCCGGCGGCCGGGCCATGCTGCATCTCTACGTAGAGCCCGGGGGCATGACCATCACCGATGAGCGCAGCCTGGCTGAGGCCGTCGGCCGCGAGTTGAACAGGCTGGACCAGCGATATCACCACAACCCGTACCAGATCTACGGTGCGGGCCCCGGGGCCGCGGCGGGCGCCGGCCCGGCGCTGATAGAAGCCACCCTTCTGCCTGCGGGGACTTTCGCCGAGTACACCGCCCGGCAGCAGGCGGAGGGAGCCGACCTGGGACACCTCAAGCCACAGCACATCAACCCGACGGACAGGGTCCTGGCGTCGCTCCTCTCGCCGGCCGGTGCCGGAAGGGGTCCCGCCGGCGCCCGGGACGGCGCCGGCGAGGTGGTAGAATAGTGGCGATAGTCTTCTGCATGTGGGCGGGCGCCAAGATATTCCGGGCCTCGCTCTTGATGTACGGGAAGAGGCCGGGCCCCCGGGAGATCGCCCGGTTCGTCAGGGAGGCGTGACGCGGGACGCCGACGGAGGGATCAGGGATACGGGAGGGGCTGCCTCATTCTGAGCTCTTCCAGCGACTTGCGGCGCAGCTTCATCAGGGTGTCCTTGAGGCCCTCCTGCTCCCGGGACGAGAGGCTGGACATGATAGCGTGGATGGCGCTGACCTCCGCCAGCTTTCGGTAGGCCCTCTCCCCCTTGTCCGTGATGGCTATCCTCACCATGTTCTTCCGCTGCAGGTCCCTGACCCTCTTCACCAGTCCCTGTTTCTCCATGCGGGTGAGAAGCCCGGAGATGGTATGGGGTTCCCTGAACAGGGACCGGGATATCTCGGCGGGTGTTACCGGCCGATCCTCAGCCTTTACGATCATCAGGACCTCGGCATGCATCTGCGGCACGCCGAGCTGCCTCAGCTCGGTCTCCGAGGCCCTGGTGGCCGCATGCTGAGCCTGGTTGAGCAGTGTCCATAGCTCGTTCTCCCGACCAACGCTTGCCTTTGCCTTCATGAGTCCCACCTCCCGAATTGACGCTCCGCGCGTCTCTACAGTGCCCGATTGAGCGGCCAGCACCCCACTGGGGAACATGAAGTGGAGAGGAGTTCCCCCTAGTCTCTGAATTGATCACTGCGGCAGGCGAGTTACCGAGAGTTACCCCCAAACAACCGGCGGAAATGGCGGGAGGAATCGTTGTGCCCATCTTAATCGATAGGATCATCGTATGTCAAGGGCCGGCACGAAACCGGCACCGGGCCAGCACAGGGGGGCATCCCGTACAAGGGAACCAAGGCCGCTCCGGCGACTAATAGGGGGAAGGCGCAGAGGGTCGGCGCGCACCGTGGTGAGGCGGATCCGGCAGGAGACGCGGCACCATGGAGGCCGCACGGCAGGAGTACAGGATGGCAGGAACCAGACGACCATACTTGCGACAGAGCTACCGCTACGAGTACATGCTGGGCACTACCTTTAAGAGCGTCGGCGGCTACCTTGATACGTGCTGTCTGAGGAACTCGGACAGCGCTGACGGCTGCGCCGTCTCGGCCCAATGCCGCCGGTGGTGGGACAAGAAGTGCAACCGGACCCGGCCCGAGCTCTCCGATCAGGAAATAGTGGCCATCATCGCCCAGTTCGAGGAAGTCCGGGAGGGTTGGTTGCAGCGGAGGGCGCTCACCGAGCCGGCCCGCAGCCGGCTGCCCGTCAGCTGCTAGCCCGGCCCCAGGTCCCGCCGGACTCCGGCGAATTTGACAGGACTGCCCCCAAACCGGCAAACTACTACCCCGAGTGGCACATTGAAGGGGGGTACTCACGATGGGCATGACGGCATACAATCCTGACGGCACGGTCGCTTCCATTTTCCAGGGCATAGAGCGCAGCGGCAACAAGCTGGTCCTGAAACAGCTGGCCCTGGGCCTGGCGCCCATGGACGTCATCATAACTCCGCCGGAGAGCATCAAGGCGCTGGGCATGGTGAGCCTGGGTCTGCTGACCTTCATCCTGTTCTTCCCCTACTTCTACTTCAGCTACCGCGGCGAGGAAAAGAAGAAGGCCGCCGCCCCGGCGGCGGACAAGCCCCAGGCCTGACCGGCCGGGCGGCGCTTCCCAGGGCTTCCCCCGGCTGCTATACTGGCATCCGTGCCGCCCGTCCGACGGGGGTTGATCCCGGTATTCAATCCCGCGCCGCCGGCGGCCGCGAGAGCCGATGAGAGAGTACCGCCGCCCGAACCCGACCGGCGTCCTGATCATCATACTGGTCAACGTCCTGGTCTTCATCTTCACTGAGCTCAAACCCGAATACGTGATCGACGGGTTCAATCCCACCGCCTTCCACCTCGGCCTGCACCCCGACACCTTTGCCAGCCAGCCCTGGACCCTGTTGACCAGCTGCTTCGTCCACGCCAACTTCTATCACATCCTGGGCAACATGGTGACCCTCTACTTCTTCGGCACATACCTGACGCAGCTGGTGGGAGAGACCAAGTTCCTGGCCACCTACTTCCTGGGCGGGCTGGCAGGCAGCGCCTGCTACCTGCTCTGGGCGCTCTACTCGCCATGGGGCGATCCCAATTCTTTAGCCGTTGGGGCGTCAGGGGCGATATACGCCATCGGGGGAGCGCTGGCGGTCCTCCAGCCGAACGTGAAGGTGCTCCTGTTCTTTGTCATCCCCATGCCCCTGTGGGTGGCCGTCATCGGCGGTTTCGTGCTGCTGACCCTCATTTCCGCCGATCTCGGCATAGCCTGGGAAGCCCATCTCGGGGGCCTGGTAGTGGGCCTGGCTGCCGGCCTGTATTTCCGGAGAAGGCCCCGGCCGCGCGACCGCTACCTGCTATAGACGGCGGGGGAGCCGGGCAGGAGACCGTTGAACACTGGTAGTCAGCCTCTATCGGACTGGGCAGTGACGCTGGTCATCGGGCTGCTGATCGCCGCCCTGACGGCCGGGTTCGGCACCGCGGGGTACTTCATTGCCACCCGCAGGGCCAGGGGCCCCTTCGTGGCCTTCATCCTGCGCTACGCCGCGGCCTTTCTGTCCCTGGTCCTCCTGGAGGCCGGGTTCCTGTGGCTCATCCCATCCGTCCACGGCGCCATGCAGCACCTGACCGCGGTGACCGCCGGTTGGCTGTTGGGACTGGCCGGGGCCGCCAACTCCATCTCAGGATCCACCCTGACCCTGCAGGACCCCGCCATGGCCTTCGACATCGACGTGGGCTGCCTCGGCGGCATCCTCTTCTGGTCCTACATAGCCCTGGTGCTGGCGGAGCCCGCGGCGACGGGAAGGCAGCGGCTGGCCGGGCTGGCCGCCGGCTGCGCCGCGCTCCTGGCCTTCAACCTGTTCCGCATCACCGTCAGCATCTACGTCCAATGGTCCACCGGTTTCGGCATCCACAACTACTTCTATCTCCTGAACATGGCCTTCGTCCTCGGCGCCTGGGCCCTCTGGCTGAGACTGGTCAGGCCGGGGCGGCCGGCGAAGTTGACAACCCTTTGAAACAGGCCCTATCATCTCTGGCACATCCCCGCGGTGCACGATCGCTTCGCTTCCGGCACAGGTCGGGCCGGTGGGCCGGAAACGACACGGTCGCCAATCCGGCAGGCCAGGTGAAGGGCGGAGGCATGGGACATGATCAGTGACCGCGAGTCAGCCAGGTACAGCCGGCAGATGATGCTGCCCGGATGGGGCAACGCCGGGCAGGAGAAGCTGAAGAGGGCCAGGGTGGCGGTGGCCGGCGCCGGGGGGCTGGGGTCCGTCATCCTGCTTTACCTCGCCGCGGCCGGGGTCGGCTATATCAGGGTCATCGACAGCGACACGGTTGACATAAGCAACCTGAACCGGCAGATACTGTACACGGACCAGGACGTCGGCCGGGAGAAGGCGCTGGCCGCCAGGGACAGGCTGGCGGCCCTCAATCCCGACATCCGCGTGGAAGGCGTCGTGGCCGTCATCGGCGAAGACAACGTCCCGGACCTGGTGGCGGACTGCCCCATCGTGGACGCCATGGACAACCTGCCCGCCAGGCTGCTGCTGAACAGGACGGCGGTCCGGAAGAGGTTGCCCCTGTTCCACGGGGCCATCTACGCGTGGGAGGGGAGAGCCACCACGGTCATCCCGGATAAGACGCCCTGCCTGCAGTGCCTCTACCAGGGAGTGCTGCCGGGCCAGCCGCCGGTCGCCGGAGTGACGCCAGGGGTCATCGGCTGCGTGCAGGCCAGTGAAGTCGTCAAGTACATCCTCGGCACGGGAGACCTCCTCGAGGGCAAGTTGCTGATGTATGACGGCCTGGCCATGAGATTCAGCGAGATGAAGGTGAGGCGGGACCCTGCCTGCCCGGTCTGCGGAAACTGACTTGACATTCCCTCCGTTGCTTGCTATATTGACAACACTTGGTAGCTTGGCAATACTCGATAGTTCGCAAATAGTTTGCGACTACCTAAGTAGGGTGGGGACCCAACAACTGCAGGCTGAGCTGACCTCAGCACGCATTTGAGCCGGCTTTACCAGCCGGCCCACGCGGGCCGGGGCTACCCCGCGAACGCCGGCAGTTTGTATGTCGGTCACTTGATCACCGCCCGA
>CAYPDY010000021.1:13814-26664 GCA_964409515.1 uncultured Dehalococcoidia bacterium
CGCCTGATTACGAGGAGAGGAGACTAGTATGCCGAGAGACGAGAGATACGATTTTGTTATTGTCGGCGGCGGGCCAAATGGCGTGACTCTGGCCGCCTACCTGGCAAAATGCGGACAGTCCGTCGTGGTCCTGGAAGAGAGACCAGAGGCCGGCGGAGCCTGCGAGAATACGGAGCCGATGGCCGGCGTCAAGATCAACCCCCACGCCATCATGCTCTACGGATCACATGCGCCGGGGTTCGAGCAGCTGGAGCTGTGGAAATACGGCTGGCGAGTCGGTGAGAACGAGATGGGCGACCTCATGGCGGACGCCGGCCGGGGCGTAGCCACCAGCTCCGGCATGTCTCCGCTGACCGAGAAGGACCAGATGGGGTTCGCCAAGATGGCCGGGCTGCTCACCCAGCCCACGTTCACCAAGGAGCTGCTGCGCTCCGTGTTCTGGACCCCGCCCCACCCCCCCGAGGTTGAGGTAACCATAGACAACATACCCTACATGCAGGTCTACAAGAAGTACCAGCCGGACGTCTGGACCGAGGAGATGCTGGACTATGACTTGTTCGACCTGATGGACCAGCACCTGGAGAGCGAGCCCTGGAAGGTGCAGCAGGCCGTGGTGGCCTGGTACTCCGGCGCCGCCGGCCACTGGAAGGGCGTGGCGGTCCCGGCCTGGGCCTGCGCCATCACCCTGCTCATTCCGGGCCGCATGAGACCGCCTCGCGGCGGCATGCACGACTACTTCCACTGCGTGACCCGGGCGGCCATCGCCAACGGCGCCACCATCCGCACCTGCTGCCCGGTCGACGAGATCATCATCAACGACGGCGTGGCCGTGGGAGTGCGGCTGAGGGAGACCGCCACCCAGGCGGGCAAGAAGATCTGGGCCAAGAAGGCCGTCATCAGCGACGTCGACGTCAGGCAGACCTTCAACAAGCTGGTCGGGAAGAACCACTGCGACCAGGGCCTGCTGCAGAAGGTCAACGACATCAGCCTCAAGGGCGGCAGCATCTTCAACTTCCACTTCTATACCAAGAAGAGGCTGGAGCCCAAGGTACCCTGGGCCGGCAAGTTCATAGGCGGCGGGTACCCGCAGGATTCCCGCGAGCTCTACTACGACCACGTGGCCGATGTGGACGGCTGGCGGGGCAACCCCCGGGTGCCGCCGGAGCGGACGCTGTGGCTCTCCACGCCGTACGTCAGGTTCGAGCCCACCGACAAGCAGGTCACGCGGCCCGAAGGACACATCATGTCGCCGGTCTACTACCTGGTGCCTCCGCCGGAGTATCACGTCGATGGGCCGGATGCCATCAACAAGATCAAGGACCAGATAACCCAGCACATCATCAAGGCCATGAGCAACGTGTACGACGGCCTGAACTCGGACAACATCATCAAGGTGTGGACCAACAGCCCCTACGACTCCCTGTTCCGCAATACGGGCCTCATCGGGGGCACCTGGTGCGGCACCCGCCACTGCCATGACCAGTGGGCCGAGAACCGCCCCGTGCCGGAGCTGGCCCGCTACAAGACGCCGATTGACGGGCTCTACCTCTGCAACCAGACAGCCTGCCATCCCGGCGGCCTGTTCCTGCAAGCCATCCCCTACAACCTGATGCACATCCTGATTGAGGACGGCTTGGTCGAGCCGGGCCCGTGGTGGTACTCGGCACCGTACTACATCCCGGCGCCGGGCAAGAAATCGGCGAAGCGGCCGTAAAGGAGGAGAACTGACATGAGTATGGATGCATTGCTCGGAAAACTCTTCGACGAGTTCCCCCAGGAGACCAACTGGGACGTTATAGTGATCGGCGGCGGCCCCAACGGCCTGATGACGGCGGCCTACCTGGCCAAAGCCGGGGCCAAGGTCGTCGTGGTGGAGCGGCGCTACGAAGTGGGCGGCGGGCTGGCCACGGAAGAGGTGCTCTTCCCCGGCTACTACTCCAACATGCACGCCATCTACCATATGATGGTGGACTACATGCCGGCCATGAAGGACTTCAACCTGGACCGCCACGCCCTGACCTGGGTGAAACCCAACCTGCAGATGGCCATGGTGTACGGCGACGGAACCTCGATGATGCTGACCAAGATGGTCGAGGACACCGTCGACTCCATCCACAAGTACTCCCACAAGGACGCGGTCGCCTTCGGCAAGCACATCCGGACCTGGCAGCGGATGATGGACGAGATAGTGGGACCGGCCACCTACCTTCCGGCCAAGCCTTCCCTGGACCTGATCGTCGGCATGCAGAAGACCGAGATCGGCCGTGAGCTCCTGGAGCTCAACGAGAAGAGCCCCCTGGCCATCATGAAGGAGCACTTCGAGAACGACAAGCTGCGGGCCCTGCTGCTCTACGCGACCTGCATGTGGGGCCTCGACCCCAATGAGACGGGCGTGGGGCTCTTCGTGCCCCTGCTGCTTACCAGGGCCATGGACAAGTCCTACCTGGTGGGCGGCTCGCACAAGATGGCCGGCGCCTTCTCCCGCGAGATTCACGGCAACGGCGGCATCATTGTAGAGGCCGCCGAGGTCTCCAAGATCAACGTACAGAACGGCAAGGTCACCGGCATCGAGCTGCGGGAGGGGCGCAAGCTTAACGCCAAAGTGGTCATCTCCAGCCTCGACCCCAAGACCACCTTCCTGGACCTCATCGGCCCCAAGAACCTGCCCGGGACCTTCCTGAAGGATAGCGCCGAGGCCTGGAAAGCCGACAAGTGGAGCTACCACACCCTCCACATCGCGTCCAGGGAGATGCCGAAGTACAAGTGCGAAGACCCCTGGGCCAGCGAGAGCTTCATGACCGTGGTCGGCTTCGACACCTGCGACCAGGTCGTGGCCCACTGGAAGAGCGTCGTGGGCGGCAAGCTGGACTACAAGCTCATCGGCGGGCACGCCACCTGCGAAAGCTTCTGGGACCCGCACCTGGTCCACTCGCCCTACGGCGGGTACGTCTCCTTCCTGCAAATGCACGCTCCCTACGGCATCGAAGGCGGCTGGACCAAGAAGGCCCCGGAGGTGGATGCGGCCATCATGGAGAAGTGGGTGAAAGCGGCCCCCAACCTGAAGAAAGAGAACATCATAATGGCCACCAGCGAGTCGCCGGAGGACATCGAGATCCGCCTGCCGAACATGCGGCGCGGCGGCATCAAGCACGGCGACTACACGCCGATGCAGATCGGCTTCAACCGGCCCAACATCGAGTGCTCCCAGTCGAACACCCCCATCGGCGGCCTCTACCTGTGCGGCGCCTCGACCTATCCCGGCGGGATGGTCACCGGCGGGCCCGGCTACATCGCCGCCAACAAGGTGGCCGAGGACATGGGCCTCAAGAAATGGTGGAAGCCCACCAAGCTCATTGAGAAATACCTGAAGACGTACGAGGGTTAGCGACCGGAGTCATTGTTTCGGCAGTGCGCTGGTCCGCCGGGGACCTGGCGGACCAGCGGAACCTGTCGAGTTTGACTGGAAATGCCGGAAAAGGAGATACTTTGCCAAATCGTTCGTCAGTGGTGACGCGCGGTTAAAAACACTAAAGGGAGGGTACTTTAATGAAGGCAGCCGTACAGTATGAAGCGGGCAAGCCCCTGGTCGTGGAAGATGTGCAACTGGAGGATCCTCAAGACGACGAGATCAAGGTCAAGCTGGTCGCTTGTGGAGTCTGCCACAGTGATCTGACGTTCATGAAGGGCGACATGCCGGCCCCCATGCCCCTGGTGGTGGGTCACGAGGGCGCGGGCATCGTGGAGAAAGTGGGACCGCGGGTGACCTCGGTCAAGCCCGGCGATCATGTGCTCATGATGGTTTCCTACTCGTGTGGCAAGTGCCCCATGTGCGCTGTAGGGAAGCCCACCCAGTGCGTGGAGAACCTGCCCGTGATGATGATGGCGTGCCTGCCGGGAACCATGGGTACCACGCGCCTGCGCAAGGACGGGAAGCCCATCAACCACGTATTTGGACTGGCTGCCATGGCTGAGTACGCCGTGGTCAAGGAGCGGTCGGTCGTGAAGGTGAGGGAAGACGCCCCGCTCGACAAGATCTGCATCATGGGGTGCGGCGTCACCACCGGAATGGGCGCTGCCATGAACACCACCGGGATAAGGGTGGGGGAGAGCATAGTGGTGTACGGCAGTGGCGGAGTAGGCCTCAGCGCCATCATGGGCGCCAAGCTGGCCGGAGCCGGCAAGATCATCGCCGTCTCCAGGTCCGACCGCAAGCTGGCGGTGGCCAAGGAGCTCGGAGCCGACTTTGTGGTCAAATCCGGCGTAGAGGACCCGGTGGCCAAGGTCAAGGAGCTGACCGGCGGCCAGGGGGCGGACTACGCGGTGGAGGCAGTGGGGAAAGCGGCCGTGATGATGCAGGCCTTCGGCTCCATCCGCAACGGGGGCAAGCTGGTGGTAGCGGGAATGGCTCCCCTGATAGAGATGCTCACCATCGCCCCGTTCGAGTTCCTGCTGGGCAAGTGCATTGTGGGCACGGTCCAGGGTGACATAATTCACTCCGTCGACGTGCCGAGGTTCGTGGACATGTACATGCAGGGGAAGATCCCCCTGGACAAGATGATTAGCCACACTTTCAAGCTGGCTCAGGTGAACGACGCCTACACCGCCCTCGACAAGAGCGAAGCGGTCAAGACCGTCGTGAAGATAGCCTAGATACGAAATAGCATAGACTGGGGCGCACCGCTTTGCGGTGCGCCCCCCGGAAGGAGTTGTCATGGCTGACCTTTCTTTTGATGCGGTTGTTTGCGGCGGCGGCAACAAGGCGCTCGTGCTCGCCATGTACCTGTCCCGATACGCCGGACTGAGCGTCGGCGTGTTCGAAAGGAGGCATGAGATCGGCGGCGGCCTGGCCACCGAGGAGACGGCAGCGCCGGGGTTTCGCGGCAATACCCACGCTAACATCCTCCTGCCCTGGTACTACACACCTCTATGGAGGGATTTCCCTGAGTTCTGGGAGTACGGCGGACAGATAGACCAGTACCCGGTCGGCGATGGCAGCGTATTCCTGAACAACAACACCAATCTCTGCATCTACAGCGAGAAGGAGGACCCGACACAAGAGAAGACGGCCAGGGAGATCGCCAGGTTCTCCCAAAAGGACGCCGACACCTGGCTCAGGTTCTGGAAGCTCTGGCAGACTGACGAGATGCAGTCCATGCAGATGGACAACGTGTTCAACCCGCCTGAATGGATGGCACAACCGGAGTTCCTCAACCGGCAGATCGCGGTGTACCCCAAGATACTTGAGGCGGGTGTGGACCCGGACTCCATGATACTGGCCGCCAGCGCGAGGCGGTGCGCCAACGAATGGTTTGACAGTCAGGAGCTGAAGTACTCCATGCTGAGGGCGGTGGTATCCTACGTGACGAATCCGGATGATGCGATGGTTGGCCCCTGGGCTCTCGGTATGGCCATGACCATGGCCGGCACGGGTTATGCCAGGGGCGGCACGCATCAGATTGCCCACGCCATGCATCAGATCCTGGTGCAGGGCGGCGTCAAGTTCTTCACCCATTCTGAGGTGACCAAGTTCATCATCGAGAACGGCCAATGCACCGGCATCAAGCTGTTGGACGGCAGCCAGGTGAAGGCCAACAAGTTCGTGGTCAGCGCCGGCTTGAGCGCCTGGCAGCTGGTCGAGCTGATGGGCCGGGACGTCATCGGAGAGAGAATAGCCCGGCGCATTGACAACCTGTCCACGAGGAATATCGGCAACCTCATGTGGTACACCTTCGCCCTCCACGAGGCTCCCAAGTATAAGTCAGCCTCATTCAATCCGGACATCAACAGGTGTGAATGGCTGGGCATGACCAACGAGGCCAACATTGAGCACATCTCCATCGAGTGCAACTATGCCCGGATGGGCAAGTTCCCGCCCATCGAGCACTACAACCCGGTGGTATGGTGCCATAGCCTGGCCGACGCGGCCTATGCACCCGAGGGCAAGCACACCGCGCAGTGCGAGATGCAGGGGCCGAGGGCCAGCGACCTGACCGAGAAGGAATGGCTGAAGGCCAAGAACGATTATGCGGATGATCTGCTGAAGATATGGCAGAAGCATGCCCCCAACATGACCTGGGACAATGTTATCGGCGTTGACTCCAACAGCCCGTACGACAACCTGAGGCTGAAGAACCTGGCCCCGCACGGCAACTTCGCCGGCATCGACCGAACGTGGTGGCAGTCCGGCCCCAACAGGCCTACACCGGAGCTGGCCAACCACCGCACGCCGGTAAAGAACCTGTTCTGCACCGGAGGGTTCTGGCCCATCGGCGGCAATGCCAGCGCCGAGGCGGGCTACAACTGCTACAAGACCATTGCCAGAGACCTGAACCTGCCCAAGCCCTGGGAAGAGAAGGGCAAGGAGGAGCCGATGTCCCTGGTCGAAGAGCAGCGCAAGTGCATCAAGAGGATGCGCGAGTCCTTCAAGCCTCGCCAGTTGTAGACGCGGGTGGTGCAACGCTGTAATATGGCTCGACGCAAGCAAGGATAAGGAGGGATAATGGCCCAGAAGTTTGACATGATCATCGTTGGCGGCGGCCCGAACGGGCTGACCATCGCTTCCTACCTCGCGAAGGCAGGGCAGAAGTGCCTGCTGCTGGAGAAGAGGTTTGAGGTGGGCGGGGGATTGATGACGGAACAGGTCACCCTGCCCGATTTCTTCCACAACACCCACGCCATCTACCACATGATGGTGGACTACGCGCCGGTGTACGCGGACCTGAATTTCGACGAGTACCTGGTCAAGCACATCAGGCCCCAGCTGCAGTGGGCCATGCCGATGAAGGACGGCAAGTGCCTCTGCATCTACACGGACGTGGAGAAGACCTGCGCCTCCATCGCCAAGTTCTCCAAGAAAGACGCCGACACCTATCGCACGCAGCACAAGGTCTTCGAGGACATGATGAAGGCCATCGGCGGCCCCCAGACCTATTACCCCATGGGGCCGGCGCCGCTCATGGCCGCCCACGCCGAGTCCTTCCCTATCGGCCAGGCGATGTACAAGATGGCCGAGAAGACCCCGGAAGAGGTCGTCTGCGAGCTGTACGAGAATGACGTCGTCCGCACCCTCATGCTCTACGGGTGCTGCCACTGGGGCCTCGACCCCGGCCAGTCCGGCGTCGGCTTCATGCTGGCCATCTACATGGACCGCCTGACCAACTACTACCTGGTGGGCGGCGGGTCCCACCGCATATCCAACGCGCTGCTGAAGCGCTACTTCGAGGCCAAGGGCCAGGTGCGCACCAGCGCCCAGATCAAGCGCTTCATCATCGAGAACGGCACGGCCAAGGGCGTGGAGCTGGAGGACGGTACCCAGTACCTGGCCGACAAGGCCGTCATCAGCACCATCGACCCGCACCAGACCTTCCTCAAGTACGTGGGCGAGAAGAACATGGACTCGGAGCTGGCCGAGATGGTCAAGATCTGGCAGTGGGACAAGTGGAGCCTGTTCGACGTCCACCTGGCCCTGTCGGAGCCCCCGCAGTTTGCGGCGGCCGCCTCCGACCCTGAGATCAACAAGGCCTTCATATACCTTATCGGCTATGAGAACTTCGCCAGCCTCAAGAAGCACTGGGATGCCATGAAACAGGGCCAGATGCCGGCCGACGCCGGGTACAACGCCTGCTTCCCCAGCGTCCATGACCCCTACCAGGCGCCGCCCGGGAAGTGCTCCGGACTCATCTCCCAGATGGCCTGCTTCGATCTGAAGGACGGCGGGCACGAGAAGTGGCTCAACCGCAAGTTCCGCATCGAGTATATGTGGCAGCAGATCGAGAAGCTGCAGCAGTACGCCCCCAACATCACGAAGGACAAGGTGCTGCAGACCTACGTTACCACCCCGGCCGACATCCAGAACAAGTTCGCCAACATGGTGAAGGGCGGCTACAAGCAGGGCGCCTACCACCCGCTGCAGATGGGGTACCTGCGGCCGAACCAGTACTGCTCGCAGTACCGGACGCCGATAAAGAACCTGTACGTGGGCGGCTCCAGCGTCGCTCCCGGCGGCTGCGTCATCTGGGGGCCGGGCTACAACTGCGCCAACGCCGTGGCCGAGGACTTCAACATCAAGAAGTGGTGGTCGGAGCCCAAGATAGTCACCGAGGCTCTCAAGAACGACACCATCATGAAGATGATGTAGGCTGGCATACTGAAGGGAGTTATGCAACATGTTGATGCGATCGACGGGACTGGGAAAGACGGAGCTCAGGGGGAAGATCGTCGGGCTGATACGCCAGGACGAGTACCTGGTTCTCCAGGTCGAGACGATTGAGCCGGTGAAGTGGAAGATCCGGGTGGCCATCGCCAAGCCGGACATATGGCAGGTGATCAAGGGCCTCCTGAAGTGGAAGAACCTGACGCTGCTGCTGTCCACCAAGTGGAAGGCCGATCCGAAGCACCCCGGGGAGTTCTAGCGGTCCCTCGCGCCGGGCAAATCAAAAGGGTGGGGAGGTTTGCCGCCTCCCCACCCTTCGTCGCAGCTAGCTTTTCTTCTTGTTAGCCCTTCTCCTTGGGCCACCAGCCCCACCAGTTCTCCTTCTCACACTGGGTGCACCTTATCTTGAGAGCCACGGCACCCTCCGCGCCGCACGAATCACATCTGAAGTTCTTCTTGATGTCATAGCCCAGGGTGTTCCTCAGCCCCTGGGTGATAGTCTTGAGCTGGGTGTTGACTGTCTGTGACTGCGCCAGCTGCAGCTGCCGGTTGGCCATCAGCGCCGTCTCGAACGCCTTGCGGTACTGCTCGAACTTCTCCGTGTTGGCCTCCACGGTGGCTACACGCTCGGTCAGGCCGGTCAGCTGACCCTGCTCTGAGTGCTCGCTGAAGCCATCGACCGCCATCTTCATCTCGCCCACCTGGCGGGCCTGCTCCTCGCGGGCCTCCCGGTCCGCGGCCAGCGCGGCCAGGACGTCGCTCAACTGCCTCTCGAGGCCGCCCAGGACCTGCTCGGACTTCTCCAGGCGCTCGGTCAGATCGGTGAGCCTGGCCTTGAGGCCCTCGGCCTGGGAGTCGTCGCTGGCCGCCCTCATCTCCCCGATCGCCTTGGCCTGTTCGTCCCGCGCCTGGCGCTCGGCCATCAGCGAGGTCTCCACGGCATTCATCTGCTTCTCAAATCCGCCGAATGCCTTCTCGGTCTTGCCCAGGCGTTCATCCAGGCGCACCACGGCTGCCTGAATGGAGGCCAGGCTGTCATCCAGGGCTGCCGTCAGCGGCCGCATGGGAGCAGGAGGTTCCGGGGAGGCCCCCACAGCCCTGGACGGCTTGGGGACCATGGCGGTGGCTGTAGCCGCGGCCCGGGGCACGACCTTGGACGCCGTCTCCTGTACGAGACTGTCAATCTCAGCTTGCGAGAGTCTCTTCCTTCTTGACTTGTCCACTGTTCACCCTCACCTGCTCATTCAGCGCGGGCCATGCGGGATCCAGTCGCCCTGAACGAACCTAATACTCCACGGCGGAAGTCACCAGCCTGCTGGCATGCTCATCTTCCGCCAGATCCACTTCGTAAGGCGTCTCCAACTGTTTGCCGTCCTTGTCGTAGCAGACACGCACCCTCGGCCTCCCTACCAATCCGAGGTTCGAATTGACCACAATGCCCACTTCCCCCGCGTTCAGTTTCACCATGACCCCTGTCGGGAAAGCCGGAACATTCTCCAGGAACAGCTGCACCAGGTCGGGATCGTAGAGGACCCGGCTGCAGGCCACCAGCAGCTCGGTGGCCTCATACGGCTGGAAGGGCTGCCGATAGGGTCTCTTCGACGCCGTAGAGCAGACCGCATCGCACATGCCCAGGATCCTGGCGGCCAGCGATATCTCGCTGCCCTTCAGTCCGTACGGGTAGCCGCTGCCATTCCAGCGTTCATGGTGCTGCACGACTATGGACCTCACGCTATCATTCACCCCGTTGCACTGTTTCAGGATTTCAGCGCCATACAGCGGGTGTCTCCAGACAGTCTGCAGATCGTTCTCGCCCAGGGGTTCCGCTTTCGGCATCTGCGCACCGCCGCTGTCGTCGGTCCTCCAGGCGTTCACGAAGGCCATCTCCTCCCAGAGCGCCCCGGGCCTTTCCACCAGCTCCGGCGGCCTTATCATGGCATAGCCGGCGTTCTGCAGCAGCGACGCCATGCCCAGGTCAACCAGGTCGGGCTCGGTCATCCCGGCCTCTTTGCCCAGCACCAGGGCCAGGCCGGCGATCTTCGTCGGCAGAACGTGCCCGGCATCTCTCCAGGAGTGCCACCCGCTGATGGTGGGGTCTCCCTGGAGCTGGGGAGACAGCTGCTGCACCACCTGCTCAACCAGCTGGCGCAGGCGCCCCAGGTCAAGGGCCTCGGCGGCGGCCATGCCCGGACGGTCAGCCGCGGACGCCGCGCTGAGTCCCTCCCGGTCCGGCACCGGACAGGGCGCGACCACCTCTCCCGAAATCACCCCGGCGATCCTGCCCAGGGCCTCGCGCAAGGCCTCGGAAACCGCGCCATCGAGCTCGGGCGGAATCATGGGGGACACCGACACATCCTGGAAACGATCGTCCAGGATAACCAGCTCGGATGCACCCAGGTACGCCAGGGCCTGCACCCACCTGTCGGTCAGCTGCGTTCCCTTGCCTATGGCCACATGTCCGCTTCCGTCATGCAGATCCTTGGCCAATACCATTCCCGGCTTCGCATACTTGACTAGAATCCGCCGCATTTCTACCGCCTCACATTCATGGCCTTGACGGCACGCTCTTCACTAACGGGCAGCACCATCTTGAATGCCTCCGTCTTCTGCTTGCGATAGAAGCAGTGTCCCAGCGTCGCCAGACCCATTTCTCGAGATCTCGCTATGGCTTCGGTACCCCCGACGAAGAGCACGCCGCCGGGGCTCAGCGATTGACAGAGCTGCTGGTTGAGCCGCCCCTTGGCCTCTTCCGTGAAGTAGATGGCCACGTTGCGGCAGACGATCATGTCGAATCCTGACTCATAGGGTTCGCGCAGGAGATCGTGCTTTTTGAACTCGACCCTGTGCCTGATCTTCTCGACGACGAAGTAGGAGTCCCCCGTGACCTCGAAGTACTCCCGAAGCAGCTGGGTGGGCACGCTCCTCACCTCGTTCGACCGGTAGGGCCCGCCGGCCCTGGCCCTCTCCAGGCTGTGCACATCGATGTCGGTCGCCAGTATCCTGTGTCTGCTGAACGGTGTCAGCTTGTCCAGTATTATGGCTATCGAGTACGGCTCGCTGCCCACCGAGCAGCCCGTGCTCCAGATGTTCAGCCGCGGCCGTTCCATGAGCAGCTGAGGCACTATCTCCGTGCGGAGCTGCTCGAAGGGCAATGGATCGCGGAAGAACTCGCTGACGTGTATCGTCAGGAAGCCGCGCAGGTCCTCGAGCATGCTCCGGTCGGTCTCGATCATGCGGCAGTAGGCCACGACGGTGGGCGCCGAGGTGCGGGATATGAAAGAGGTCAGCCGCCGCCGCATCTGGCGCTCCCGGTAGTCGTCCAGGTCAATGCCGATCAGCTGCTTGATCCTGGTCTTGAGATAGGAATACTCTAGGTCCCGCATGCGTCCAGCTCCCGCCGGGGGCTGCTGCCCCCCTTCAACCTGCACATCTCCACAATCTCATCCGTAATCTGGTCCAGAGGCAGCACCTTGTCCGCGTGCCCGCTCTCCGCCACACTGCGCGGCATCCCGTAGATCACGCTGGTCGGTTCATCCTGAACAATCACGCTGCCGCCGGACTTCTTGATGGCCGCCGACCCGTCCCTGCCGTCGCTGCCCATCCCGGTCAACACCACTCCTATGCAGCGATAGCCGGTATTGGCCGCCACCGACTCCATGGTCACGTCGATCGATGGCCTGACGCCGTTCCGGGCCGCATCCTGGTGCAGGGTCACCTGGTCTCCAGGGCCAATCACCATGTGAAAGTTCCCGGGAGCCACCAGGGCCCGCCCCTCTTTCAGCTTGTCTCCGGCCGCGGCTTCCCTGACTTCCACCTGGGACAGCACCGCCAGCCTCCTCGCCAGCGACGTCGTAAACCCCATCGGCATGTGCTGGACTACCAGGATGGCCGCGGGGATATCGCGCGGCAAGCCGGGCAGCACCTGGCAGAGGGCCTTGGGACCGCCCGTCGAGCTGCCGATTATGACCACATTCCTCTGGGAACGGGGCGCCCCGCCCTTGGAAGGCGGCACCAGCGTCTCCGCGCCGCGGGAACGGCCCATTCCGGCCCGCAGAGCCCTGACCACCCGGGACATGTCCACCCGGCCCGCCATCTTGATCTTGTCGTTGAGACCGGCGATGGCCCTGGAAAGGCCTCCTTTATCCAGCATCGACGGTTTGAGAAAGAAATCGACTGCACCGGTCTCCAGGGCCTTAATGGTCACCTCGGCGTCCTCTTCGGTCAGCCGGCTGAGCATGACCACCGCGGTGGGGCATTCAGCCATGATGTGGCTGAGGGTGGTCAGTCCGTCCATCCTCGGCATCTCCACATCGAGGGTGACAACGTCCGGTCTCAGGCTCTTCACCTTCTCCAGGGCGTCAATGCCGTCAAAGGCGACCCCGACCACCTCTATCTCAGGGTCCAGGCTGATCCGCCGCGAGATCACCATTCTCGCCAAAGCGGAATCATCGACTACTAGAACCCTGGTCAAGTTACTCATCTGGCCAATACCTCAACCTCTCATCCGGCCCCGGACTCGCTAGTTAGAGCACAGCTTCTGCACCGCCTGCAGGACCCTCGCCGCATCGAAGGGCTTCACCACGAAGTCCTTCGCTCCCACCTCCAGCGCTTCCACCACCATGGACTTCTGGCCCATCGCTGATACCATGGCCACCCTGGCATCAGGGTCATGGTTGATGATCTGCTTCAGCGCCGCCA
>CAYPDY010000022.1:0-13548 GCA_964409515.1 uncultured Dehalococcoidia bacterium
GGGAAGGACATCTTCTTCAGAAGCGGGGACTACGAGCCCCATTCCGAGAGCGGCCGGAGGTTGCTCGGGCACGAGATCACCCATGTGGTGCAGCAGGGTGCTGCACCGGGTCAGCGCGTCTCCAGGATGGTCGAATACAACGACGCTGTGGTTGGCGGTCGTTTCACTGACCCGGAGCAGGCGTCGGGCGTGCTGCCCTTCAACAAGGACGGCTGGGACGCAAAGGAGATTGCCCGCAAGCTCAGCCAGCTTGACAACGCGGTGGCACGCGCCGACAACGTTCGCTGCGTTGAGACGTCCTTCCTAGTGGCCCTAGTGCAGAGAGGTCCTGGCGCTGTGCGCGACATGATACAGAACTACCTGAACCGCTATCAGGTTGGCCTGCGCCAGTCATCCACATCGGAGCAGATCAAACGGTGGTACCGTCGTTCCTTGAAGAACCTGAAACCTCTCGTCGGAAAGATCGACCGGAAGGCCCTGACCTACGGCGACCTCAGCACGGTACTGACAGAGATGTATGACGTGTACGGTCAAGGCGCGGCAGGGACCGGCTGGTCCGGACCGCACTCCGTCGAAGTCTCGATGTTCGAGCGTGAGGGCTACACCAGCGTCGAAGTGAATAAGGGAAACGTGAGACGGCACGAAGCCGTGGCCATGGCAAAGGACCTGAAGGAAGGGGAGTTCCTGGCCTGCGCAGTGCACGTTTCAAACACAGGGTATGAGCCGGCAGGCCACCGGGTTCATCTCGGCCGCAGTCCGGACGGCAAGCTCTACTTCTATGACCCGTGGCCGGTCAAGGGAGACCAGATGACGGTGCTTGGCGAGGACCTCAAGGAGATTGAGCACTATTTCGTGAATCCCCTGTCATTGCCGTTCCTGACTCCTCTACTCGGGATAAAGATCGACCTTCCACGCACATTCGATGTGTACCGCAAGGTCTCGCCACCGAAGAAAGAGGAAAAGGGGGAGTGAGCTCGAACACGGTGACGGACTGGCAAGCAGTCCCGTAGAGGATAGTCAAATGCCGGAGACGACCACCAAGACCGCGACCCAGAGTCGCGACGCCAAGAAGGAGGACAGGCTGAGGCAGGCGCAGTCAGTGCCTGAATCCTCTGTCGTGGAACCCGTTGTCTGGGAACGTCTCCTGGGAGGCAGCTTCGACAATCCATCCGTTGACAGGCACAGCAGGGTTGTCACCGATCCCCGCCTGTCACAGCCGGTCAACAGCCGTCACAGGATCAACGTGCTCACCCACTTGCAGGCCAGTCGCGGCAACAGCTATGTGCAGCGATTGCTGCGTAATGAGGGGTCAATTCGACACCCTTCACTTCCGCCTCTCCAGGCCGCCGTCCAGAGGGACATCACAACGCCACTCGAGGAACACGCCGAAGTAGAAGAAAAGAAACCGGCCAAGTTCAAGATAGGTGGCATCAGCGTCACCGTGAAGCACGACACGACCACCAAGGCCAAGTCAATGAAGGGAGAGGCCCAGACCAACATCGACCTCAGCTGGAAACTCCCGAAGTGGACCAGTGAGAAGGGCAAGGTCACTAAGATCGAGGGGTCAGTCCAGCTGAAGGTGACGATCAAGACCGAGTACGGCGCCGGAGCGGGACCGGAGAGCCCATCGGCTTACGGCAAGGGGCCTACACTAGGGCATCACGAGGCCAGCCACGGCCTGGACTACCTCAAGTTCATGACTGACAATCCACCCCCTGAATTCGAAGGGCAGGAGGGGATGACCAAGAAACAGTACACCAAGGCAGTGAAGAAATACACGAAAGAGGCCAAGGACTACCTGGCAAAAACGAAACAGTACTCCCAGGAACAGACGGATTGCGTTGGCGTCAAGGCCAGTTTCTGCCAGCCGGTCGAGAAGTCCGCAGGCTCTGAAGTCCTTCAGAAGAGCCCCATCGATCAACCGATAGTCCATCTGTCCCCTTCCCAGGAGACACAGATTCAAAGGTCGCCAGGGCTGTGGGAAAGCGCCAAGAGATGGGCCTTTGAAAAGGCGCTGGGCGCTGTCGGCGTTGACCAGAAGCAGGTCATGGGCCTGCTGTCGAAGGCCGGAAGCGCCATCAGCGAGATATTCAAGGATCCGGGCAAGTTCGTCAACACCCTGATCAAGGCCGTCGGACAGGGCTTCCGGCAGTTCGCCGAGAATATCGGGAAGCACCTCATGGCCGGTCTGATGAACTGGCTACTGGGCACCATGAGCAAGGCGGGCGTCGAGGTGCCCAGGGACCTCAGCCCCAGATCCCTTCTGCAGTTGGTCCTGCAGGTCCTCGGTATCTCGGTGGACAAGATCAAGACCAAGCTCACCGCCGTTATCGGCACCAAGAACATGAGCCGGCTGGAGACTGCGTGGGACATACTCTCCACGTTCATGAGGGATGGCGTGGGCGGCCTGTGGGAGATGCTGAAGGACTACCTGTCTGATCTGAAGGACAGCGTCATCGAACAGGTCAAGAGCTGGCTGATGATCGAGGTGGTCAAAGCAGCCGTCATGAAGATCGTGAGCATGTTCAACCCTGTGACCGGCCTCATCAACGTCATCAAGATGATCTACAACGTCATCACCTTCCTGATTGAGAAGGCGCGCCAGATCATGCAGCTGTTCTCGGCCATCACGTCCTCGGTCTACGAACTGGCCATGGGCAACGTCAAGCAGGCGGCTGACAAGATCGAACAGACGCTGGCCAGTCTCATCCCGATTGCGATCGGGTTCCTGGCCAGCCTGCTGGGCATTACCGGACTGGCGGACAAGATAAAAGAGATCATCAAGAAGCTGCAGATAAGAGTAGACAAGGCCGTGGACGCCGTCATTGGCAAGGTGGCCGGCATGGTCACGAAGCTGCTGGGCAAGGGCAAAGCGGCCTTCGCCGGGACTGCCGCGGGCAAGCTCTACGGCAAGGGCAAAGCCAAGGCTGCGGAGCTCTACGGCAAGGGAAAGGCCATGTATGAGAAGGGCAAAGAGAAGGCCCAGGAGACGTTTGAGAAGGTGAAGAGCAAGGCCGCGGGAGCGCTGGAGAAGGGTGCGGCGAAGGTGGGTGTTGACAGGGGCTCGGCCGTAGTAAAGATGGTCAGGCGCGATGTGGTGAAACTGACAAAGAGCAAGTATCGGACCGTCGAAGCCTTTGACGCTGCGCTGGATCGCGTGTACCAAACATACAAGCCTCAGGGCCTGAAGTCCCTTGCGGTCCAGGGAGTCAAACGAGACGATCCGGAGAAACCGTTCACGATCGTTGCGGTTGCCAGCCCGGCAGAGCCCGTAGCGGTTAGAACATGGCAGCAAATCTTTGAGGTTGGTCCGGAGCCCCAAGGAGAGGCGGAGAGGTTCGAGTACCAGGAACAGACCACGTACGCGATGCTGGTCGTTGACGGCAGACAGATCGGGCAGACCATGGCGAGCAAGGGCAAAGAGAAGCACGCTGAACGTCGTCTTCTTGACTCGCGCGACTGGCAAGACGTGCTGGCGAAGGCTCGCAGTGATGCACTTGCGACTCCACCGAGGAAGACGGTCA
Organism: uncultured Dehalococcoidia bacterium; assembly: GCA_964409515.1. Taxonomy (GTDB): domain Bacteria; phylum Chloroflexota; class Dehalococcoidia; order UBA2247; family RBG-13-53-26; genus JAFGCL01. The sequence continues at coordinate 3,525 of CAYPDY010000022.1, forward strand.
TCGACTTCGTAGTCAACCGCGCCCCTTGCCACTCCGTAGTCGACCGCCCGCGTGGCCCCGGTGAGAAAGAAGGGTGTGTCCGATTACTATGCGATGCACTCAAGAGATTCCACGCCTTGCCTGGCGGGAGCGAGGCTAGACAGCACATTACGTTCAATCTGGTCGCTACCGGTGTTTACGAACAGATAGGGGGTGGTGCCCCTCGAGAACAAGGAACGACCACTTCCAGTGACCTCTTGCGGCTGGCGAATGCGGGCTGGCGTCTACATGGTCTGCAGGTGGGCAAGGAACAGAAACCATTTGGCAGGCAGCTCACTACAGGCATCATGAACATGCTGAGGCGACTCGAAACGGTGAAGAAGGGCATCTGACGCCGCGGGAGCGAGGTGGCAATTCCCATTGGCTCATGCTCGTGAAGGAGTACCCCAGTGTACCAACCGGAGGCCAACAGAAGTGAGTGATCCGCAGAATACGCGAAGACGACGCCCATGCCTCAGCTGTCCCGCCCTCTGCTGCTCGCGGAACCTGATCAACGTCTGCGGACATGATATCTGGCTGATCGCCAACGCCCTGAGTATCGACCCGACGGCTTTCCTGGCCTTCGCCCGGATGGGCGCAGCCAGCCCCTACCACTTCAGGCTGGACGACTCCGGCACAGCCTACTGCGTCGTGCTCAACATGAGAGAGCACCCCGATGGCAGCCGCCGCTGCGTCTTCCTCATGGACCTGCCGAACGGTCAGACCCGCTGCGGCGTGTACGGCCTGCGGCCTGTGGCCTGCCGGGCCTACCCCCTGGTGCTGGATGAGGGCCGTGTGGAGGTCAAGCACTGGGCCATGTGCCATGAGGAGTACGAGCCTCCCAGTGGCGCTGACGTCTCCCTCTGGCAGGCTGAGCTCGAACGCCACGACATGGAGTTCTCTATCTATGCACTGGCCGTCAGGACCTGGAACCGGAGGGTGACAGAGCAGCCAGGGTCCCGGGGGTTGGACTTCCGCCCCTACCTGGGCTTCCTGATGGAGGCCTATGCCCGGCTGGAGGCGGCGCGCCGGACCGTCCCCCCGAAGTCATGGCCCCGCATATGGAACCGCTGGCGAGGCTTCACGGCCGAGGGCCTGAACCCGGCGCTTCTGCAGCCGGACGATCCTGCGGACGATCACGTCTGGACCTCCTGGCTGGAGAGCATACGGGAGGCCGTAGCCGAAGCGGCGGAAGGCATCTGCGACGGCGCCGCTGAACCTTCGAGGCAATATGAGGAGATGCCGGTATGATCAGCGATCTTGACGACAGCCTGAAGAAGCTGCTGACGAAGAAGGGCGGCCTCGATCCGGCCGAGATCGACATCTCCTTCGAGATGCCTAACCGGGAGTGGTCGGCCTCCGTCTCCAGGCCCACCGTCAACCTCTATCTCTACGACATTCACGAGAACCGCGAGCTGCGAAACAACGAATGGTGGGGCACCACACGGGAGAAGGGCATCATCACCAAGAAGATGCCGCCGCTCCGGATAGACCTGTCTTACCTGGTAACGGTCTGGACCAATGACATGGCCGACCAGCACCGGCTGCTGGGCCACTTGATCAAGACGCTTTCCCTGCACCGGGAGCTGCCGGGGGACATCCTCTCCGGGCAGCTGAAAAGGCTGGAGTGGCCTCTGCGGGCCTTCACCGCCCAGCCGGACGGAGTGCTGAGGAACTCCGCCGACTTCTGGAGCGCCCTGGACAACCAGCTGAAGCCTTCCATCAACTACGTGGTCACCCTGCCCATGGATCTCGATGTCGCCATCAGCGCCCCCGAGGTCAGGACCAAGGTACTCAGGTTCGGAAGGGATGGCGAGTCCGTGGAGCAGTTCACGGAGATAGGCGGCGTAGTCCGTCGCAAAGGCAAGCCGGACCAGGTCATACCCGATGCCACCATCCTAGTCAAGGAGCTTCAGGTCACGGCCCTCACCAGCAAGGATGGCCGGTACACCCTGGGCGCCATGGACTCCGGATCATTCACGCTCAAGATCATGGTCCCCGGCGAGAAGGACCGCCAGGCGAAAGTGAGAGTGCCCAGCCCCAGCTATGACCTTGACCTGTGACCGTGCTGTTTTTGGAGAAAGGAGGATTGCGACATGAGGGTACCGGGCTAGCGAAGACGGCCCTTCCATAACACGCCGGAACGTGGTCGCTTCCCCGGCGAGCAGAACAGGGCGGCCCACCGGACAAAGATGAAACCGAAAGGAGGCTACTGAATGTCACCACAATACCTGTCCCCGGGTGTCTACGTGGAAGAAGTTGACAAAGGTTCAAAGCCCATCGAAGGTGTCGGCACGTCCGTGGCTGCGTTCATCGGCTTCGCGGAGAAGGGGCCGGTCAACCAGCCCACCTTCATCGCCAACTGGAGCCAGTTCGCCAATGTCTACGGCGGATTCGTTCCGGGAGGGTTCCTGGCCCACGCAGTCTACGGCTACTTCAACAACGGCGGCGGCAGCTGCTACGTCAGCCGCCTGCCGGGCGTCGAGGGAGAAGGGGCTGCGGCACAGATGACGACGCAGGCCGAGCTGCCCAGCCGAGCCCAGCCCAAGATCGAGACCTTCGTAGTGACCGCCATCGAACCTGGTGTGCCGGCCGGGGAGATCACGGTTGAGATCGCCAAGCCTACTGCCCAGGATGCTCCGGAGGACCGTTTCAACCTCATCGTGCGCAGCGGCCCCAAGGAAGAGGTCTTCGACAACCTGAGTCTGAAGAAGGGCAAGGCTGTCCGCAATGTGCTCGAAGTCGTCAACAGGGAATCCCTGCTGATCCGGCTCGCCGAGAAGCCGACGGGGCTGAGCGCCTCCGAGAGGATACCGGCCGAAGGGACGTACTCCCTTGTTCCAGTCAAGACGCGGGCCCTCGTGGTCAAGAGCATCACGCCCGAGGACTTGATCGGTGATGCCGCAGCGCGCTCGGGGGTGGCCGGAATGGAGCTGGCTGATGACGTGACCATGGTGTGCGTGCCCGATTTGATGGCCCTGCACAAGGCGGGCAAGGTCTCCCGCGAAGGCGTCAAAGCCATACAGCTGGCCATGCTGACCCACTGCACCAATATGAAGGACCGCTTCGCCATCCTGGACTCCCTTCCGGACATGAACCCTCAGGAGGTCAAAGACTGGCGGGTCAACGAGGCCGGCTATGACTCGAAGTACGGCGCCCTCTACTACCCGTGGATCAAGGTCACCAATCCGCTGGGAAACGGTGAGGGGATCTACATCCCTCCCTGCGGCCATGTGGCGGGAATCTACGCCCGAAGTGACACGCAGAGAGGCGTCCACAAGGCCCCGGCCAACGAGGTGGTGCAGGGGGCTCTGGGCCTGGAGATGCAGATCACGAAGAGCGAGCAGGACTCCCTCAATCCGGTCGGCATCAACTGCATCCGGGCCTTCCCCGGGCGCGGCATCCGCGTATGGGGCGCCCGGACCGTTTCCAGTGACGCCTCATGGCGCTACATCAATGTCCGGCGTCTGTTCAACTTCGTGGAGAAGTCCATAGAGGTGGGCACGCAGTGGGTCGTATTCGAACCCAATGACATGGATCTCTGGGAGCGCATCAAGCGCGACATCACGGGGTTTCTCACCAGGGTGTGGCGTGACGGGGCGTTGTTTGGCGCCAGCGCCGGCGATGCCTTCTACGTCAAATGCGATGCCGAACTGAATCCGCCGGAAGTGCGTGACGCCGGCCAGGTCATCATAGAGATCGGCCTGGCGCCGGTGAAGCCGGCCGAGTTTGTGATCTTCCGCATCAGCCAGTGGGCTGGCGGCGGAGCCGTGGCGGAATAGCTTGAAGGAGGTAGACAACAATGGCAACTGGTAAGCGTACAGATCCGCTGGTGTCCCCGAACTTCTACCTCGACGTAGGCGGGGAGGTCACCGGCCTTTTCAAGGAGTGCAGCGGCATCGGCTCAGAAAGCGAAGTGGTGGAGCACAAGGCGGTCGACAAGGGCGGAGTGCCGGTGGTGCTGAAGATCCCGGGGCCCCTGAAGTGGCAGAACGTGGTCCTCAAGCGGGGGGTAACCGACGACATGGAGATATGGAAATGGCGTCAGAAGGTCGAGGAGGGAAACGTCAAGGACGCCCGCAGAGACTGCTCCATCGTGATGTACGACCAGGTGACGCAGAAGGAGGTCGCCCGGTGGAACTTCCTCAACGCCTGGCCCGTGAAGGTGTCCGGGCCGTCCCTCAACGCGGGCACGAACGAGATCGCGGTAGAAGAACTGACGATTGCCCACGAGGGGCTGAAACGCACGAAGTAGTGAAGAGACCCAGGAGGCTTGGCCATGGCTCTACAGACTGAGTTCGAGTTCAATCTCCCGCGCGGCTACGTGGACAAGGAGGGCAACCTTCACCAGAAGGGAGTGATGCGCCTGGCTACGGCTGCCGATGAGATCTTCCCGCTCAAAGACATGCGCGTGAAGTCGAATCAGGCCTACCTGGTGGTTGTGCTTCTCTCCAGGGTGATCACCAGGCTGGGTTCGCTGGATGAGGTGAACACGGGGGTGGTAGAAGGGCTGTTCTCGGCCGACCTGGCCTACCTGCAGGACTTCTACCGGCAGATAAACGAGAATGGGACCAGCCTGATAGCGGCGACATGCCCTGAATGCAGCCATAGTTTCTCGGTGGACATGAGCCGCCTGGGGGGGGGATAGCAGGCTACCCCCTCGACCGGATCTACGAGGAGGTAGCCTACATCTCGTACTACTTCCACTGGCCGCTGGAGGCGCTCCTGGAAATGGAGCACGCGGAGAGACGGCGGTGGGTAGAGGAGATCGCAGGGATCAATAGCCGGATCGCTGAAGCAGTTGGCTGAATAGTGCCGGAGAGTGGAGAGTCCGTGTTGAACGCGCACGAGCTGGCGTGGATACATCGTTCGGGCCGGCCTCTGGATCACGCCACCCGCAGCCGCGCCGAGTCCTGGTTCGGACGGGACCTGGGTGACGTGCGGATTCATGACAGCCGCCAGGCGGCCGAGCTGGCAGGGAGGCTGGGGGCCGAAGCCCTGGCAATACGCAGCCACATCTTCGGCCCGGCCGACAGGCTGACCGCCCAGACGCCGCAGGGGAGGGGCCTGCTGGCTCATGAGATCACCCACGTTGTTCAGCAGACCCAGCCCCGGCAACTCGGTGGCCGCGGCGAGGGCGCGGCGCCGGCGTCGAGCGGCAACCTGCGGCAATCGGGTCTCCAGGCCAAGCCGCTGGCCGGGCCCGGCGCTCCGGGGTACTGGATCTCACATCAGATCGGAAGGGACCCGACAATCCAGCTCGCCGAAGAGGAGGCTCAGGCGGCGGAAGCGCTGGTGACCAGCGCCGTCCAGGACCAGTCCCGGGGCGGGACGCCGGGGGAAGCGAGCACGGTGGACGCGGACGAGGTGGCCTCCCGGGTCTATCGAATCATGCAGCAGACTCTCGTCCTGGAACATGAGCGAGGGTCTGTCCGGCGCTAGAAAGGAGATGGCAGGAGATGTCACAGACAGCTGCCCGAATCGATCCGGTGACCACTCACTGCTTCTCAATCGAGATGGGCAGTATCCAGCATGCAGTCTTCAGTGAGTGCTCGGGGTTACAGGCGGAGATCGAGGTTGTCCCCTACGAGGAAGGCGGCTGCAACGGTTTCGTGCACAAGCTGCCCGGCCGGACGAAGTACTCCAACATCACGCTGAAGCGAGGCGTGGTCTCCAGCGACGACCTGTGGGAGTGGTTCCAGGAAGCGGCCAGGGGCGAGGTGACGCGCCGGGAGGTGTCCGTGGTCCTCCTGGACGGGGCCCAGCGCCAGGTCAAGCGGTGGAACTTCTCCGGCGCCTACCCGGTGAAGTGGGTCGGCCCGGCATTCAAAGGAGGCGAAAACGCGATTTCGATTGAAACGCTGGAGCTGGCCCATGAGGGAATCACCGTGGCCAAGGGGAAGGCGAGCACGGGGCAGAGCTAGCCCCCGGGGGATGGTCTGATGGAACAGGGTGACGGGGCAGGCAGGGCCGGAGCCAGTGGCATGAGCGGCAGTGCTCATGGTTACTCCGGAGAAACCGCAGACGCGCACCGCGCGGCGCCGGTCTCCGGGGATGGGGCCGGGTACGGCCACAGCGCCGATTTCGCCTCCGGCGTGCACCAGAGAGCGAGTCAGCTCGCATCGTGGATTGGTGGCCACGTCCTCTCCAGCCGCACAAACCGGCGCGCAGACCAGCTGCTGAGCTGGAGCCCGAGCGGACCCCGGCTGGAGCCCGAGCGGTGGACGCGGCTTGTTCTATCTCCGGTCCAGGACCTTGCCGCACGGATCCTCAACAGATTCCGATGGCTGGCGAGGCCAGGAGACCGCGTCCTTTTCACGTGGGTCCGCCCGCCCGGGAGATTTCTCCGCCGGCACCGGTTTCCACCGCTGGATGAAGGCGGCGACGACGGCCGCGGCCCGGGCTTCATCGATGTCTCAGACGAGGAGGCGCTGGCCACGGGAGAGCAGCCCCTCCACGACACGGAACAGTGGGCCGGAAGCATTGACGCCAGCGCGCCGGCGGGGGATGCGGCCCGCGGCTACGTGCCTGGCCCGGAGGACGCAGCACCTGGCGAGGCATCCGGCAATTCACTGGTGCCGCGGCAGGGGCAGGCCGGCCTTGCCGGCCTCCTGCAGACGATAAGAACCATGAGCCGGCGCCGGCTCGCTTCGGCCCCGGGCCCTGACATCCAGGGATTCGGAACCAGTATCCGACCGCCGGCGGAGCTGCTGCTCAGCCACCCGGAGAGAGGAGAGGCTCCTTCGATGCTCGCGGGAGCTCCACGTGAGGCCGTGAATGCTGAAAACGGCCCAACCTCGCTGCCGGCCGAGCTTGTCAGCGGTCCCGGCAAGACCGCCCGGACCGCGAGGTCCCCGGCTGCCGAGTCCGGCAGGCGGACGCTGCGGGCCTTCGTCAGCAGGCTGACGTCTCACTCGACCGGGCGGCCGGGGCCAGCCGCCGAGGCCGATATCAGCACGCTGGGCGAGAGCATCGCTGGAAGCGACGTCGGGGACACGCCGGGCCGGCATGACTCCGTCCCGGGCGCCGAATGGCTGCCGGCTGGCACCCTGCTCTTCGCGCGGCGGATGGCCGCCCGGCGCCTTTCGCCGATCGACACGACCGGGCCCGTCGACACTCTGCCTGCTATCCCGTATCTGCCGGGAGAGACCGAGCCTTCGCCCACAACGAACGCGCCGGGCCGGCAGCATCAGGCCGTGCCGCCGGGCACCCCAAGGGTCCCAGGCCAGATAGCGTTCAGCGGGGACGGCCGGCGCCAACTGCTGACAGGCATGATCGGGCAACCAGATTTGCCCGATGCAGTCGAATCTGGGAATGAGGTCTCCGAGGGGCGACGGGCCTCGGACGGCAGCGCCAGAACGGCGTTCGTTATGTATCAGCCGCAGACGCCCGATAACCTGAAAGCCGGCAGGACATCCTCTAAGACCGGGCATGCATCCTCACCGGGCCGGCTGGACGGCACAGCCACTCCGGAGGAGGCGCCGCCGGGGGGCGCCCACCTGCTTGCGCGCCGCAGCTCCGCTGCTGCCGGGGCGGCCGATGTGATGAGCAGCGCCCGCCTGCCTGCGCGCCGCGGCCCCGCTGCCCGGGCCGGCGATACCGTTAGCGGCGCCGAACGCTGGGCGCGCGTCTTCACAACCCATCTTCCACTCGCCCAGGACCGGCCGTGGTCTTCGACGGGATCGCTGTTCAGAGTGCCGGAGATGCCAGAGAGCGCCGGGCCAGGCTTCGCTCCTGGCGCGGATGACCAGTATGCTTCCGGGGACCAGGAATGGCCGGCGCAGCGTACTCCCAGCCTGTGGGCGGAGCGGGCCGACCGGGCCTGGACTGTGCCTGGCATGCCTTTCGGCGTCAGCCGGCCGGGACCACTGGCCTACTCCGCGCAGCCCCGTGGGCCCCTGGCGGCCCAGGACAGCCGCTCCGTTGCCCGCGCAATCGAGGAGCACCTCGACCTGCCGTTACACGCGGGACCTCGCCGGCACGACTCCGCAGAAGCGAGCGGAGCCATCGCCACAGCCCGGCTGGACAGGCCGGCCGCGGCAGGCGCCGGCGCACCCGGGGACGCGGCCGCAGGCCATTCAGAGAGAGCCCCCGAGGGGCCTGGTGGCGTTGACCTGGACTCGCTGGCCCGGGATGTCTATCAGATCATAATGCGGCGGCTCGCCACAGAGAGAGAGCGATGCGTCATCAGCCGCTGACGGCGCTGCCTGTACCGGGAGGCATAGAAGATGTCCGAGACACAGCAGCTCAGCAAGGCCACAATCAAGAACCTGGAGACCAGGGAAGAGGTGGAGTGCATGTTCAGGCCCAAGGAGTATGCCTTCGCCAAGCAGAACAAATGGAACTCCGAAGTGGTCATCGGCAAGAACGTGCCGGACGTGAAGTTCCAGGGAGGCCAGGCCATGACCCTGACGATGGAGCTCTTCTTCGACACCTACGACACCAAGGACAAGGTGAAGAAGGATGTCCGGACCGAGTACACGAACAAGATATGGAAGCTGATGATGATCAACCCCAAGACCAAGGACAAAGGACACAAGGGATGGCCGCCGCGCTGTGAGTTCCGGTGGGGAACGAGCTGGTCCTTCCAGGCTGTCGTCACCAGCATCAACCAGAAGTTCACCATGTTCCTGGGGGACGGAACCCCGGTGAGGTCGACCATGAATATCACCTTCCAGCAGGCGGCCGAGGAGGGGAAGTACCCCGGCCAGAACCCGACTACTCTGAGCGCCCCGGGCTACAGGACGCGCATGGTCAAGGAAGGGGAGACCCTCGACTGGATTGCCTACGAGGAGTACGGAGACTCGTCCATGTGGCGCATACTGGCCGACACCAACGACCTTGGCGACCCGATAAAGCTCTCCGCAGGGCAGGTGCTCGCGGTGCCGCCGAAGGCGTGAAGGAGGTGTTCTGTGGCACAGGCAGGGTCGACGCAGGCGCTTGAGCTCGGGGCCCGGATTTACCTCAGAATCGACGGCTCCGAGATATCCGAGCAGATAGCCGATGCCCTCGTATCCATCGAGGTGGACGACAGCCTCTTCCTGCCCGACATGTTCGCGGTTCACCTGAGGGACAAGGGGATCAAGTGGATAGACTCGGACCAGTTCGCCATCGGCGCCTCGGTCGAGGTTTCAGCCGGGGGCTCCGGAGGCGAAACGAGCCTGATGTCCGGGGAGATCACGGCCATCGAACCGCACTTCAGCAGCTCGGGCGGTCCCGCCCTGGTAGTGCGAGGCTACGATCGGTCCCATCGTTCGAACCGCGACAGGAAGAGCCGTTCGTTCGTCCAGATGACGGTCAGCGACATCATCAAGAAGATCGCCAGCGAGGCAGGCCTCAAGGCCAGCGTGGACACCACGCCGCAGGTCCTGGACCACCTCTTGCAGGACAACCTGACCGACTGGGAGTTCGGCACGCAGCTTGCCCGACGGCTGGGCTACCGCCTCTTTGTGGAAAAGGATGTCCTCAGCTTCGTGAAAGCGCCTGCCGACTACGGCAGCCCACCCGTCGTCGAATGGGCGGAGGACCTCCTGGAGTTCGACGGCCGTATGACCACCGCGGACCAGTACTCGGAGGTCGTGGTCCAGGGGTGGGACCCGGCGAGCCAGAAGCAGATAGTGGGGCGCGCCACCGCGCCCCGCGACATGCCGCGAATCGGCGAGTCCAGGAATGGAGGCCAGGCTGCCCGGAAAGCCTTCGGCATAGCAGCCAGGAACGTTATCGTCGATCGTCCGGTGTCCACGCAGGCCGAAGCCGACGCCCTGGCGCAGGCCATCTGCGATGAGAGGGGGCGAGGCTTCATCGAGGCCGAATGCGTGTGTTCAGGAAACCCGGCAGTCCAGGCGGGGGCCCTGGTGGAGCTGAAGGGAATCGGCACCCGCTTCAGCGGGACCTACCGCGTCACCCGCGCCGTCCACCGTTACGATGCTTCCGGGTACAGGACCCGGTTCACCGTAGGCGGCTGTCACGCCTCGACGCTCGGCGAGCTCCTGTCAACGACCGTGCA
>CAYPDY010000022.1:13583-26170 GCA_964409515.1 uncultured Dehalococcoidia bacterium
GCCATGCCCGGCGTGGTCACCAACAATGAAGACCCCGAGAAGCTGGGGCGGGTGAAGGTGAGGCTCCCCTGCCTCACTGATTCCCACGAAAGCACCTGGGCGCGACTGGCCGCGCCCGGCGCAGGGAAGGACAGGGGGCTGGTATGGGTGCCCGACGTTGATGACGAGGTTGTGGTGGTGTTCGAACACGGCGACATCAACCGGCCGATCGTCATCGGGAGCCTTTGGAGCCAGAAGTCAGGACCCACCGATTCCGCCAGCCTGGTGAAGGGGGGAAAGGCCATAGCGGTACACATCGACACGCATCACAAGATGGGGCTGAAGGTGATGGACAGCCCCGACGATACGTCCCTGAACCTGGGGGATGCGGACAATCACCTGGCCCTCAGTGCCACCAACAAGGAGGTCAATCTGAAATCAGCCAACAAGGTGGTGGTAGAGGGGCAGAGCATATCTCTCTCGGCCCAAAGCAACCTGGAGATCAAATCGAGCGGAAACATCAAGATCGAGGGGAGCGGCGTGGTCGAGATCAAGGGGGCCACCATCAAGCTCAACTGAACAGGAGGTTCGCCAATGGGACAGCCGGCAGCCAAACAGGGAGACCATATAGTGGCCACCGACATTCACATCGTGATGGTGCCCTCGCCCGGAGGACCGGTGCCGACACCCACTCCTCATCCATTCAACGGTGTCATCTCCGGGGACTTGAGCCGCGACGTGCTTGTCGCCGGGTTGCCGGCGGCGACCATCGGCAGCACGGCCGTGAATACGCCTCCTCACATCCCTATTGGCGGCCCTTCCTTCCAGAAGCCGCCCAGCAACCAGGGAAAGATACTGATGGGCAGTGTGACCGTCCTTATCAATGGAAAGGGGGCCGCCAGGAACGGTGACACGGCCCAGACCTGCAACGATCCCGTGGACCTGCCTGCCGGTCAGGTGGTGTCTGCCACGGCCAATGTGCTGATCGGATGACCTGAAAGGAGCAGTCGCATGATGCAGAGAGACTCTTCGGTCCGGGACGTCATCGGCACGGGGTGGCATTTCCCGATCAGGCCGGATGGGCGCGGCGGGCTGTCTCTGACGCGCCAGGAGAACGACATCGAGGAATCCATGATCGTGATTCTGAGCACGGCCAGGGGGGAACGCCGGATGCGCCCGGATTTCGGCTGCCGGATCCACGAACAGGTCTTTGCGCCCAACAACGCCACTACCTGGGGACTGGTCAGGCAGTACGTCGAGGAAGCGCTCGGTTGGTGGGAGCCGCGGATTGAAGTCGCGGAGGTCGGCGTGCGCTCCGATCCGGCAGACATCTCCCGTCTGCTGATCACCATCAAGTACAGGATCAAGGCCACGAGCGATGAGCGAGCCCTGGTCTACCCGTTTTACCTCTCCCGATGACACAGGCAAGGAGGCCCAAAATGGCACTGCCCGCACCGAAGCTGGATGACCGGACCTTTCAGGACCTCGTGCGAGAAGCCAGGTCCATGATACCGCGGTACTGCCCGGAGTGGACGGACCACAACTTGAGCGATCCGGGCATCACCCTTATCGAGCTGTTCGCCTGGATGGTTGACATAATACTCTACCGGCTCAACAAGGTACCAGAGAAGAACTACATCAAGTTCATGGACCTGATCGGGATCAAGCTGGCCCCGGCGCATGCGGCCACGGCGGAGCTCACCTTCCGTCTCTCGGCGCCGCAACCCACCGCGGTCACCATCCCTGCGGGCACCGAGGTGGCCACTGTTCGCACGGAGACGCAGGAGGCCATCGTCTTCGCCACGGACACCGGCGTTACGATAGAGACTCCGGTCCTTTCGCACCTTCTCGTCACCCCGGATGCGAGTGATTTCACGGACCTGCTGGACGAGCTCCGCCACAAACCCGTGGCCCTCTTCCAGGAGATGCCCCGGCCGGGCAACGCGTTCTACCTCGGATTTGACCAGCCGCTGGCCGGGAACCTCCTGGTGACGCGGATGGACTGCGTCCCGACCAAGGGCACCGGCGTCAACCCGAATGACCCGCCCCTGGCCTGGGAATACTGGGACAGGAGCGTGCAGGACTGGGAACCGTTTGAGAGGGCGCCGGAATCGCCGGCCTGGCTGGAGCGCGACGGGACCGGCGCTCTGAACCGCCCCGGAGAGATCGTCCTGCACCTGCCCCAGTCGATGGGGCCAACGCATGTGAGCCTCAGGCCGGCGCACTGGATACGGTGCCGGGTCGTAGCGGCCAAGACCGGCCAGCCGGTGTACGACGCTTCGCCGGTGCTCCGGTCGCTGGGCTGTCACTGCATTGGCGGCAGGGTGAACGCCAGTCACAGCGTCCGGATCACCAACGAGCAGCTGGGCACGAGCTCCGGAAACGCCGGCCAGTCGTTTCAGCTGGCCAACGGCCCCATCCTGGCGCCGGGCGAGAACGACATGGTGGAGGTTCAGCAGGCTAACGGCCGATACGAGCCATGGACACTGGTGGCCGACTTCTCCGGGTCGACGCCCGATGACAGGCACTGCGTCTGTGACACCAGCACGCGCGAGATCCGCTTTGGCCCCGGTATACGGCAGCCCGACGGCCAGGTGAGGCAGTACGGAGACATCCCGCCGAAGGGCAGCATCATCCGAATGTCCTCCTACCGCCACGGAGGAGGCAGCACGGGCAACGTAGGCAAGAACGCCCTGACGGTCGTCAAGTCCTCCATCCCGTACATCGCGTCCGTGACCAACCGCCGGGCCGCCGCCGGAGGCAGAGACCCGGAGAGCCTCGAGAGCGCCATGATCAGGGCTCCCCGGGTGTTCAGGGCGCACGACCGGGCGGTGACCGAATCGGACTTCGAACACCTGGCCCTCGAGTCCTCTTCGAGGGTAGCCAGGGCCAGGTGCATTCAACCAAGGGAGGTCGGCACTCAATCCGATCCGCCTCCGGGCGTGGTGCTCCTGCTGGTGGTCCCGTCGGTCGCCGCCACCGAGGGCCGGATACCTCCGGAGCAGCTCGAGGTGCCACAGGAGGTGAAACAGGAGGTGCAGGCCTACCTTGACGAGAGACGCCTGCTGGCCAGCCTGCTGATCGTCTCCGAGCCGAAGTACGTCTGGGCTTCGTCAGACGCCACGGTGAGGCTGAAACCCAGGGCCGATCCTGTCCAGGTGAGGTCGAGCATAGAGAAGGAGCTGCACCGATACCTCAACCCTCTCTTCGGGGGCCCGGAGGGGACCGGCTGGCCGTTTGGCCGCGACCTGATAGTCTCCGATGTCTATGCCCGCATACAGAGCATCGGCGGAGTCGAATACGTCGAGGAGGCGCGCATCTACCCAGTGGACATATCCTCGGGCAAGCGGGGGGAGGCGGTCCACCGGCTGGTCCTGGACAGGGCCGATGTGCTGTGCTCGCACGAGCACCGCATTACCATCGTCACCGCCGACGAACCCTGGTGAGCAGACTGGAGATGAGGAAAATGACCATGAACACGATGCCCGGTAGTGAAGCCCTGCCAGGTGTCGAGCCCCGGCCGAGCTCGTACCTGAAGTACCTGCCGGCCATATACGGTGAGGACGATTTCACCGGGCGCTTTCTCAGTATCTTTGAGAGCATTCTGACGCCCATTGAGCGGACCATCGACCAGGGCCATTTCTACCTGGACCCGATGATGGCGCCCGAGGCCCTCCTGCCCTGGCTCGCTTCCTGGGTGAACCTGGTCCTCGATGACCAGTGGTCCATCGAGAGGCGGCGCCAGCTCATCGGAGCTGCGGTCAAGCTGTACCGGATGAGAGGAACCAGGAAGGGACTGAGCGAGTATCTCGAGATATACACCGGAGCACATCCGGAGATCGTCGAGAACCACGGCGGCATAGTGCTCGGGCCCGCCACCCAGCTGGGCTTCAACACCGTCCTCGGGGAGGGCATGGACCACTGCTTCACTGTGATCATCGAGCTTGACCCGTCATCCGGGGTCAACGTGCAGAAGGTCAGGGAGATCATCGAAGCCGAGAAACCCACCCATGTCGCCTACCATTTGGAGATCCTCAAGAAGGCTGACAAGACGGTCACCGCGGGAGGTGAGCGATGAAAGCACCGGATCTGGGTACATATCAGAGGAAGAGGCTGAATCCCTACAGGGGCCTGGTGATCGATGTGCCGGTATGGAGCGATGCCCACAACTACCACCGGGACCAGCACAGGCTTCACGCCATGTCCTCGCACCGGCACGGCATCGTCGCCGGGCTGGAGGTGGTGGCCTGGGACCCGCCTGATAACTCCGTCGTGGTGAACCCCGGCGTGGCCGTCGACCACGAGGGGAACACCATCCTGGTGGCGCAGCCGCAGCGCTTCTACCCCAGGGTGGAGGAGCCGGGCATGGCGCGTATCGTCGTCCGCTACAGTGAAATCGTCCCCGACACGGCGCCGAAGCCTGCCCACGGCAAACCTCAGCCGGCGTACATCACTGAAGCCTTCCGGATAGAGGAGCAGCGTCAGCGCCCGGTCGAGCCTTTCATCGAGCTGGCTCGCCTTCAGATCGCCGAGGGCAGCCGGCCTGTCAGGAATGCAGAAGACCCGGCATCGCCATCCGGCAACGACATAGACATGCGCTACCGGACCATCTCAGGCGTCAAACCGTCGGGTGAAATCGCCATCGGCGTTGTCTCCCATCGCGGCGGGAGGATGGCGCCAGGGTGGGATGCCCATTGCCGGGGCATTCTCAGCCTGGCGCAGTCGATCGAACGAAACACGGCCTACGCCGCCCGGGTGGTGGATGCCATCGACCTCTCCGGCGAGATAACGGACTGCGACCTGCTGCATTTCACCGGCTCCGGCGAGTTTCAGCTGACGGAGGGCGAACGCCACGTGCTCGACGCATTCTTGAGGCGCGGGGGCGTCCTATTTGCCGAACCCTGCGTGGCCGCCGCCGGCGGCCGCCAGGAGCTGATCACCTCCTTCCGCAGCTCCTTTGCCGCGCTCAGCGATCAGATGGGGCACACGCTGCGCACCCTGGAGCGAAAGCATCCCGTGTTTCAGAGCTGCTACGCCTTCGCCACCCCGCCGCCAGGCCATGACGGCAATGCCGCGCTCCTTGGAGACGACAGCATCATCTTCGGCAGCGCGGACTACGGCTGCGTGTGGTGTGGCGGCCGGGACGGGCCGGCCCTGGCCCGTTCGGTAATCCGTGATGCAACGGAGTTCGCCGCCAACATCGCGGCCTACGCCCATCGCCGGTCCCGCCTTCATGGCGTCAAGGTCACCGGCAGGTAGTGCGCCCGACAATAAGGAGGTCACATGGAGAAGAAGGTCGAAGTCAGTCTCTCGCCCGAACGGGTGTCGCTGGGTCCGGGTGAAACCGCCGAGTTTGTGGCTACGATCCACAACGCCAGCGAGGTCGTCGAGGCCTACTCGGTGGACGTCCAGGGCATTGACCCCGCATGGAGCAAGCTCTCGGTCACCAGCCTGTCGCTGTTCCCCGGAGACAGGGAAACGGTGCGCATCCAGGTGACACCCCCGGTCTCCAGCAGCGCCAAGGCCGGCTCCTATCCCGTATCGGTCAGGGTCATCTCCAAGAGAGACCCCTCCATCGGCACCATCGCCAGCTTCATCCTCGACCTGGGAAAGGTCTCCGAGTACTCTCTCGACCTCCAGCCCAGGAAGGCCCGGGGCCGGAAGGGAGCATTTCAGCTCGGCATCACCAACAACGGCAATACCGTCAGCACCTACAAGCTCAGCGGCTCCGATCCCGAGGAGCTGTGCGATTTCCGCTTCAGATCGGACACCGCGGCGGTGGACCCGGGGGGCACCAAGAGGATCCCCGTCATCGTCAATCCCAGGAAGAAGCCCATCACCGGAGCACCCCGGCGCTTCTCGTTCAGCCTCAAGACCACACCCCTCGAAGGGGACCCCAAGGAGGCGGAGGGAGAGCTGGAATGCAGGGCCCTGGTGCCCAAGTGGGCCGTGGCCGCCGTCATGATATGCGTCCTGGGCGCATGCGCGGTGATCGCCGCCCTGCTGCTGACCGGCCACAATCTGGCAGTGCTGCCCATCCCGGCTCACGACTTCACCCTGGCCGGGAGCTCCTTCAACTGCCAGGAGTTTGCCGTGGACCAGGCGGCCACCATAGAGGCCAGCGTGAAGTGGAAAGGCGCGGATGCGCTGACTCTGGTCCTGGTCAAGCCAAATGGCAACGAATGTGCCAGGACCCAGGGAGCCGAGCCCCTGTCGTTGAGCGACGGACGGAAGGAGCTGACGCTCACCTACACCGTCCCCGAGGACGAGGTAAACCCCGGCCAGGCATGGAAATTCTATGTCGCCAACGTGGCCGGCAAGGGCACGGCCGATGTGAGTCTGGCCATTGGCCGGAAATAGGGGCATTTCGCGAGCGGACCGGAAGCCGCGGGAGGTGAATGTTGAGACTGCTTGGACGTTCGGGTCTCGTCTTCCTGATGGCGGTGGTGGGGGCATGGTCCCTGGGGACCACCCTCGCAGGGCCCGGGCCCGCCACGGCGGCGGAGGGCCAGTGGGCTGGCGCGGCGGTGATCGGCCGGGTCATTAGCCCCGCCATCGATCCGCAGGTGGCCATGAGTCCCGCCGGCAACGCCGTCGCCGTGTGGTGCCAGGATGAGGCGGCAGGAGACCACGTCTTTGCCAACCGCTACTCTCCGGGCGGGGAGTGGAGCGGCCCGACCCCGATCGGGCCGGACTCCGCCGGGGATGCCGGTCACCCCGAGGTGGCCACGGATCCCGCCGGGAATGCCATAGCCGTATGGGAGCAAAAGAGCGGCACACGATACGACGTCTGGGCCAACCGCTATGCGACGGAGAGCGGATGGGCCGGCGCCGCGATAATCGAGTCGGGCAACGCCGGTGACGCCGTTCGCCCCGAGGTGGCCACGGACCGTGCCGGGAATGCCATAGCGGTATGGGAGCAGAGCGATGGCACGCGATACAACATCTGGGCCAACCGGTATGTGGCGGGCAGCGGATGGGTCGGTGCGGTGATGATTGAATCGAACGATGTCGGCGGGGCCTATTCGGCGCAGGTGGCCGTCGATCCCAATGGGAATGCCGTGGTCGCGTGGGAGCAGTATGAAGGCAGGCGATCCGATATCTGGGCCAACCGCTACGTGGCGGCCAGCGGATGGAGCAGGGCTACGCTGATCGAGCGGGACAATGCCGGAGCGGCCCACTCCCCCGAGGTGGCCATAGACCCGGCCGGGAACGCCGTAGTGGTGTGGGACCAGTCTGACGGGACGCGATACAACCTCTGGGCTAACCGCTACGTGGCGGGCAGCGGATGGAGCGGCGCTGTGCTGATCGAGTCTGACAACGCCGGAATGGCCTCCTACCCGCAGGTATCCATGGATTCCGCCGGCAACGCCACCGCGGTCTGGCGGCAGTCTGATGGCACACGGTACAACACCTGCGCCAACCGGTACACGGTGGGGTCGGGGTGGGGAACCGCCACCCTCATAGAGTTGAATGACAGCGGAGACGCCTCGTCTCCCCAGGTGGCGGTCGACGGCAGCGGCAATGCCATGGCCGTGTGGCAGCAGTCAAACGCCACGCGCAACCGGTATGCCCAATACCAGGCGCCCCCGGAGGCGCCAACAATAGAGTCGGTGGAGCCCGCTCAAGGAAACCTCGGACAGAGCCTCCAGGTGCTCATTCGCGGCCACAACCTCGGCGGAGCGGCCGCGGTCAGCTTCGGCCCGGGCGTAGCCGTAGCCAGTTACACCGCCAACGCCTCCCAGATAACGGCGGCGATCACCATCGCGGCCGGAGCCGGTCCCGGCCCCAGGGACGTCTCAGTCAACACCGCCGGCGGGACTGCCCTCAAGAGTGAGGGCTTCATCGTCGCGGGGGCGGCGCTGCCGCCCGCCATCAGTTCCATCTCGCCGGCAGCGGGTCTCCGGCGTCAGACGCTCACTCTGACCATCACCGGGACCGGCTTCACGGGCGCCACCACCCTCAGCCTGGGCCCGGGGATAGCCGTCTCGGCCTGCAGCGCCGACAACACCACGCAGATAAGGGCCACGATCGCCATCGGGGCTGAAGCCCAGGTCGGGCCAAGGGATGTCTCGGTCACGGCCGCCGGAGGCGTGGCCACTGGGGCTGGCATCTTCACCGTAGGCACGCCGCCCACGCTGAGCACCGCCACTTCGGAGATCACGACGAGCTCCTGTGTCGTGGAGGTGACGGGAACAGTATCGTCTGACACGGCCCGGCCGGCCAGTGTGGCCTATCGCATCGACGAAGGGGACGTCTGGTACCCGGCGCTACTGCCGGCCTCGGGGTCCAACGTCGGGAACTACACCATCGAGGTCTTTCTGCCGCCAGGGGCGCACACTCTGTACATCCGGGCGGCGGATTCCGCCGGTTTCACTACACCTGAGAGCGCCTACGCAGCAGTAGAAATAACCACCGGGGCCAGCGAGAGCAGGCTGTGGTTGATCGCGGCCATCGCCGTGGCCGTTCCTGTCCTGGTCGCTGTCGCCGGCGTGGTCGCCTGGATGTTTGCACGCAGGATGAGGGCGCGGGCTGAGCACCGCGACGAGCCCGCGCCGAAGACTGGCTGACAAAGGAGGCAACAAGAACAAGAGGGGCTGAGTCACTCCATCGCCGGGGCCGGGCGAAGCCGCCGCACGTCTGGTCGTTGACCGGAAGCAGCGGCAAATCGAGAGCGGACCAGCAGCCGCGGGAGGTAAACAGTCATGTGGTACTTGGCAAGGAAGATGATAATGCTGGCGATAGGGGCCCTGATGGCTGTTTCGGGCATGGGTCCTGCGAGGTCAGCCACCGGATCCCCGGCTGTGCCGGCCTTCCTCAGCCAGGCAAGCGGGGCATGGAGCAGCATGCCAAGCGGCACAGTCAACAACCTGAACGCCATTTGGGGCAACTCCGCTTCCGACGTGTTCGCCGTGGGCATGGGGGGCACGATCGTGCATTACGACGGCAGCGCGTGGGGCACCATGCCAAGTGGGACCACCGCCGACCTGTCCGGCGTCTGGGGCGCGTCGGCGTACGACGTCTTCGCACTGGAGTATGACGGGGACCTGCTCCGCTACGACGGGAGTGCCTGGACTCCATTTGCCTCCGGCCCCCTGCCAACGGATCCCGATTCATTTCCGCATTTTGCCGGCATTTGGGTCAGTCCGTACTCTGAGCTCTTCGTGGTGGGACGTGGGCGAGACGACTTTAACGGCCCCCACGCCGGGGTCTTCCGGTACGACAGGACCTGGAACAGCTGGTCGACCTCTACACTCCTGGGCGGCGACAGCAGCTACCTCAACGGCATCTACTGGAGCTCGCCCACAGACATCTTCGCGGTGGGCGGGGATGACGTGGGCGGCTATATTCTCCACTGCGGCGAATCGACCTGGGACTGGGAGAATACCGGAGACCTGCTCCTGGATGCTCGCCTCACCGACGTCTGGGGAAGCTCGTCCTCTGGCGTGTTCGCCGTGGGGGCAGGCATGTCGAACTGGGACACCGGAGTCATCCTGCGGCGCGACATCAGCGGCTCATGGACCTACATGACTGGCGGACCCCACGCGCTCGAAGGCGTTTGGGGCAGCTCAGCCACCAACGTGTTCGCCGTCGGCGGCAGCGGTACCATTATGCACTGCGATGGCTCAACGTGTACCCCCATGACCAGCAGCACCATAAACCGGCTCAATGGCGTCTGGGGCAGCTCCTCCTCTGACGTCTTCGCCGTGGGAGAGAGCGGCACCATCCTACACTATCAGGCAGCGCCGACAGTATCATCGATCAGTCCGGACCGGGGCACCCAGGGACAGACTCTCAACGTCACCATTGCGGGCACCGGCTTCACCGGCGCCAGCGGCGTCAGCTTCGGCGCGGGGATAACGGCCGCGATTGCCTCCGTCGACGCACCCACCCAGATCACTGCCGCCATCACGATCGATGCCGCTGCTGCACTGGGCCCGAGGGAGGTTTCGGTCACCACTCCCGGAGGCACCGACAAGAAGAGCGGCGCTTTCACCGTGGAAGCCGCCACGCCACCACCACCGGCCATCACCTCGGTGGCCCCTCCCAGCGGACTGCAGGGACAATCGCTCACCGTCGTCGTCAGCGGCACATCCCTCACGGGCGCCGGCGACATGACCTTCGGCCAGGGGATATCGGTCACCGGCTCCAGCGTGGACAGCGATATCCAGGTGACCGTCAGCATCACCATAGATGCCGCAGCTGAGCTCGGCCCCAGGAACGTCTCGCTCACCACTCCGGGCGGCACCGCTACCAGGGCCGGTGGCTTCACCGTGGGGACACCACCCGCCATCACCTCCGTGGCTCCTGCCTCCGGGTACCAGGGTCAGACCCTCAGCATCACCATCAGCCTCACCAGCCTCAACACGCCGACCAGCGTCAGCCTGGGCCCGGGCATAACGGTGACCGGGTACGCGGCCAGCGGCGCCACGCAGGTAACCGCCAGCATTGCGATCGACGCCGCAGCCGTGCCAGGCCCCAGGGAAATCTCGGTGGTCACCGGCGAAGGCACCGCCGCCAAACCTGGCGGCTTCGAGGTCCTGGGCCCCCCGACGATCACCTCCGTGGCGCCAGGCACCGGGAATCCGGGCCAGACGCTGAGCGTCGTCATCACCGGCACCTACCTCAGCGGAGCCACAGCCGTCTCCTTCGGCCAGGGAATAAGCGTCACCGGCTTCAACGCGGACAGCGCCACCCAGATAACCGCCAACATGGTGATCGACCCGGCGGCCGAACTGGGAACGAAGGAAGTCCGGGCAACGACCCCTGGAGGCACCGCCAGTGCCTCCAGCTTCACGGTGGCCACAATGCCGGCCATTGTCTCCGTATCGCCCGGCAGCGGGATGCCGGGCCAGACCCGCGCGGTCACCATCACCGGGTCCGGCTTCAGTGACGTGACCGCCATCAGCTTCGGGCAGGGTGTAGTGGTCACCGACTACATAGTCAACAGCGCCAGCCAGATAGCGGTCAATATCGCCATCGATGCTGCCGCCGGGCTGGGCAGCAGGGACGTCTCGGTCACCACCCCCGGCGGCACCGCCACCAGGGCCGGCGCCTTCACCGTGGGAAAGCCACCCGCAGTGACTCCCGGCAACTCGGAGGTTACCTCCAGCTCCTGCATATTGCAGCTGACCGGATCGGTTTCGTCCGACAGCGGAAAACCGACCGAGGTGGCCTACCGCATAGATGGGGTTGATGTATGGTATCCGGCGACATCCCTGGTCTCGGGCGGCGGAGGGTCCGGCGCCTGTACCTACACCGTTCAGGTCTTTCTGCCTCCAGGGACCCACACGGTAGAGCTGCGGGCCACGGACTCTGCGGGGCGCACCACACCGCAGGAGAGCTACGCCGTGGTGCAGGCCACCGCGGGCGCAGCCCAGAGCAGGCTGTGGGTCATTGCGGTGATCATCGTGGCCGTCCTCGTTGTGGTCGTGCTGTCCGGCCTTCTGGTCTGGCTGTTCAGACGGAAGGCGGGAGAGCGCGCCTGGAAGAAGGAGGGAGGAGCTGCGGGCTGACGTCACTGACCAGGCAACGGGACGGCAGGGCGAAAGTGATGGGCCTCCAATGCGGTACAGCGCTCAGGCGCCGGCAGACCCCGGGGGCAAGATTGGCCGGTCTTGGCGTCCGGACTGCTATCTGCACCGGGGCGATCGGCCGGCACGGGCACGGAGCTGCTCGATCTTGATCTCGTTGCAGTACCTGCCGATGTCGTTCAAGTAGTGGGCGTCGCTGTTCTGCAGGAGAAGGAGATCGTGCTGGCGCGCTGCGCTCCTTATGGCGGCCTCATCCATCTCGTAGTCGTGGGCAGGATTGCGCAATTCAATCCCGTGTATGGAGTCGTCGACCAGCAGGCTCAGGTCCGCCACCCCCGGATGGCCGGGATGGGCCACGAACCTGAAGGTGAGGTCACCCGGCAAATAGAGCTCCACAACATGAAGCCTACGGTAGTCGACTTCACTGCCGGGTATGATCAGGACCTCTCCGCTGAAGTGCCGGTCGACGATCGCCTTGACTTTGAAGCCATAGACCTTGTTGTAGTGCTCCGTGACCCCGATGCCATCCAGCCCTTTGCTCCTGATGGCGGCCACGATCTCTCCGACCGAGTCAATCGTCGGGTCATCGTAGCTTGTTCCCTCGCCACAGTGCGTGTGCAGATCCAGCTTCAACCGGCCGGCCCAGCGTTCATCGTCCATCTCTTCGACCCCCGCACTCAACGATCGGGGCAGCCGGCCCGGTCGATCAGCGTTTCGATGGCGATCCTGTTGTAGTGCCGGCCGATGTCCCTCAGGGTGTGGGCATCGCTGTTTTCCAGCAGCAGCAGATGGTGCTTGTCGGCGGCCTCCCTGATGGCGGACTCGTTCATCTCGTGCTGGTGCGGGGGATTCCGCAGCTCGATGCCGTGAATGGACCCGTCGATTACGGTGGCGAAATCAAAGCCCTCGACCCGGGGATAGCCGGGGTGGCAGATGAACCTGAACGTGACGCTCTCAGTCAGGTAGAGCTCGACCAGGTGCGCGTGGCTCCTGTTTATCTCCTGCCCGCAGATGATGATCAGCCGGCCTTCAAAGTGCTCCCGGGCTATCTCCCTCGCCTTCAAACCCCACGGC
>CAYPDY010000023.1:0-12876 GCA_964409515.1 uncultured Dehalococcoidia bacterium
GGTCCCTAAGTAAGAATATGTCTGAACAAAGCCCGGAAGTCAATAGCATCCCGGGCTGCCCCAGGCCTGTACTACCTTTGGCCCCGGGACGTATCATGCTTACAGGCATAATGAAGGGAGGTATACCTGCATGCTCAAGGCAGTAGCGTTCTTGAAGAGGAACCCCGGCCTTTCGCCGGAGGATTTCCGCCGGCACTACGAAGAAGTGCACGCACCGTTGGCGCAGAGACTCTTCCCGTCTATCAGGAAGTACGTGCGCAACTTCGTCACCACCATGCCGTTTGCCGGCAAGGACAAGGAGCCGGAATTCGACTGCATTACCGAGCAATGGTTTGACGACATGGAGGGATTCCGGACCATGACAGATGTATACGCGAGCGAGGCCGGCCGCCCCCTTCGGGAGGATGAGAAGGAGCTCTTCGACATGGGCAAATTGGTGTATCTGCTTGTTGACGAGGTAGCCTCCCTCATCCGGAGGCCTCCGCGGAGGCGCGCAGCCACTAGAACTCCTGGGTCTTCAGCCACTCGAGGGTGATGTTGAAGGCTTCCTCGGCGGAGAATCTTGGCTGGTAGCCGAAATCGCGTGTTGCCTTGTCGTGTACGAACGTGGAATCCACGCAGGTGGAATAGACCGAGAACCGGTTGAAATTGGACGTTTTGCTGAATCTCTCAACCACCCAGGCGAGAGCATTGGCCAGACCATAGGGTATGGATACCCTGGGCTTGTGTATGCCGAGCTGCTCCAGGAACGGATTCATGAATTCGAAGAAATTGCCGGTGTCATGATCGGTGACGAAGTAGATCTGTCCCGCCACAGGTGAATTCGGCTCCAGGTGTTCGGCCGCCATGATATGAGCATGAGCCGCGTTTCCGGAGAAGACGTGGCTGAACTGGGCTTTCCCGTTTCCCAGGCGTATGTTGAGACCGCTCTTGACGACCTTTATCACATTGGGCAGGTGGTACTTGTCGCCGGGGCCATACATCCCCACAATGCGCAGGGAGCAGGTGGAAAAGGCTGGCCCGTTGGCTTTGACCACCGCCATCTCTCCCATCATCTTGCTGTATGCATATCGGTTCATCTTCTTGGTATCACTTGGATAGGGCGCAGACTCGTCAGCCAGGCAGTGGCCGTGTTTGCCGTCCAGCACTACGTCCAGGCTGCTGCTGTAGACCAGCCGTGGCACCCCCAACTGCAGGCACGTGTCGATTATGATCTGAGTACCGGTTACGTTCGTCTCCTCATAGATCCCTGGCGGCAGCTTCGGATCCCATACGGCTGCCGCCGTGTGGAAAACCGTGTCCACCCCGCTGCAGGCCCTTCTGACGGCGGCAGCGTCCCGGATATCACCCACGATTATCTCGGCCCGGTCATCCCTGGCCGGTTCGATGTCAATTATGCGAACGCTTCTGCCCATCTCCAGGAGCTGAGAGACGATGGCCCGTCCCAGCATCCCGGCCCCCCCGGTCACCAGGTACACCCCGGATTCCCCTGAACGAGAGCTGCTTGCCGTACTCATCTGACACCCCTCCTGGAATCCAGACTTCGGCCTGCCCTCCTTCGATTCCCGGCTGGAGAACGAGTCGAGACCACCCGGACCGGCCGATGATACCACACCGGCGCAACCAGGACCGTCGGCGCCGGCGCGGCCGCAGGGGCCGTCCGGCCGACTTGACAGCGGAAGACCGCGGGCACATTATCGGTTCCAGGACCGGGGAGGTCCGCAGCCTGGCGGCCGCGGCTCCGGGGAGGAACCGCGGTGGGAGGCAACTATGGCTGGAAGACAGGATGACCTGATCGCGCCCTGCGGTCTCTACTGCGGGGCTTGCACCATCCGCCTGGCGGGCCAGCGGGGCGACGCGAAGCTGCTCGCGCAGATCGCCGAGGCGCTCACGATCCAGCAGGGCAAGCCGATACGGATGGAGGACTTGGCGTGCGACGGCTGTCTTTCCAGCGAGGTAGTGGCCATTGTCTGCCGGGACTGCGAGCTTCGATCCTGCGCCCTGCGGAAGGGGTTCCGCCAGTGCAGCGGGTGCCCTGATTCCCCCTGCCAGGCGCTGGTGGCCTTCAGCCAGGACGGGTTTCCCCATCACGGCGAAGTCCTGGACAACATGCGCCGGCAGTCGGAGGTTGGGACTGACCGCTGGGCCGAGGAACAGAGAGCCAGGTGGCGCTGTCCTCAGTGCGGCGCAGACATCGAATGGTACGCCGGGCAGTGCTGCCAGTGCGCTGCCGCGCTGAACCTGCAGTTCGCCCCGCCCCAGATGCCTTGATATCACGCCCGCCACGAGATCACGTACTCGGCATCGGCCCCGACAGGGCCCGGTTCGCCGGCGTTCCAGGCTCCATCCAGCCCGCACTCCCGGGCAGCCAGCTCGAAGTGGCACATGGCGATTCCCATGTCCACCAGCTGGAGGTCCGCGGCTCTCAGGAGACGGACGTAGCCCGGCGACCGCTTCAGGAGGAAGTGAAACGTGCCGGCGTCACCGGACTTCACGATGCGCCAGGGCTGCATGTTGGAGGCCGACGGCGCCAGCCTCAGGCATTCCAGCGCCGTAGCGTACTCACCGGCAGCCTCTCTTGAGAGGGGGTGACCCGGGGAACCCTCGAAGAAGAGCGCCTCCCACGGCTTGCGCTGGTCGGCCCCGACGAAGCGCCTCATCACCCGTTCCCTGACGGGCCGGCTGTCACGGGCATACCCGATGGGGCTGATGGCGGGAATGACCTCATCATCCGAGACGCCCAGCTTCCGGGCGAAGCTGGCCCGCTTGAAGGTGCCCCCCAGCCAGCACGTCCCCAGGCCAAGGTGGGTGAGACTGACTATTACCTGCTCCAGGCAGTAGCCGACGTCCGGCATGGCCCCCGGGCCGCCGCGGACGACGGCGGCCACGTAGACCCTGGCGCCGGCGATGAACCCGTAGGTCCCCAGCTTCCGCGTCTCGGCCTGCTCCATCTCCGTGAGGTCGACCAGTCCCAGCCTGACCCCGTTGCCGAACGGACCCCTGACGGGTGCATTGACCAGCCCGCGGATGGTCTCCTTCACGCCCTCGTCGAGCGGCCGGTCCGCGTAGGCCCGGACCGATGTCCGTCTCTTCATCGCCTCAATCAGGTCACCCATATCTGCATAATCCCTTCGTTTCGCGCCATCCCGGCCGGGCGCCCAGCGCTACGCGGGGACACGCCGCTGCCTAGCGCTCAACCTTGAACTCCCATCGACAGGCCGGTTCGCTCTTGCTGTGGCGCGGAGGCAGCTTGAGCGGCCTGGCCGTCATTCGGGGATGGAACAGGAGGGCGGTGTCCCGGAAACCCTCTCCATCGAGCACCTCGCAGGTGTGCTTCATGCGGGCCAGCTCCTCCTCACCGTGGCGCTCAAAATGGTCCAGGGCCAGGCACCTCTTGACAGTGAGTATCCCGTGGTGGCTGTCCTTAAGGTCGAAGCCCAGCTCCGGCCAGATGCCGCCGGCCCCCGGGTCCACCTGCAGGTGCTTGAAAAGCGCGGCCACATCATCTGCGGTAATGCCCATGCCGCGCCGGCACAACCGCACCTCAACCGGCGTCTGCCGGCGCCACACCTCGGCATCCAGCTCCAGCGCCGCCTTCTCCCCCAGCTTCTCCCGGAGCACCCTCTGGTAGTTGCCCGCCAGGCTGGTGTACATCATCCCCGCGACCTGCCACATCCTGACCAGCGCCTCCTTGGAGAAGTCGGTCATGCGCAGGTCCGGCCGGAATGACTGGCTGTAGTCCTGCATGTCCATGTGAGCTGCCCTCCTTGCCCGGAACCATCCCCTCGCCTGTTTCCGGCGGTCTTAGGGAGAAGATAGCGCAAAGCGCCCCAGGCAGCAACCAGCGCAGCGCTCGCCCCGGGGCATGGACCTGCTGGGGGCCGCGGTGCATCAACCACCGCGGCGCTTCCAGCGGCGCTCGAGAACCTACGCCCCCGTCTGTATCGCTTTCAGGACCGCCTCCGGCGTCGATGTCGGCCTGATGTTGAACTTGTCCACCAGGACCTTGAGCACGGCGGGGGAGATGAACGCCGGCAGCGACGGGCCCAGGTAGATGTTCCTGATGCCCAGCGAGAGCAGGGTCAGCAGAATGCAGACTGCCTTCTGCTCATACCAGGAGAGTACCAGTGTCAGCGGCAGCTCGTTGACATCGCATTTGAAGGCGCCGGCCAGGGCCACGGCCACCTGGATGGCGGAATAGGCATCGTTGCACTGCCCCATGTCCAGCAGCCGGGGCAGCCCGCCGATTTCTCCGAGGTCAAGGTCGTTGAAGCGGAACTTGCCGCAGGCCAGGGTGAGAACGACCGTATCCGGCGGCGTCAGTTTGACCAGCTCTGTGTAGTAGTTGCGGCCGGTCCGGGCGCCGTCACACCCTCCAATGAGGAAGAAATGCTTGATGGCGCCCGATCTCACCGCCGCGATCACCGTCTCGGCCACGCCCATGACGGTGCTGCGGGCAAAGCCCGTGGTCATCTCCCGGCCGCCGTTGATCCCGGTGAATTCCCGATCTTCCGCCCAGCCGCCAAGCTCGAGGGCCCTCTGAATTACGGGGGTGAAATCCTTCTTGCCTTCCCGATCAGGAACATGCGCCGCACCGGGGAAACCGACAACGGAGGTGGTGAAGACGTTGCGGGCATAGGACTCCCTGGGGGTCATGATGCAGTTGGTGGTGAAGAGCACAGGCGCCGGCAGACCGTTAAACTCCTTCTGCTGGTTCTGCCAGGCGGTGCCGTAGTGGCCCTTGAGGTGGCCATATTTCTTCAGTCCCGGGTACGCGTGGGCCGGCAGCATCTCTCCATGGGTGTAGATGTTGACGCCCTTGCCATCCGTCTGATCCAGGAGCTGTTTCAGGTCAAGGAGATCATGCCCGGTGACCACTATGAACGGTCCCTTCTCCACTCTCATGCCTACCCTGGTTGGCACCGGGTGTCCGAAGGTCGACGTGTTGGCCTCGTCGAGCAGCGCCATGCACTTGAGGTTGACCTTGCCGAGCTCCATGATAAGGGACAGCCATTCTTCAACACTGTGCTCCTCCCCCACGGCCCTCAAGCCGCTGTAGAGCCAGGCGGTCACTTCGGCGTCATCCCTCCCCAGGACATGTGCGTGATAGGCATAGGCAGCCATGCCTCTCAGGCCGAAGAGCAGGGTCGAGCGCAGGGACACTATATCCGCATCACCACGAAACAGGGCATCGGGGTCGAAGTCCGGAGCACCCCCAAGCGCTGATTTCCCGGCCTCGATCCGCTGCTTCAGTTCATCAATGGGAAGCGGGTCGAAGTTGACGTTGGTGAGTGTGGCGAAGAGCCCCTGCATCACCAGCTCGTCTGTCTGCCGGCCGGGGCTCTGCCCCCTGGCGGCACGCGCCAGGCCCACAAGAGCGCAGGACAGCTCGTCCTGCTTGCGGGCTACCTCCGGCTTCTTTCCGCACACCCCCACTCTGGTGCAGCCGGTGCCTCCGGCTGTCTGCTCGCATTGAAAACAGAACATGTCGGTCATTCCTATACCTCCCTTCGGTGTGTTTCGTGTTACAGGATAGGGCCCGGAATGCCCAACCGAGTATGACCTGTATCAGGCAGGGACCCTCAGGTGCGGTCCCACGAACCCCGGTCAAAGGGCGCCCGCTCCCTCCGCCGCCGCAGGAAGAAGGCCAGGATCAAGCCGGCCGCGAACCCGCCGATGTGGGCCATGTAGGCCACTCCGCCCCCGTCCGCCTGGCTCATGATCGAGCCGATGCCGCTGAAGAGCTGCAGGACGATCCACAGGCCCAGGACCACGAAGGCCGGCAGAGGGATAATGAAAAAGCCCAGCAGCACCTTGACCCTTCCCCTGGGGAAGAGCAGCACGTAGGCACCGAGGGCGCCGGCGATGGCCCCGGAGGCCCCCAGGCTCGGGATCTCGGAGTGCGGGCTGACCGCCATCTGGGCGAAGGTGGCCGCCAGGCCGCAGACCAGGTAGAAGGCCAGGAACTTGAGGTGCCCGAAGTTGTCCTCCACGTTGTCAGCGAAGATCCAGAGATAGAGCATGTTGCTCACGATGTGGAACCATCCACCGTGCATGAACATGGAGGTGAAGAGCGTCGGGAAGTCGCCGCCGGGGTTGTCCAGGAACCGCTGCGGAACGAAGGACCACTTCACGATGAAGGCCTCGCCCTGGGCCAGCTCCACTATGAAGACGACGACATTGACCAGGACCAGGAGGTAGGTGACATAGGGGACGGTCCGCCGCGCGCTGTTGTCATCCCCCACGGGCAGAAGCATTTGTGGCCCTCCCTTTCCCGATCCTCGATCCAGTGGCCGGGCCGCCGGCCCTGCTGAACGCAGGCGTACCCCGGCACACCGCTCAGTATCTCACATCCGCTGCCCGCCAACCACAGTCACCAGGGGATTCCGACCGCCATGGGTGCCCGGCAGGCCGCACGCCAGAGCCGATGCGATGGTCCGGCGCATCCATTGACACTCTATTGGAGGCATGTTGTATGGTGGAATTCAGGCCCCTGTGTCCCTTCAATTGCCAAGGATCGCCTGTGCGGCGGGGAGGAGGAGGAGGAGGTCATGGCGAAGCTCAAGTACCCCAGGCTGTTTGAACCCGGAACCATCGGCAGACTGCAGATCAAGAACCGGATTGTGCTGCCGCCCTGCACCACCAATTTCGCCGGGCCCACCGGCGAGCCTACCGACCGCCTTATCAAGTACTACGCCGAGCGCGCCAGGGGCGGGGCGGGGCTGCTCATCATCGAGAATACCCAGGTGAAGTACCCCGAAGGCAAGAACGTATCCTGCCAACTGCGCCTGGACAACGACAAGTACGTGGCGGGCTACCAGGAGCTGGCGGAGGCCATTCATCTCTATGGGGCCAGGGTGTTCCAGCAGGTCCACCACGCCGGCAGGCAGGTCCACAACACCGAGGGGGTGGAGCCCGTTGCCCCCTCAGCCATCCCCTGCGGTTTCCTCCAGATCCCCGTACGCGAGCTCACGTCGGAGGAGATCTGGGACCTGGTGGAAAGGTTCTCGGAGACCGCCCTTCGGGTGAAGAAGGCCGGCATGGACGGGGTCGAGTTCCACGGTGCCCACGGCTACCTGCTCGGGGAGTTCATGTCGCCGCATACCAACCAGCGGGTGGATGAATGGGGCGGCACCTTCGAACGCCGCATGAAGTTCTTCACGGAGATAGTGAAACGCACGCGGCAGAAGGTGGGCCCGTACTTCCCGCTGTGCCTGCGATACAGCGCCGACGAGTTCGTTCCCGGCGGTCTCACCCTCGAGGATGGCAAGAAAATCGCCGTTCTGGCGGAGTCATGCGGCATCGATGTCCTGCACGTCAGCGCCGGCATCTACGAGTCCATGCCCACCCTCCTGGAACCCATGCGTTTCAAGGAGGGCTGGCGCACCTACATAGCGGCGGCGGTCAAGAAGGTGGTGAAGATACCGGTCATCACCGTGGGGCAGATCAAGACGCCGGCCTTCGCCGAGAAGACCCTGAAGGAAGGCTCGGCGGACTTCGTCGCCCTGGGCCGCCCCCTCATCGCCGATCCGCAGTGGCCCTGCAAGGCCAGGGAGGGCCGGGACGAAGACATTCGCAAGTGCATAAGCTGCAACACAGGCTGTATCGGCGGCCATGTGTTTCAGGAGCTGTACATGCGCTGCACCGTGAACCCGGTGGTAGGGCGCGAGCGGGAGGACGGCTGGGTGCACCTGAAACCCGCGGCAGCCAAGAAACGGGTCATGGTGGTCGGCGGCGGTCCGGGGGGCATGGAGGCGGCGATGGTGGCCGCCCGGCGCGGTCACAGCGTCACCCTCTTTGAGAAGGACTCCAGCCTGGGCGGCCAGCTGAGGGTGGCGGCGGCATGCCCCGGCCGCGACAAGCTGAACTACATGCTGGAGTACTACCTGCCTCAGCTGAAGAAGGCCGGGGTGAAGGTCGAGCTGGGCAGGGAGGTGGACGATAAGCTGGTGCGGGAGACCAAGCCCGACGTCCTGATCGTGGCCACCGGCGCGGAGCCGCTGGTCCCGAACATGCCCTGCTCCGCCGGCCAGAACGTCCTGACGTACTGGGACGTCCTCATGTCCAAGGCCGAGGTCCCCGGGACCAACGTAGTGGTCGCCGGGGGAGGGACCGTCGGCTGCGAGCTGTCGCTCTACCTGGCTGAGCAGCACAAGAAGGTCACCATCATCGAGATGCTGGACGAGCTGGCGCCGGACGAAGAGCCGATCACCCGCTTCGACCTCCTGGCCAATCAGCTGCCGGAGGCGGGGGTCAAAGCGCTTACCGGCCGGATAATCACTGAGATCGGTGAGAAGGGCGTGACCGCGGTGGACCGCCATGGACGCAAGTCCCTGGTGGAAGCGGACAGCGTGGTCATCGCCATGGGCACCACGCCCCACGAGACACTGGCCGCCAAGGCCAGGGACATCGTGCCGGAGGTATACGTGGTCGGCGATTGCGCCAGGTCGCGGAAGGTGATCAACGCGGTCTATGAAGGCTCGGCGGTGGCCCGGCTGATCTGAGGCGGCCGGGTCCGACCTACAGGTCCCGGCCGATGGCGATGCCTTCCCAGATGGCCTCCCTGATCCCCCGGGGCGCCACGGCATCACCCGCGATGTACGTCGGGAACTCGCCGGCCAGGGCCAGGTACAGCCCGGAGTCGGACCTGGCGCCGGCGGCCAGCACCACCGAGTCCGCCAGGATGGTTTCGCGGGTGCCATCCGGCAGCCCCACCTCTATGCCGTCATCCGTGATCTGTCGGTAGGTCACACCGGGCAGCAGGCGGGCGCCCTTGTGCGTCAGCCTCTCGATGGTACTGAGTCCTCGAGAGCTCTCCATCCCGGCCGCCATCCGGGGACCCCTTCTCATGAGGGTCACCGACTTCCCCCGCTGCAGCAGGAACTCGGCCAGCTCGCAGCCCACCAGCTCACCGCCGATGACGGCCACCCTGCCTCCCGGGTCCGCCTCGCCGCCCAGCACCTCCAGGGCGCTGTACACCCTGCCGGTGGCTATTCCAGGGATGTAGGGGACAATAGGCATGGCGCCGGTGGCCACCACGACCGCCTGCGGCCTCAGCCGCCGCACCGCCTCAGGGGTGGCCTCTCTCCCCAGCTCCACCTTCGCGCCGGCGGCGTGGACCTGCCCCACCAGGTAGTCCAGCAGCGGTTTCAGCGTCTCCTTGTAGGGAGGGATGGCCGCGTAGTAGAGCTGGCCCCCCAGCCGTCGGCTTTTCTCCCACAGCGTCACTTCGTGCCCCCGGAGCGCGGCCAGCAGGCCGGCCTCGAGGCCGGCCGGACCTCCGCCGATCACCAGGACGCGTTTCGGGCTGGCGGCCGGAACAACGGAGAACTCCCGCTCTCTCAGCACGGCGGGGTTCACGGTGCACTCCAGGGGCTGTCCCCCGGCCTGGCCGGGCCTCAAGACATCGGTGCAGTGGTTGCAGACGATGCAGGGCACAACATCCTGGCCCCGGCCCTCCCGCACCTTGTTCGGGAGCTCCGGGTCGGCGATCAGGGCGCGGCCGATGGCGATGAGGTCCGCCTTGCCTTCCCGCAGGACCGACTCCCCCAGCTCCGCATCGATCCTGGTGGAAGCGATGACCGGCACCGTCACCGCATGCTTGATGATCTCGATAAGGGCCATCAGCGCCCCCCGGGGTGTGGCCGACGGGGGACGGCGCTGCCTTCGCTCTGCGAAGGAGGCCACGTGAATGGCGCCGGCCCCGGCCTTCTCGGCCATCACGGCCAGCGCCACCGCATCTTCGGGGGTATAGCCAGGGTCGTCATCCGCCACCACGCAGTTCAGGCGCGGCCAGACGGGGAAGCCCGGCCCCACGGACTCCCGGACGGCCTGCAGGGTCTCGATGAGGATACGCGCCCGTTTCTCCAGGGTTCCGCCGTACTCGTCGCGGCGCCGGTTCCACTTGGCGGAGAGAAACTGGTACAGCAGGTAGTTGGAGGCCGAGTGCAGCTCCACGGCGTCGAAGCCGCTCTGCTTGGCCCTCCGGGCGCACAGGGCAAAGCGCGCCACAACGTCATGGATCTCAGACACGGTCAGCTCCCTGGCCGGGGAGCCATCGACCGTGGGGAGAGCTGACGGCCCCACCGGCTGGTGGCCGTTCACCGCCCGGCTGGTGGCCCGCCCCGCGTGGTGCAGCTGTACAGCGGCCATGGCTCCCCCCTGGTGGATCACATCGGCCAGGCGGCCCAGGCCGGG
The DNA here is from genome assembly GCA_964409515.1 of uncultured Dehalococcoidia bacterium. GTDB lineage: Bacteria > Chloroflexota > Dehalococcoidia > UBA2247 > RBG-13-53-26 > JAFGCL01. The sequence continues at coordinate 10,198 of CAYPDY010000023.1, forward strand.
GACATAGCGGTCATCATCGATGCCCAGCGGGTGTTCGACGGCTTTCCCCACGGACTGGTCAATGGAGATGCCTTCGACCACGATCAGGCCCACCCCTCCCCGGGCCCGCTTCTCGTAGTAGTCCAGAACCCGGGGAGTCACGCGGCCATCCGCATCGGCGGCGTTGGTGCCCATCGGGGGCAGGACCAGCCTGTTTCGCAGGCTCATGGGGCCCAGCTGAAATGGCTGAAAGAGCATGCCCGGAACCGGTGCTTTGGTCATCGTTGCCCGTCCTTTCCGCCTATTTCTTGCCGGCCATCACCTTCTTGAAGTCCATCCCGATGTCCTCCATCACGACTTGAGCGGTGGTTCTGCCGCTTCCCACCACGCCTCCCCCGGGATGGTTGCTGGCGCCGCACATGTAGAGCCTCTTGAGAGGGGTCCGGTACTGGCTCCACCCGGGCAGAGGCCTGTCGCTGAAGTACTGTGAAGGAAGATGGGCTATGTGCAGCACATCACCCCGCAGCATGGCCGAGTTGTACCGCTCGATATCCAGCGGGCTCATCACCGACGAGCCGAGGATGTTCTCCGGCGTCAGGTTGGAGATGTGCTTCCGGGCCAGATTGAGAACATCGTCCGCCACCTGCTGCTTGGCGGCATCCCATCCGGCCGGCCCGCCATCCTTCAGGCTGTACGGTGCGAAGTGAAGCAGGGACAGGGCCTGCCGGCCGGCCGGCGCCCGCGTGGGGTCTTCCAGGGAATGGACCGTGGCGAAGGGAAGGAGCGCCCTGGGGACCCCGTAGACTATGTCATCCAGCGCCCTGAGCATGTCCTCCAGGTAGGGCGTTATGGCCACCGACGCGGTGCGGCTCACCTCGGGACCGGCGGTGTACCTGGGAGCCTCAGCCAGCGCGATGAGGTAGTTCAGGTAGGAGTAGCGGCTGTGCCTGAGCCTGGTCACCTTCTTCTGGAAACCATCCGGCAGATCATCGCCCTTCAACATATCGAGGAAGAGCTGCTTCACGTTCAGGTTGGAGACCACGGCCTTCCTCGCCTTGATCTCCGCGCCGTCCGCCAGGATGACCCCTTTGGCCTCACCGCCTTCCACCTTGACGCCCTTGACCGGCGTCGAGACGGCGACGGTGCCCCCGTTGTCCCGGATGAACGAAGCCAGTGCCTCGCAGAGCGCCCCTGAGCCTCCCACGGGCAGACCCAGACCCCAGTTCTGAATGAGGGCCAGACCGGATATGGCGTTGAAGCCGGTCCCGAATTCGCGGGGCGACGCCATGTAGTCACAGGCATAGCGACAGATGGCCGCCTTCACCTCCTGGCTTTCAAACCATTCGCCCACGATGTCCATACAGCTGGACAGGAACACCCTCCAGTACTCACGGCCTTCCTCACTGGCCCCCAGGAAGGACAGGAGCTTCCCCATGGGCGGCAGAACGCCTCCCATGGCCAGACTGCCAGCCTTCATCGTCCGGGCGGAATTCTGGCAGAAATCGGGCCAGGCCTCCGCATCCTTCCGGGAGAAGCGCGCCATGGACTCACAGGTCTTCTTGATATCCATGTGAATGATCAGAGACCTGTCATCCGGAAAGACGAAGGCGGTTATGGGGTCCGGGTTGATGTACCTCAACCCGTACCTGGCCTTAAGTCCGAGCTCGTCCTGGCGGACCATAGGGTTACCCTGAATGCCATAGTGAGCTGCCGACCCCAGGTCGAACTTGAACCCCGGCACATTCACTTCGCTGGTGATGGCGCCCCCACCGACCTGGCTGTGGCACTCGAAAACACCAACATCCAGGCCGGCCTTGACCAGATAGGCCGCCGCAGTCAGACCATTGTGGCCCGCGCCGATCACTACTACGTCAAACTGGCTCTTGGGCATTCCCGGACCTCCTTCATGGCAGCATTGGCGGCGAGGCTGCGCGGAGCCTCTGCCGGTCCGCCGGCGAACAGGGTTGGTGGTGCGGCTTCCGTCTACCGGACCACTTTGGCCGGCGGCATCTTCATGTCCGGCCCGGGGACCCAGCCCGATTCCGTCAGGACCTCATAGAGGTGGGCCATGTTGATGACGTCCTCTTCAAAAGAGAACTTGCCGTTACCGGCATACTCGATTATGGAGACGCCGGGAACGTCGTAGTAGGTGCCGTCCGCCCGCCGGCCGGGCAGCCGGTTTCTGAACCGGCTGATGACCCGGTGGCCCTCTATGAGATACCAGTCCGTGGGGAACTTCCAGTCCTTCAGGCCCTGCATGCTGTCGCGCATGAACCGGCAGATATTCTCCCGCCCCTGGTAGCGGCCCCAGGCCGGGTCGATGTACGTGGCGTCATCGGTGAACATGTCCACCATGGCCTCCCACCCTATCTCACCGGCGCTGGCCTTGTCTCTCATGGCATGCAGAGCCTCAACCGCCTTCTTCACCTCGTCCCTGGGATACTTGGCCATCTCTGTGACCTCCTATTCTTCCAATTCCACCACTTCAGCAGCCCGGGGTCATGCGGTCCAGGGCCGGCGAAGTAAACGGCACAGCGGAAGACGTAGAGCACGCACCGGTCAACATGCTGACCCCGGAGGCGGCACAGATCGTGATACATCTCCTCGGGATCGGCCCCTTTGAGCTGGGCCACGGACTCGTAGCCCAGGTCGGCAAGGTCCCGGGAGATGCTGGGGCCCACGCCCGGTATGGCCTGGAGG
>CAYPDY010000023.1:12886-25529 GCA_964409515.1 uncultured Dehalococcoidia bacterium
TGACCTCCTATTCTTCCAATTCCACCACTTCAGCAGCCCGGGGTCATGCGGTCCGGGGTTGCCCCCCCTATCGTTGTACCACCACCCCGGACGTCAGGCAAGATGCCCCCTTCAGCAGCGCGGCGCTACCCGGGCGGGACCATGGACGTGTACTGGTTGTAGGTGTAGGAGGTCCTGAGCCGGCCGATTCTCCACTCCCCGTCTTCCTTGACATACTCCTCATCATACAGACACCCGACGCTGGTCAGAAGCCCCTTCTGGCGATCGGGGACCTGCACCTCCACCATCCACGATCCTCTGGCCGTCTTGTCGCTCGTAATCTCTATCTCAGGGATGAAGCCGCGCGGGTACTGCCCCTGCGGCTTCCACGTGCCGACAGTGGCCTTGTAGAGCTTCTCAACAGCCTCTCTGCCCACCGCGACGTGCTGTTCACCAAGCCCGAAGTCGGCGACCGGGTCCTCGGAGAAGAGGGCCAGCAGCGCGTTCAGATCAACGTCACGCACGGCCCGCCAGTATCTGTAGCGCATCTGCTGGATGGCCTCAACGTCGCTGAGCCTTCTGCACTCCTTCTCCAGGGCCAGGATTCTCTTCTCCAGTTCCTTCACATCGCTCATCAGTATCCGTCCTCAAAACACGTTCCTGGCGGCCGCCCCTTTCCCGTACGTGTCTAGTCACTGCCCCCGGTCGTCCAGACTATGCCGCCATCAGCGCTGACCTCCCCTCCGGTGATGTAGTCGGAGGCGCTGCTGGCCATGAACAGCACTATCTTGGCGATATCATCGGCTTCACCCCAACGGCCGAGAGGCAGGGCCTTGCCTCTCTCATCTATGAGCTTGGCCAGCTCGGCTGAACCGGATGTGTCAAAGGTCCTCACCGTGCTCACGATGACCGTGTTGCACAGTATACCGTGGGGCGCCAGCTCTTTGGCCATGGCCCGGGTCAGCGACACTACCCCGCCCTTGGCTGCGCAGTAATGGGCCAGGCCCTTGCCTGAGGGACGGTAAGAGGAACCCGAGCCGATGTTGATGATCTTGCCTCCGTGGCCCGCCTCTATCATGGCCTGAGCGGCAGCCTGAGAGAAGAAGGCGGTAGATTTGAGATTCGTGTCCATGGTTCTGTCCCATATCTCCTCAGTCAGTTCCAGGAGCATCTTCCCGGGATACACCCCGGCATTGTTGACCAGAACATGGATGTCTCCGAAGGCCCCAATCGCGGCTTCGACCGTCTTCCTGATCTCAGCCACGAGGGAGACGTCGCACCTAGCAGCTTCCGCCTGGCCGCCCTTTTCTCTGATCCCCTGCATCGCCCTGGTCGCGGCCTCAAGATCGATATCGGCGATCATCACTCCCGCCCCCGCCTCTGCCAGGCGGCTGGCGATGGCCTTCCCTATGCCCCTGCCGCCGCCGGTGACGATGGCGGTCCGGCCGCGCAGATCGAACATCCCGGCAATCGTCTCCATATTCATCCGCTCCTCTCGTCCTATTGACCAGGACCCAATCATGATGTATGCTGTGGCGTATACAACATCATACCACGCGCTCGACGCCACCGGAACCAGGACGGCATCAGGGAGGAAGTGAGTTGGATACCGATCTGACCATGTCCCCGGGATACAGGCTTTTCACCCTGCTCGGCTTCACTTACACCTCCATGATGCGCGCCCGGAAGAAGGAGCTGGAACCCACAGGCATCTCCATCACACGGGCCTGGGCCCTGTGGGGGCTCAAGGCCATGGAGGAGCCGGCCACCATCGTGGACATGAAGCGGATCCTGGGCCGGAACCATCAGACCACCTCCCAGCTGCTGCGGCGGATGGAGAAGGAGGGTCTGGTGAAACGGCGCCGCCACCCCGGGAAGAAACTGATCACCGTGGTCCTGACGGCGAAGGGTGAAAAGGCTCTGGGCCGCACCCTGGCCGGGAGGGAAGCCATCGACAGAATCACGGAATGCCTGGCCCCGGGTGAGCTGAAGATGCTCACCCGATGCCTGGAGCGGCTGCACGGGAGGGCCCTGGCCAAGGCGGCGGCCTATCCGCCGCTGCCGGCTCCCTACGCTTCCAGGATCGGCATGGCAGACTGAAGGCCGCGGTCGGCCTGACACGAAATTGGGACAGCGCATCAGAAGCGACTGGAGAATGCGATGCTCGGTGGATACATGGGCCGGCTCCTGTTCGTGAATCTGTCCACAGGGGAGATCAGGGAAGAGGTGGCCGACGAGAGCCTCTGCCGGGATTTCATGGGAGGGTACGGGACGGGAGCCCGCATACTCTACAGCCGGCAGCCCGGCGGCGTTGATCCGCTCGGCCCTGAAAACCTCCTCGGCTTTGTCACCGGGCCGCTGACCGGGATGCGCGGCATGGTGATGGCGCCCCGGTTCACGGCGGTGGGCAAATCCCCGCTCACCGGCGGGTGGGGAGACGCCAACAGCGGGGGGTACTTCGGCCCCTGCCTCAAGTTCGCCGGATACGACGCCGTCTTCTTCAGCGGCATCTCTCCCAGACCGGTCTACCTTTCCATTGACAACGGCCGGGCCGAGCTGCGGGATGCCGGCCACCTCTGGGGCAGGGATTCCCGCGAGACCGACGAGGGGCTCAAGTCAGAGCTGGGCGAAGGCGCGGCCGTAGCCTGCATCGGGCCGGCCGGAGAGAAGCTGTCCCTCATCTCCGCCATCATGCACGATATCGGATCGGCCGCGGCCAGGTCAGGCCTGGGGGCCGTCATGGGCTCAAAGAGGTTGAAGGCGGTAGCGGCGAGGGGGACCATGGAGGTCCCGATACCGGACCGGGAGAAGGTCACCCGGGTGAGCAAGGAGTTCCTGGGGCAGTACACGGGAGCCTTCTACGAGCGCTTCAAGCAGTGGGGCACCTGCGGCGACAACGCCAACGCCGCCCTGAACGGCGATTCCCCGGTGAAGAACTGGGCGGGAGTGGGGGCGGTCGACTTCCCCAACGCCGGGGCGATCGGCGGCGACGCGATGATCGCCCTCCAGGAGCGCAAGCACGGCTGCCTGTGGTGTCCCATACGGTGCAAGGGCGTCATGAAGGCCGGGAGCCAGGGGGAGTTCCCCTACCAGGCCGGCAGTCACAAGCCAGAATACGAGACCTCGGCGGCTTTCGGCATGCTGCTGCTCAACGACAACCTGGAGTCCATAGTCAAGGCCAACGACATCTGCAATCGCTACGGACTGGACACGATCTCCGCCGGGGCCACCATCGCCTTTGCCGTGGAATGCTACGAGAACGGCATCATCTCCGGCCAGGACACAGAGGGCATCGAGCTGCGATGGGGCCATCCCCGGGGCATCGTGGCCATGACCGAAAAGATGGCCCGGCGCGATGGTTTCGGCGCCGTACTCGCCGACGGCGTGAAGAGGGCGGCGGAGAGGATCGGGAGGGGAGCGGAGAGATATGCCATCCACGCCGGCGGCCAGGAGCTGGCCATGCATGACCCGCGGTTGATGAGCATATTCGCCACCGCCTATGAGTGCGACTCGGCGCCCGGCCGGCACACCTCGGGCGCCATGGATGCCGCGTATTCCAGCATCATGCGCATCATGGATACCAGCGGCATGTGCCTGCTGCAGTGGACATCCGCGCCGCAGATGGATATGGCCCGGATCATCTCGGCGGCCTGGGGCCGGGAGGTCAGCCTGAAGGAACTGATGAAGATCGGGGAGCGGATCTCCCACATGCGCCAGGCCTTCAACGCCCGTGAAGGGATAGACCCGTTGTCTCGAAAGATGTCTTCGGGCAGGCCGACAGGGGACCCTCCCCTCCCGGCGGGACCTACGGCCGGTGTGGCCGTTAATGCCGAGGCCATGCGAGTGAAGTACTTCGAGGGTATGGGCTGGGACCTGAAAACCGGGAGGCCCGGCCGGGAGAGGCTCGTGGCGCTGGGGCTGGACGACGTCGCCCGGGACCTCTGGCCGGCGCCATAGCCGGGCCAGTCACGGCAGCCACGGAAGGAGCGCACCGGCGACCAGGAGCGGCTGAACAGGAGAGAGACTATGCGGGACTGGCTGGGGTATCAGAAGAAGCGAGTGGCCGTGACCGGTGCGGCCTCCGGCATGGGACAGGCGGCGGCCCGGGCGCTGGCGGACATGGGGGCGGAGGTCTACGCACTCGACTTCAAGGAAGTGTCGGTCCCGGTAGAGCGATTCATCAAGGTCGATCTGAAGAACAAGGATTCCGTCACCGCCGCCGCCAGTGGCCTGCCGCAAGACATCTATGCGCTTTTCAACTGCGCCGGCATTCCGGGCCCCCCCTTCACCAACCTGGACACCACCCTGGTGAACTTCGTGGGACATCGCCTCCTGACTGAGACCGTCCTGCCGCGGATCCAGGCAGGCGGGGCCATTGCCTCTATCACGTCGACCGGGGGCCTGGGCTGGAGGAAGAGGCTCCAGAGCATCAATGAGCTTCTGGCGACGCCGGGTTTCGACGAGGCGCGCGCCTGGCTGGAGGCCCATCCGCGGGTCAACGACGGATACATCTTCTCCAAGGAATGCCTGATCGTGTACACCATGTCGCGCGCTGAAGAGCTGGGGAAGAAGAACATCAGGATCAACTGCCTCAGCCCGGCTCCGACGGACACGCCGATGATGAAGGAATTCCATCGCGCCTGGGGCAAGGAAGTGATAGACCTCTACCGGGCACCATGCGGCCGCTACGCCACGCCGGAGGAGATGGCGGAGCCCCTCACCTTCCTGAACAGCAGCATGGCGCGCTTCATCACCGGTCAGAACCTTCTGGTCGATTTCGGATACCAGGCCGCCCTCGATCTGGGGCGGAAGCCCTTTATGCTTGACTGAGTCGATTGTACCCATTGACATCGCAGACGACACCTACTATCATGATCGGCACACACTCCAGTTGGTTCGCGCAATCTCGAGACAGCCTGGCCCGGCCAGGGAGCAGCCCGCGGAGGGGCTCGTGAGAAATGCGGTTGACCCGGACCCGGGTTTCTGCCGCAAGGGGGGATAGATGCTGCGTCGTCTCAGCGCACCACAGCTAGCTCGCCCTCATGATCCGTCCACGGGGAAGATGTAGATGGGCATGAAGATGGAGAGCCGCTCCGACCTCACCACGGCACGGCTGCTGCAGATCAATCGGGACAAGTGGCCCCACAAGGTCTGGATGCGGAAGAAGGAGCTGGGCTTCTGGAGGAACTACACCTGGGAGGAAGGTTACCAGAGAGTCAAATACTTCTCCCTGGGTCTCATGGCCCTTGGCTTCCGGCGCGGCGAGGTAGTGGCCATACTCGGTGATAATGACCCCCACTGGTTCTGGGCCGAGCTGGCGGTCCAGGCGGCCGGAGGGGCGATCACCGGCGTGTTCTCCAGCGGCAGCCCCGACGAAGTGAAATACCTCATAACGCACTCTGACTCCACGATGGTGATGGCCCAAGACCAGGAGCAGGTGGACAAGGTCCTCCACATCAAGGAGGAGCTGCCCCTGGTGAAGAAGATCATCTACTGGGAGCCGAAGGGCCTGCGGTCCTACGATGATGAGATGCTGACCTCCTTCGACGCCGTTGTCGAATCGGGCCGGAAGTACGAGGTCGATCACCCCGGCACGTTCGAGGAGAACACGGCCCGGGGCAGGTCGGATGACGTGGCCCTGATCATGTACACCTCCGGCACCACGGGCCTGCCCAAGGGCGCGGTCATGACCCACAGCAACCTGTTCTCCGCGAACAACGTGTTCTACTCCGTGAATCCGATCTCCGAGAACGATGAATGGCTCTCGTTCATTCTGCCCGGATGGATGGCGGAGCAGGGCCTCGGTTTCCTGGCCAGTCTGCAGCGGGGAGTGAGAATGAACTTCCCCGAGTCACAGGCTACGGTGCAGGAGAACATTCGGGAGATCGGCGCCAGCCTGTTGATGTACCCCTCCAGGCTGTGGGAGGGGATGGGGTCCGACATACAGAACAGGATGGCGGAGGCCACCCTGTTCAAGCGGCTGATGTACCGGGCCTGCCTGCCGGTCGGCTACCGGGCCGCCGATGCCAAGTTCAGAGGCGAGAAGCTGAACCCGTTCTGGCGGGCCGCATATGGACTGACCAGGGTGGTCTTCTTCAACCAGCTGCGGGACAAGCTCGGGCTGGTGAAGCTCCGCTACGCGTTTACCGCCGGAGCGCTCCTGGGGCCGGATGTCTTCCGCCTGATGACCGCCATCGGCGTGGACATACGGCAGCTGTACGGTTCCAGCGAGCTGGGCATATCACAGCACATGGCCGGCGACATCAAGGTGGATTCCGTGGGCCGGGTGTACCCGGGGACTACGGTCAGGATAATGGACGACAACCATATCCTGGCCAGGGGACCGGCATGTGCCGCCAGCTACTACAAGAACCCGCAGGCCACCGCGGAAGCCTTCGCCGGAGGCTGGTATCACACCGGCGATGCCGGCTACATAGACGACGACGGGCACATATTCTATCTCGACAGGCTGCAGTACATGAAGCAACTGGCGGACGGCACCCGGTTCGCCCCCCAGTACATCGAGAGCCGTTTGAAGTTCAGCCCGTACATCAAGGATGTATTCGTGGTTGGGGGCAAGGCGACGGAGTTCGTAGGGGCGGTAATCAACATCAACTACGACAACGTCGGCCACTGGGCGGAAGCCAAGAAGATCAGATATACCACCTTCGCGGACCTCTCGCAGAAACCCGAGGTGTGCCGGCTGATAGGCGGGGAGATCTCGAGGCTGAACGCCAAGATGCCGGCGAAGCAGGGGATCAAGAGATTCATCAACATGCCCAAGGAGTTTGACCCTGATGAAGCGGAGCTGACCCGGACCATGAAGCTGCGCCGGGGTTTTGTCGAGGGCCGCTACAAGATCCTGATTGAGGCGCTGTTCGGAGCGGCGCCGAAGGTGCCCATGGAGGTCCCCGTGGTCTACAGGGACGGCAGGGAAGGGATGATGAAGGCGGAAGTCCTAGTGAACGAGGTTGACTGAAAGAAGGGGCCATGATTGTCGATGTCTTGCTGGAGGGCCTGCTCACCGGAGGCATCTATGCCCTTATCGCACTGGGATTCGTCATGGTCTTCAAATCGTCGCAGATACTGAACCTGGGTTACGGCCAGATGGTGGCCCTGGCGGCCTATTTCCTCTACTGGCTGCTGACCTCAATGGGGGTGCCGACGTGGCTGGGCATCCTCATACTCTTCGCGGCCGGCGCCGTCCTGGGCTACGTGCTGGAGAGAGCCATCATACGGCCGCTCCTGGGAGAATCCTTTCTGGTGCTGCTGATGGCGACCCTCATGCTGGGCTCCCTCTTCCAGGGCATCATCGTCATGGTCTGGGGCGTGGAGTCGTTCAATCTGCCGTTCACCCCGGGAGGCATGCTGGCCATCTGGGACTGGCAGGTCAATCCGGGGGCGGCCTGGGCCTTTGGCATCGCCCTCCTGGTATTTCTGCTGATGACCCTGGTTTTCCGGTACACCAAGGTTGGCCTTGCCATGAAGGTGGTGGCGGCCGACCACGAGGTGGCTCAATCCCTGGGAATACGGGTGAAGCGGGTCTTCTCCCTGTCCTGGGTCATCAGCGGCCTTCTCGCGGCCATGATCGGAATCCTGGTGGGCATGGTGTGGATGGTGACGCCGGAGGTCGGCGACACCGTACTGGGCAAGGGGCTTCCGGTGCTGATCGTAGGCGGGCTCAACTCCGTCCCAGGCGCCCTTCTCGGCGGGTTGATCATCGGCCTGGTGGAATCCCTGGCGGGCTACTGGGCCCAGAGTGTAAGAGAGATAGTGCCGTGGGTGGCCATGCTGCTCATCCTGCTGATCAGGCCGTACGGCCTCTTCGGCGAGAAGAGGATAGAAAGGATCTAGAGAGATGCTCCCTTCCGGCCGGTTCGCTGCCCGTCCCCAGGAAGACCTGGCCATCGTCAGGACCAAGACGCAGTGGCTCCTTCTGGCGGCGGGGCTGATCTTCGCGTTCACGCTGGTTCTGTACGTGCCGTCGGCCTGGCAGGCATGGCTGATCATGGCCGGCATCTACACGGTGGCCGCGCTGGGGCTTCATGTCATGACCGGGCTCTGCGGCCAGTTCTCCATGGGGCAGGCGGCTTTCATGGCCGTGGGCGCCTACACCACTGCCATCCTGACCACGAGATACGGGCTCTCACCGTGGCTCACCCTGCCTCTGTCCGGCCTGACGGCCGGGCTCCTGGGGCTGGTCTTTGCCCTGCCCGCGGCGAGGATAAAGGGCTTCTACCTGGTCATGTCCACCATCGCCGCCCAGTTCATCATCATCTGGGCCCTGGGCCAATGGTCATGGGGCGGCGGGCTAGCCGGCACCGAGGTGCCGCAGATAGCTTTCTCCGGCAAAGGGCTCACCTACGTCCAGTACTGGTGGTTGACCCTGGCCATAGTGGTGGTCATGATCTACCTGGCCAAGAACCTCCAGAGAACGACTACGGGCAGGTCCTTCATTGCGGTGAGGGACAATGACCTGGCGGCCGAGGTCATGGGGATCAACCTGTTCCGGACCAAGCTGCTGGCCTTCTTCATAGGGTGTTTCTTCGCCGGCATCGCCGGCTGGCTCTGGGCCCACTTCTTCTTCTACATCACTCCCGGCCAGTTCGCTTTCAAGACCTCCCTCTGGCTCCTGGGCATGATCATCATCGGCGGAATGGGGAGCACCGCCGGGGCGGTGATGGGCGTGGTGGTAATCAGGTTCATGGACAAGATGGTTGACAGGATCTCTCCCATGGTGATCGAAGCGTTTCCACAGTGGAGCGGGCAGATCTCGGCCGCCCTGGCCTTGATTGTCTTCGCCGCCGTGGTCCTCTTCTTCATCATGATTGAGCCGAAGGGAGTCTATCACCGGGTCCAGAGGATCATACTGTACTACCGTTTGTATCCCTTCTCTTACCAGTCGGGGGTGAAGGGGGGATAGGAGGTGATCGCTATGAGACCGCCCAGCTGACGTCGTGCGCAGGCCGTGCTGCAGCCGCCGGACCCGTGAGAGGTGCTGGCGACGCAGTAGTATTTCAGAAAGGGGGACCCGAATGATGCGATCGAGAACACTGGGTCTGGTACTGTTGTGCTTGCTGATGCTGGCGACGCCCGTGCTTGCCGGGTGCGGAGGAGACGACGAAGGGGAGGGCACCGTAAAAGTGATCAAGTACGGGTGGATCTGGGACTTCACCGGCCGGGCTGCGGCTGGCGTCACCCAGACCTTCGACGGTTTCCGGGACTACCTGCACTACGTAAACGAAAACGATCCCATTCCCGGGATCGAGATTAGCCTGCTGACCTACGACACCAAGAGCGACCCTTCCCTGGTCCCCCAGGGGTATGAGTGGATGAAGAACGAGGGCGCTCAGGTGATGTCAGCCGCACCACAGGACACGGAGGTGCTGAGAAGCCGGTTCGAGGCCGACGAGATCCCCTTCTACGGGCTGTCGAACATCCTGTCGATGGTCGACTGTGAGTGGCTGACCAGCCTGTACGGGCCTCCGGAGCTGCAGCTGGAAGTGCAGCTGGAGTGGATAGAGAACAACTGGACCAAGTATCCGACGAAGCCCAAGGTCGGATTCATCGGGCTGGCCGGAGTCGCCTTCTATGTGTCACAGGGGACTACCGTCGAGCAATGGGCTACCACCCACTCCGACAAGATCGAGTGGCTGGGAAAGCGGCTGGCCCCGCCAACCACTACCAGCTGGGTGACGGATGCCGAGGCCATGATGAATGCCGACTTCCTGTTCCTGAGCATGAGCGGGCCGCCTCTGGTGAACCTGGTGAAGGACCTGCGGGCCAGGGGCTACCAGGGCACGCTTATGGGCCCCAGTGAGACCTACTTCTCCTTCTATGTGCTGCTGAGATCGTCGCTGACGCCAGACCAAATTAGGGGTACAATGGCTGGCGCCTACTTTCCATGGTGGGGTGAGGACACCGAGTTCATGAACCAGGTGGTGGAATACGCCGAGCAGTACCACCGGCCGGACGAGATGGCGAAAATCTATCAGGGGACCGGCCAGTTCGCCGGCTGGGCCGCTGGGATGATCTTCGTCGACGCCGTCAGGAGGGCAGCCGAGGAGGTGGGAGCGGAGAACGTCGACGGCGCGGCGATACATGAAGCGCTCAAGACCACCGACCTCACCGCCGAGGGGTGGGGCAACACCTGGAAGCTGCCAGGCAAAGACAACGTGAACTACTTCGCGCAGACGATAAGGATTGTCCAGTACGATGCGGCGACCGACACATGGGTGACCGCACCCAACGCGGACTTCGTGTACCCGCCCTCCGTGAGGGATTAGGCCCTGGGGACTACTGGCTGCGGGGCCCGTGCGGCCCCGCAGCTGACCCTGCAAGGCCTGGTACACGGACGGGCGACCGGGGATGGCGCGGGGCCTGGCGGCCAGCCTAGCCCGGGCCCGAGCTGGTCTCGAAGGCTGGCGCCTTGCTCTCCGGCCTCAGGAACGCCGGCTTCCACCACTGGCCCTCCTGTGACCGGCTTCTCTCCACCGCGACGAAGCTGGTCCAGAGATAGGAGAGCAGTCCCTGCTGCCTGGGGATCTTCTTCAGGCGCAGCCTGATGAGATAGACGTCGAACATGGCGATGCCCGCCAGGCACGCCAGGTCAGCCACGTTGAAGACCAGCCTGCCGATGCTGGCCGACAGGTTGACGTCTATCATGTCGGTGACACCGCCGAAAAGGAGGCGGTCTGCCAGGTTGCCCACGCAGCCCCCGACGAAGAAGCCCATGGCCACGTCCAGCACCCGGCTGTTCAGCGGGAAGTAGCGCCAGGACAGGAACAGGACCGTCCCCAGGATTCCCAGCGGCAGGAGCAGCCCGACGGCGAACGGGGCTTCGATCCCCAGGAGCATGCCCGTGTTGATGACATGGCTGATGCGCAGGAAACCCTCTTCCGGGGCCGAGGCGTACAGCGGCAGGGCCTCTCTCACCCAGAGCTTGCTCAGCTGGTCCAGCAGCATCACCAGGACAAACAGAAGGATGAACGCTTTCCTGCAGCTGATCCTGTGAAGCCACTCCCGCCACCGGCTCGTCTTGTGACTCTGCATCCGCCTATCCCCTGCTAACCATCCCCCATTGGCCGATAACAGATCCAAACGGCACCGCCTGACCAAGGCTGATGCCAGCATGCACCCTCTGCGCCTACGATTATAGCAGGAGACTGGAGACTCTGTAAAATGCCGGGGTCAGAGGTCCCGGAGCTTCAGCGAGCGCTGGGCCGCATACACGCAAACGCCGATGGCCGCCACGGTCACGGCCAGCGCCCCCCAGTAGCTCTCTCCGCCGCCGGTGAGCAAGCTGTTACCCCAGCCGAGGATCTTGTTCGGCATGAAGTCGCCGATGACGGGCACCGCGCCCAGCAGCGCCTGGCCCAGCAGCACGGACAGGGCCACGCCGCCGGCGGCCAGCGAGCTCTTGAAGAGGCTGGACAGCAGCAGGGTCACGGCCAGGCAGAACACCAGGAACAGGCCCAGCAGCAGGTTCAGGCCCGCAAAGGACATGACCCCCGCGTCCTCTATGAGCCACACCGTATAGGCGAAGCAGAAGGCGGAGGCCGCCACCATGGAGATCAGAAACGTGAGGCTCATGGCGACCAGCTTGGCCGAAACGAAGGCGCCCCGGCTCACCGGTTTGCTCAGGGTCATCACCGCCGTGCCGCTCCGGAGCTCATTGGCGACGCACCCCATGGCCACCAGCACCGCCACCAGGACGCCCACCTGGGCGATGGTCCCGGCGTACTCGGCCAGGGACTGGGCCGCCGTGGGCGGCGGCACCTCTATGGTCATCCCTTCACCGGCGCTCTCCAGTATCTGGGGCAGGTACTTGAGCGTGAGCGGGGTGGTGATGCCGAACATGAGAAAGAGGCTGCCGACAATGACCAGCCGGTAGGTCCGCCACTGCTCCCTGAGCTCCTTCTTGAGGAGCGGCCAGAGCCCCCTCATATGGCCCTCCGGGCGATATGAGGCATCACCGGCCCTCGCCCCCGGTCAGGATGTCTACGAAGATGTCCTCGATGCTGGGCAGGACCAGCTCATAGCGGGCGAGCGTCAGGCCGCTCTCGCCGATCAGCCGGGGCAGCTCCCGGCGGGCCCGGTCCACGTCCACGGCCTTCACGCGCAGCACGGTGTGGCCGCCCTGGAGCACGATCTCCGGCCCCGTCAGCCACGGCACCTCCGCGAGTGACCCCCGAAACCGGCCGGGGTCCTCCATGAACTCCATCTCGAACACGGAGCCGGTGAACTTGTGGCGCAGGTCCTCCACCGAGGAGACCGTGATCAGGTTCCCCTTGTCCACGATGCCCACCATGTCACACACCCGCTCCACGTCGGACAGTATGTGGGTGGACATGAACACGGTGGCGCTCTCCCGCAGGCGGGTTATGAGAGTCAGCACCTCGCGGCGGCCCATGGGATCCAGGGCGGAGGTCGGTTCGTCCATGAAGAGCACGGCGGGACGGTTGACCAGGGCCTGGGCGATGCCGAGGCGCTGCCGCATGCCGCGGGAATAGCCCCCAATGCGCCGGCCGCCCGCCTGGCCCAGCTCCACCGTGTCCAGGAGCTCCTCGGCCCTCTTCTTGATCTCAGGATGCGGCAGGCGGTGCAGCTCGCCCACCATCTGCAGGAACTCGCGCCCGCTCATCCAGTCGTAGAAGGCCGGCAC
>CAYPDY010000024.1:0-11761 GCA_964409515.1 uncultured Dehalococcoidia bacterium
ATGGTGACATTTTCGCTGAACGCTTAGCTGGTGTCATAATCGTAGGACACCAACAGGGACTCACCAGGGGCTTGACGTATAGTATCATTAATGATACTATGTTGGCGTGGCGGGCGTTGAGCAGATCGTCGACCGCATGAGGCGGAGCCCCGCGAGCGTTCGCTTCTCTGATTTGTGCAGGGTCTGCGATTTCTACTTTGGCGAACCGCGTCAGAGGGGAACCAGCCACCGCGTCTACGGTACACCCTGGGCGGGCGATCCGAGGGTAAACGTTCAGAGTGAAGCCGGCAAGGCCAAGGCGTATCAAGTGAGACAGGTCCTGAAGGCGATTGAACGACTGGAGGAGGAACGTGGCGCCGGAGAGTGATCGTTACAGCTACCGGGTTGTCTGGTCTGAGGAAGATGGAGAATACGTTGGGCTTTGCACCGAGTTCCCCAGCCTGAGCTGGCTGGCCAGGAGCCAGGACAAGGCTTTTGCCGGCATCCGCAAGCTGGTGGCGGATGTGGTGGCAGACATGCGGGCCACAGGAGAAGTCCCGCCGCAACCAATGGCCTCCAGGCGCTTCAGCGGCAAGTTCATGGTGCGCGTGCCGCCCGAGGTTCATCGTGATCTGGCACAGGAAGCAGCAGAGTCCGGTGTCAGCCTCAACCGGATTGTCAGTGCGAAGCTGAGCCGCTGAAGTGCCTCAACTGTCACGACGAGACGCAGGTTACATCCCGCCGGCCTCGCCGGCGGGCATAGTCAATTGTTGTCTGGGCGAGCGGGACGGCTCTCGCGCCCGGCCGGCAGAGCCTTGGCTGACGTGGAGGTGACTGCTGTGGAACAGAAGATAGAGACCGCGACCCTGGCCGGCGGCTGCTTCTGGTGCCTGGAGGCCGCCTTCGAGCGGCTGCAGGGCGTGGAGAGAGTGGTCTCCGGCTACACCGGGGGGCAGGTGGCACGGCCCTCCTACCGTGAGGTGTGCACGGGGGGCACCGGGCATGCCGAGGCGGTGCAGATCACCTTCGATCCCGGTGTCATCTCGTTCCGGGAGCTGCTGGAGGTCTTCTTCACCATCCACGACCCCACCACGCTCAACTACCAGGGCGGCGACTACGGCACCCAGTACCGTTCGGCCATCTTCTATCACACCGCCGAGCAGAAAGCGGAGGCGGAGCGGACCATCGCCGAGCTGGGGGCCTCAGGCGTGTGGCCCCGCCCCATCGTCACCGAGGTGAAGCCCCTGGCGGAGTTCTACCCGGCCGAGGAGTACCACCAGGGCTACTACCGGCGCAATCCGGGAGAGGGCTACTGCCAGGTGATAATCGCGCCCAAGGTGGCCAGAATCCGCCGGAAGTACGCGGCGCGGCTGAAGGAGCTTTGAACCGGCGATTCGGACCGGTGGGCCTACCCCTGATGGGCCAAGGCGCCGCTCTTCCGCTCAGCGTGCCATGCCAGGAGGTGCATGACGCCTCCCGCCAGCAGCGGGAGCAGGTAAAGGTGCACGCCCCACTGCACGTCGCCGGCCAGCGCCAGGATGAGGTAGAGCGCCATAGTCCCCGCAGTGATGAGCGCGCCGCCGAGAAGATGCCAACGCCATGCCAGGACCGCGAGCAACAGCGGCAGGAAGAAGGGGAGCCCGGACAGAAGCCAGATCACCGATCCCCACTCTTCCCCACGGGAGACATGGCCGGCAATGACCATCATGAAAACGGCCAGCACGTAAAGCGCTATGAGGAGGCCGTACCCCAGGGCCAGCAGCCTGGCCGCCCGGCAGAGAGGGCTGGCCCTGTGCAGCAGCGCACTCCGATCGTGGATTGGCCCGGTCCGGTCGCGCATGAAGAGCTTGTCGCCTCCGCGCCGCGCAGTAACTCTGCGCTATTGTCGATAAGGATATTATAGCACAGGGAGTCAACGAGGTCCGTGCGCCTAGGCGGCCGCGACGAACTCCTCAATGGCCTTGAAGTACTCGGCCATCCCCTCCATGAGCAGGGTGTTGTGGTCGCCGCTGGGGATCACCAGCATGCGCTTGGCCTGCGCCCCGGAGCTCTCGTAGAGGTCCTTGCCCTCCTCGAAGGGGATGAGGGTGTCGCACTCGCCGTGGATGACGAGGGTCGGCATGGTGATGGAGCGGATCCGGGTCAGGTTGGGGAAGCCGGGATCGCTGATGCCCAGGAACTCCTGGGTGAAACCCAGCCGCGAAAAGAGCCGGACGGAGCTGCCGAACCCGCTCTCGATGATCAGGCCGCTGATCTGGTCCGGGTAGGTGGACGCCAGCTCGATGGCCGACATGCTGCCCAGGGACCGGCCCATCACGAAGACCTTGCCCTTGAAGCCTCCGTCGCTGAGCACGCCCAGGAACGCGTCGAAGATGGGGTGGGCGTCCTCCACCATGGTGCTGAAGTTGGGTGAGCCCGTGCTGGCGCCGTAGCCGCGGAAGTCCGCCGCGAAGAGGTTGATGCCCCGCTCGTAGTAGAGGGGGGCGATGTAGTCCTGGTCCGCGACCACCTCGCCGTTGCCGTGGAAGTACAGGATGGTGGGCAGCGCCGCGTCCTTGGCGTAGAAACGGCAGGTGATGGAGACATCGCTGCCCACGGGGACCACGTAGTCGCTGGCGTTCTTCGGCGGCTTGGTGTGCCACTGCCTGGGATAGAACGTGAACTGGACCAGCTCCGGTTTGTCCAGCGCGGTATAATCGTCCTGGTTTGCCATTCTGACCCCCTTGGCCCCCGGTCCCCGGGGAATTGCAGAAGACAGTCTACACTACTCTCACAAGTCCGGGAAGAAGAGCGCGATCTCCGTCCGGGCGTTCTCTTCAGAGTCGGAACCGTGGATCAGGTTCTCCCCGATGTCCAGGCCATAGTCCCCCCGTATGGTTCCGGGCGCGGCCTTGACCGGGTCCGTCTCGCCCATCAGCTTGCGCACCACCTCCACCACCTTCTCCCCCTCCACCACCACCGCCACAATCGGCCCCGAGGTAATGAACTCCACCAGGCCGGGGAAGAACGGCTTGCCGTCGTGGACCGCGTAGTGCCGGCGGGCCAGGGCGTCGTCCATCTGGAGCATCCTCACGGCCGCGATCGTGAGGCCCTTTCTCTCCAGCCGGGAGATGATCTCGCCAATGAGGCCCTTCTTCACTCCGTCGGGCTTGACCAGAACCAGAGTCCTCTGTGCCACTGTCTATTCCCCTTTCCCAAAATGGTCCCATCCCGGACCATCTATATAGTAGGGCCTGCCATCCCCGGCCAGCAACTTGACCCCCGTCCCCTCCGTCACCTCCCCGATGATGGTCACCGGGCAGCTCCGGCCGAGGGCCTTCTCCGCCTCCTTCACTACCCGTTCGGGGGCCGTGAAGAGCAGCTCATAGTCCTCGCCCCCGCCCAGGGCCAGGTCCAGGGCCTTGTCCCCAAAGTTCTCGCTGACCAGGGGGTGGACCGGCACGAGGTGCACCGGCACGCAGGCCCCCACCTTGCTGGCCGCACAGATATGGGACAGGTCGGCGACCAGCCCGTCGCTGATGTCGATGGCCGCCCGCACTCCGCTCCGGACCAGCGCCTGGCCTTCCGCGATCCTCGGCTTCGGCTGGAGATGCGCCCGCCTCAACGCCACCACCGCCTCCGGAGGCAGACTGAGATCGCCGCCGAGCGTCCTGAGGCCCGCCGCCGCCGCGCCCAGGTATCCCGTAACCGCCACCCGGTCCCCCGGCACCGCGGCCGACCGGCGGAGAAGGCCCTCCGGCAGAGCCCGTCCGATGACGGTCACCGTGATCATGACCACCGGAGCCGCGGTGACGTTGCCGCCCACTACGGCCACCCGGTGCCGGTCCGCCAGCTCGGCCATGCCCCGGTAGAGCCGGGCCAAATCCTCCACTTCCGTCTCCCCGGGAAGAGAGAGGTTCACCAGGGCGTACTGCGGCGCACCGCCCATGGCCGCGATGTCGCTGAGGTTCACCGCCAGCGCCTTCCACCCGAGCTCCCGCCAGGGGGTGCCCGCGGCGAAATGCACCCCCTCGACCATGGCGTCCGTGGTGGCCAGGACAGTCGAGTCCTCGCCCTGCCATGCCGCCGTATCGTCGCCGATGCCGATCAGCATCCGGTGCTCCGGCCCGCCCCGGGGAGCGATCCCGGCCAGCAGTTCGATCAGGGCGAACTCGCCCAGCTCCGAGACTTTCACAAGCCAGATTATAGTTATATGGGGCCAAACCTGCTATAGTTGCCTGATCTCAAGATGCGCAGCGCGGTACTGGCCGACATCCACAGCAACCTGGAGGCCTTACAGGCCGTCCTGGCGGACCTGGAGACCCGGGGCGGGGCCGACGAGATCTGGTGCCTGGGCGACGTCGTCGGCTACGGTCCCGATCCCGCCGAGTGCGTCCGGCTCCTGCGCCGGCACCCCGGCGCGGGCGTTGCCGGCAATCACGACTGGGCCGCCGTCGGCCGGCTGGACACATCCCTCTTCAACCCCGAAGCCGCGGCAGCCTGCCAGTGGACCGCGGAGGCGCTGCAGAAGGATGATGCGGACTACCTCGCCGGCCTGCCCCTGACCCTCGGGCGGGGCGACTTCACCCTGGTTCACGGCAGCCCCAGGGAGCCGATCTGGGAGTACGTCCTTTCCGCCCAGGTTGCCCGGGCCAACTTCGGCTGCTTCGACTCCAGGTTCTGCCTCATCGGCCATTCCCACTCGCCGCTGCTGTTCGAGCTCGATGCCCAGGGCTCCTGCCGCCTGCACCAGCTGCCGGGCCAGCTCTCGCTGAGCACCGGGAGCCGCCTCATCATCAACTGCGGCAGCGTGGGGCAGCCCCGGGACGGCGACCCGAGGGCCAGCTACGCCATCATCGATACGGAGGAGGAGACGCTCCGGCACTACCGGGTCGTTTACGACTACAAGGTCACCCAGGAGAAGATTCTCGACGCCGGTCTGCCCGCCCGCCTGGCCAGCCGGCTGAGCATGGGCTGGTAAACTGCCGCTCGTGTGTGCTAAAATTAGGGGTTGTAAGGATGACAGAAGAAGCTCTAAGCCTGGAAGAGTTGGCGCTGAGGTACCTCACCTCGCTGCCCGCTGAAGAACGGGCTGACAGGCAGCAGGAAGTCAACAAGTTCGTCCTTTGGTACGGCAAGGGGCGTTCCGTTGCACTCATAACCCCCACCGAGCTGGAGACCTACGCGCAGTGGACAGCCGCGTCCACCGGGGACGCCAACAAGAAGCTGGAGCCCGTGCGGTCCCTTCTGCAGTATGCCAAGAAGCAGAAGCTGCTCAAGACCAGCCTGGCTCCCCACCTCCGCATTAAGCAGGCGCACGGCAAGGGTTCAGCGAACCGCAGGCCGAAGCAGCAGCAGGTGGCCCTGACGGCCAATGACCATGCTGAGCTGAAGACACAGCTGGCGGCGCTGGAGGAGGAACGGGTGCTCGTGGCCGAGGAGATGCGCGTGGCCGCCGCCGACAAGGACTTCCGCGAGAACGCCCCCCTGCACGCCGCCAGGGAGCGGGCCGCCCACATAGAGGCCCGGATGAACGACATCCAGAACTCGCTGGCCACCGGAGTCGTGATCGATGCCGAGGCGCAGCCGGAGACCCTGGCCGCCAAGCTCGGATCGACTGTCTCCCTGCAGGCAATGGCCAGCGGAGAGAAGCTCTCCTACACCCTGGCCACCAGGAACGAGGCCAACCCGGCCAACGGCAAGATATCGATCGACTCCCCCCTGGGCAAGGCCATCCTCAACCAGCACGAGGGCGATGTGGTGAAGGTTGTCGCCCCGGCGGGAGAGATCCTCTTCAAGATCGAGAAGATCGAGTAGGGCCGGGCAGCGGCCCTCCACCCGGCGAAACATCATGTACCGGGACACGATCGCCGCCATCTCCACACCCCTGGGCGAGGGCGGCATCGGCATCGTCCGCCTCAGCGGGTCCGAGGCCCTCTCCATAGCCGGGGCCATCTTCCCCGGCAGGCTGTCAGACCGCCGCCTCCAGTACGGCCATATTGTCGATCCCCGGACGGGCGAGCGCGTGGACGAGGTCCTCGTCTCCTACATGGCCGCGCCCCACACCTACACCAGGGAGGACATCATCGAGATCAACTGCCACGGCGGCCCGCTGCCGCTGCAGCGCATCCTGCAGCTGGCCCTGCGGCAGGGCGCCCGCCTGGCCCAGCCCGGCGAGTTCACCCTGAGGGCCTTCCTCAGCGGCCGCATCGACCTGGCCCAGGCGGAGTCCGTCCTGGACGTGGTCCGGGCCAGGACCGAGGCCAGCCTCCGGGTGGCGGTCCAGGGCCTCGAGGGCCGCCTGTCATCCGCCGTCAGGGACCTGCGCCGGCCGCTGCTGTCCGCGCTGGCCTGCCTCACCGCCAGGATAGACTTCCCCGAAGACGACGTGGCTGCGTCCGCGCAGGACGTGGCCGGGCCATTGAGAGAGGCATCGCGGGCGCTGGCGGAGCTTATATCCACGGCTGACGCCGGCATGGTCTACCGCCTCGGGGTCAAGACCGCCATCGTGGGCCGGCCCAACGTGGGCAAGTCCAGCCTGCTGAACCGGCTGCTGCGCGAAGACCGGTCCATCGTCACCCCGGTCCCGGGGACCACCCGGGACACGGTGGAGGAGGTGGCCAATATCCGGGGCGTACCCTTCGTCCTCGTGGACACGGCCGGCATCGTCCACAGCCGGGACGCCGTGGAGTCGCTGGGAGTGGAGCGCAGCCGGAGGGCCATAGAGAGGGCGGACCTGGTGCTCGCGGTGGTCGACGTCAGCCAGCCCCTGACGGAGGCCGACCGGGAGATTGCCGCGCTCATCGGGGCCAAAGCGGCCCTGGTGGTGGCCAACAAGTGCGACCTGCCCGCTCAGGCCAACCCCGGGGAGCTGGGCCGGGAGACCGTTTGCACCTCCGCGCTTTCCGGTGAGGGCCTGGGCCGTCTCGAGGAGAAGATGGCGGCAGCGGCCCTGGGGGGCAGGGCAGCGGCGCCTGACGAGCTCCTGGTCAACAACCCCCGGCACAAGGACGCCCTGCAGAGGGCGGCGGCGTCACTGGACCAGGCGCTGCGGGACCTGGATGCAGGGATGGCCGACGATTTCGTCACCATCCACCTCACCGCCTGCGTGGGCGCCCTGGGGGAGATCACCGGCGAGACGGTGCGGGAGGACCTGCTGGAAACCATCTTCGCCGACTTCTGCATCGGCAAGTGAGTACTGTGCGGCCTCAGGCCGCCGGGGCCCTCACCTCGAGCCCCGTGCCCGTGCCCGGCTGCCCGTACCCGGCCGGCCCACTATCTCCCGATTCACCGTCGAGGCCGCTGCCGTCAGTCTCTTCCGACGGAGATCCAGACCCGGTGCCCCCCTCGTAGGCGGCCTCAGCCTCCGGCTGTTTCTCCAGCTCGTCCAGCGCGGCGATGGCCTTCTCGTACCTCTGCGTCAGCCTGAACTTGGCCACGGCGACGGCCCCGGCGGCCTGCCGGGGCGCCTTCGCTTCCGCCTCCTCCAGGAGCGCCAGGTCCCGGTCCATACTGGCGTACAGGGTCTCCCGCAGCTCGGCGATCCGCTCGCCGTCTTCGGGGTCGGTGGCCTCGATCCGGGCCGCCAGCTCCTCGATCCGGCCCAGGTGCTCGCCGAACCGGGTGGTTAGGGCCCGCAGCCTCTCGGTGCGTCCGCTCTCGGCCAGCCGGGCCATCTCCCAGGCGCGCCGCTGGGCGAAGCGGGCCTGCAGCCTGGCCTTGGACTCTTCAGAGAAGGTCAGCCTGAGCTGGACCGCTTCGGCGGTGGTCTTGACCCCATACAGGGTGTCCCCCGGCAGGGCGTTCGAAGAGGCGGCCACCGTGGTGGTGCCGCACAGCAGTATGACAAACACCAGCGAGACCGCGGCCACCGCCCAGCGGGGCATCCAGCCCATCATGGAGGGCTTCCTGGCGCCCGCCTTCGGCTCCGCGGCGCGCAGCCGCGACTGTATCTCGTACCTGGTGCGGGCCTTGAACTCCGCCCCGGGCTCGACGGCGGAGGCCGTCTCCCTGGCCGTCGCGGCTACCCTGAGCAAGGGCTCCAGCTCACGTGCCTGCTCCGGGTACCGCTGCAGGCACTGCTCTACGCTCTCCCCCTGGAGCAATCGCTCAGTGCAGTCGCTCAGTATGTCCTCAAAACGGCCGGCCACGCGGTTTCCTCGCTCTCTCTCAACCCTCTTTTGCCGGTGTCCGGTGGCAGCCCCGCTCCGGGGCTGCCACCGGGCTCAACCCTTCACACTCTCTCCAGTCGGTCTACTGCACTTCGATGTACCAGGCCTTGTTGGTGTCCACGTTGTAGATCACCTTCCCCACCACGTCGCCGGTCCTCAATCCCCTGAAGGCATGCACATACCCGTTCTTGGTGATCCGGGCAGTGCCCGCCACCTGCAGGTTCAGAGTGCCGTTGTCCGTGTTGAGGACCATGGCCCGGGTCTGGACGTTGATGCTGGCTATGGTGCCATTGGCCTCGCCCCACTGGGCCAGCCACTCGTCCCAGCCATACTGCTGGACGCGATGCCTGATCTGGTCCCGCAGCTGCATGGCCTCGGCGAAGCGCGCCTCGGAGTAGTCGATGGCCAGGCCGACCCTCTCGGCGGCCTGGGTCCGGTTCCGCTCCTGCAGCCGCGCCTGCAGGGCCTCCAGGGTGTCCATGTGCCTCTCATGCGCCTGCTGCAGCATCTGCGTGGCGTTGTCGAAGCTCTCCTGGTTGAGGGACCCGTTCATGTAGCCCTCGAACCGCTGCACCATGTGCTCCCAGCGGTAGGCGCTCACGGCCCGCAGCTGGACCTCGCCGGTGCTCTTCTCGGTCGCCACGACGACCACCTGGCCCGCCTCCAGGTCCATCCCCTCGGCCAGGGCCATGCTGACCTCCTGGCCATTCCTCAGGGTGACGGTGGCGGTGGCGCCGTCAATGCCGGTCACCATGCCCAACTGGTGCCGGTAGCGGCAGATGCCCTTGGCCGGCACGACCATCACCCTCTGGGCGGTGTGGTTGCTGGCCGGGTCGGTAAGCAGGACTGCCACCCGGTTGGCCTCCCCGACCAGGTCCCGGCTGTCCCCGGTAAGCTGGGCCCACGTCTGCCACCTGGGGGCCAGGGTAACCGTGGGGATGTGGTACACGGTGGTAGCCGTGACCGCCACTTCCATGGTCGTGCCGTTGTCCGCGGCATTCGCCGACCTGACGCTGCTCAGGGTAACTGAGCCGGCGCCGCTGTCATCGATGTCCACGCTTTCCACGGTGCCGAACAGGCCGCGGCCCTCCCCGCTCTGCGTGGTGCTGGCCATGGCCCCGCCCGCGGTCCCCAGCATCAGCCCGCAGGCCAGGGCCAGGGTAGTAACCAAGAGTATGATCCTTTTCACTTTCTTCCTCCTCTGCTATCGGTGTTGACTTTCTGCCTATTGCTTGACGTAGATGACCGTCAGAATCGCGCTCCCTTCATTCCCCTCGAAGTCGCTGGCCAGCACCTCGATCGGGTTGGGACCCTCTTCCAGGGTGACCGTGGTACTGAAGCTGCCGTCCGCGTTAACTTCCACAGTGACGCCGTTCACGCTCAGCACCGCGTCCGCCTCGGTCTGCCCCTTCACCTCAAGGTCCGCGGCGTAGACCGTGGTCTCGTTCTGCGGCTGGCTCACGGTGAGGGCCACGGTCCCCACCTCGGGCTCGTCGCCGTTATCGGTGCCGTTGCCGTCCTTGCCGCAGCCGGCCCCGAGACACGCTCCGAGGAGAGCGACCACTACCCCCAGTACCGCCATCCATTTCTTCAATGCGATCACCTCCTTTCTCTCGAATGCCTTTTGACCCGTATAACTCCGGGGGGGCCGAAAGGTTAGCATCGGGGAGATCACAGGAAGGTCACAAGGCGGCGGGCGCCAGCCGGCGCCAGGAGAAATCAGAAGGCCTGCAATCTGGGGATTCGCTGGGCCGGAGCTACGAAAGGTCGGCGGTCCAGTCTTCCACCACCTGGCCGCCCAGCCACAGATCCACGTGGAGCGTGCCCGGCCCGGAGGGCATCACGATGCCCTCCACCGCCACGTTGGAGATCTGGTAGCCGGCCGCCAGGTCGTAGGTGGTGCTCAGTTTGGCGTCGCTCTCGAGCCCTTCGAAGTAGGCCATCAGGTAGAAATCGTTGGCGCTGGCGGTGCCCCAGTTGGTCACCGTCACGGCGATGTTCACCTTGGAGTCACTGAACCACCGGCTCTCCACTCTGTACTCCAGGCTGCCGCTGAACCGCAGGGCCGCCACCGGGGTCATTTCGTAGATGCCGTCGCTGGTGCCATGGAACTTAGAGAGGACGTCCGGGGGCATCTCCCCCAGCTCCCATGATGTGGACGTTGTCTCCAGGTAATAGTAGGTCCGGTCATCGTACCTGTAGCTGGTGCCGCCGGAAACTCCAACCACGGCCACGCCCACCGCCATGTGGCCCGCCTCGCCCTCAACCGCCGAAGTGAACCTGATCAGGACGGCGTCGTAGCCCATGGCATCCAGCAGGGCCGCCGCCAGTATGGCGGTGTCCTCGCAGTCGCCGGCCCTGTCCACCAGGGTTTCCACCGGGTAGTTGGGGTACTCTTCATCTTCCAGGCGGTACCGGAGGTTCTGCACCAAGCTGGCGGTGAAGTTCACCGTCTCCTCCGCGCTGTATCCCTGCCGCACCGCCAGATCCTTCAGCTCCGCGGCCAGCGGCCCGGTCACGTCCCGGTCGTCCTTGGGGTGGGTCACATATATGGAGTAGTCCTCTACCGGCGCCCGCTCCATCCGGGTGTAGTAGAGGTACAGGTACTCCGGGATCTGCATAGTGAGCTCCCAGTCGCGGTTGTCATACCTCCAGCGGAAGGTTTCGGCCGGCAGGAGGTCCCCCGACGAAGCCGTCGGCTCTATGCTGGTCTCGATGGGCGCCGATGAACGGGAGAACGGGCTCAGGCCGGCCAGCCAGCCGGCCTTCCACGCCACCACTCCCAGCGCGACCAGCAGGGCGGCGATCAGGAACACTATCCCCAGCGCCGGGGTCAGGCCGGAGCCCGGCTTGACTGGCGGCCGGACGTATCCGGGTTCGACAGGCGGCCGTCCCGGCCCCGGTTCCACCGGCGCCGGCTCGCTCCCGCGACCGTATTCGTCCATCATCTTAGTATAGGGCCTCCTCCGCCCTTTTGTCGGCCGGACCCGGGTTGGTCATCTGGCTGCCGGCCTCCGGGACCAGGATGCGGCGCAGCTTCACCAGGGCCGCGTGCTGAAGCACCTTGACCGCTCCTTCGCTCTTGCCCATGACCTTCGCCGCCTCGGCCACCGACAGCCCGCCGGCAAAGCGCAGGGAGATGATCTCCCGCTGCCCGTCGGAGAGCTGCTCGCAGGCCGCGGACAGCTGCTTCATGTCAAACTTCAGCTCGGCCAGCGCCGCCGGGTCGTCCGACACCGACGCCGCCTCATCGATCTCCTCCGGGGCCACCGCCACCGTCCTCTCCCGGCTCTTCTTCTTCCAGTAGTCGACCACCAGGTTGTGGGCGATGCGAAAGAGCCAGGAGGCAAAGGGCGTCCCCCGCCAGCGATAGGACCCGATGCTCTCCAGTGCCCTGAGGAACACCTGCTGGGTGATGTCCTCGGCATCCGCCTGGTTCCTCACCCGGAGCAGGGCGTAGCGGTAGATCCGGTCGAAGTGCTCCTCGTAGAGCACGCCGAACGCCTCCGGGTCACGCCTCTGCGCCCGGCGCACCAGGTCTTCTTCTCTTTGCACTCTCTCGCCCTGTACTTCAGCCTGGCCACGGCTGAGGTCTCAGCCATAGGACTGAGGTCTCAGCCATAGGGCTGAGG
>CAYPDY010000024.1:11861-25366 GCA_964409515.1 uncultured Dehalococcoidia bacterium
CTGAGGTCTCAGCCATAGGGCTGAGGGCTCAGCTACAGGCCTGAGCCTGCTGCTGGTCAATATAACATCAAAAAGGGCGAAAGGTTAGGTCCGCCGGGCAATTGTGTGGAAAATGAGAGGCGCCCGGCCGGTGGAGACCAGCCGCCGGCGCCCGGCCGGCCTGCTCGATGGACACGTTCGTGTCGTGGGTGCTATATTATGTCAGGGATGACCTACGAGACCATCATCGGGCTGGAGGTCCACGCCCAGCTCCTGACCCAGAGCAAGATGTTCTGCCGCTGCTCGGCGGACTATGCCAGCGCCCCGCCCAATACCCACGTCTGCCCCGTCTGCATGGGGCTGCCGGGGGTGCTGCCGGCGATCAACCGCCGGGCCATCGAGTGCACCATCATGACCGCGCTGGCCTTGAACTGCACCATACCGCGATACACCAAGTTCGACCGCAAGAACTACCCCTACCCGGACCTGATGAAGGGCTACCAGATATCGCAGTACGACGAACCCATTGCCGTCGAGGGCTGGATACAGCTGGAGGCCGACGGGGCCGCCCGCCGCGTCACCATCAAGCGGGTGCACCTGGAAGAGGACGTCGCCAAGCTGCTGCACCGGACCAACCCCTCCGGGGAATCGTACAGCCTGATCGACGTCAACCGCGCCGGCGTCCCGCTGATGGAGATCGTCAGCGAGCCCGACATGCGCTCGCCCGAGGAGGCCCGGCAGTACCTCATGAAGCTGCGCACCATACTGCAGTACCTGGGCGTTTCCACCGGCAACATGGAGGAGGGCAGCTTCCGCTGTGACGCCAACATCAGCATCCGCCCGGAGGGCGCGTCCGAGACGCTGCCCAAGGTGGAAGTGAAGAACATGAACAGCTTCAAGGCCGTCTACCGGGCACTGGAGTACGAGGCGAAACGGCAGAGGCAGGTGGCCGCCGAAGGGGGGCGGCTCCACCAGGAGACCCGGGGATGGGTCGATGACAAGGGCATCACCCAGTCCCAGCGCAGCAAGGAATCGGCCCATGACTACCGCTACTTCCCCGAGCCCGACCTGCCGCCCCTGGTGCTGACCGATGACTGGGTCCGGCAGATCAGGGCCGGCCTGCCGGAGCTGGCCGAGGCGCGCCGGGAGCGTTTCGCCTCCCAGTACGGCCTCCCGGCCTATGACGCCGGCCAGCTGACCGGCTCCAAGCCGGTGGCCGACTACTTCGAAGCCTGCGTGGCCCTGGCCCGGGGAGGGGCGCCGCAGAAGAAGGCCAAGACCATCAGCAACTGGATCCTGGGCGATTTTGCCCGCTGGCTGAACTCCGCCGGCATCGAGATCGGGGAGTCCCTGGTCACCCCGGGCCGCCTGGTCGAGCTCATCGACATGGCGGACCAGGGGGCCATCACCGGCCCGGCGGCCAAGAAGATTTTCGAGGAGATGTTCCAGGCCGGCGGGTCCCCCGGGGAGATCGCCGCCCGGCTGGGCCTCACCCAGATCGGCGACGCCTCGGCCGTGGAGGCGGCGGTGAGGGACGTAATTGCATCCAACAGGCAGGCGGTGGTAGACTTCAAGGCAGGCAAAGAGCAGGCGCTGACCTTCCTGGTTGGCCAGGTAATGAAAGCCACCAGGGGGAGGGCCAACCCCAAGTCAGTCGGCGACATAATTCGAAAGGAGCTGGGCACAGGCTAGTGGATAAATACTTCTACATCGCCCTGATCATAGTCTCCGTGGTGCTCATCGTGGTGCTGCTGCTCCAGGTGAGGGGAGGCGGTCTGGGCGGCATATTCGGTCAGGCTGACAGCACCTTCCGGACCCGCCGGGGGCTGGAGAAGACGCTGTTTCAGTTCACCATCGTCCTGGTCATGGTATTCGTGGTCCTGGCCATACTCAGCGCCAGATGGAGCGGCTAGGCCCCACGTCCGGGGGTCCGTCGTTCACGGGCCCCTCGTTCGGGGGGCCCCCGATGGGGTTTCCGCCGGTCCCGGCCTCCCCGGGCGCCATCATCACCCTCACCACCGACTTCGGCACCGATGACGCCTACGTCGCCGCCATGAAGGGGGTGATCCTGGGCCTCAACCCCGCCGCCACCATAGTGGATATCTCTCACTCCATCGAGCCCCAGGCCATCAGCCAGGCGGCCTTCGTCCTGAGCACCGCCTGCCCGTACTTTCCCCCGGACACGGTCCACGTGGTTGTCGTCGACCCCGGGGTGGGAGGCCGGCGCCGGGCGATCATACTCGAGACCGAGAACGCCATCTTCGTGGCGCCGGACAACGGCGTGCTGAGCTACGTGGTCCAGGCCTCGACCGGCAAGCGCCTCTCCAGGGCCGGCCGGGCCCAGCTGCCCCCCGACCTCGAGGCCTTCCAGATCACCAACCCCGAGTTCTGGCGCCAGCCGGTCAGCCCCACGTTTCACGGCCGCGACATCTTCGCCCCCGTGGCGGCCCACGTTTCTCTGGGCAAACCGCTGACCGACCTGGGAAAGCCCATCGCCTCGGTCAACGTGCTTGGGCTGCCCCATCCGGAGCGCGACGCCACCGGCTGCCTGCTGGGGCACGTGGTGCACATCGACCGCTTCGGCAATCTGATCACGGATGTCACCTCGGATGACCTGCCTTCAGGCGGCCTGCGCATCGAGGTCGCGGGGCAGGAGATCCCTTCGATCAGCCGGTGCTACGAAGGGGCCCGGGGGCTGCTGGCCCTGGTCGGCAGCAGTGGCCGTCTGGAGATCGCCCTGCCGGGCGGCAGCGCCGCGCGGCGGCTGGGGATCCGGGTAGGCGACGGTCTGCGCATTGCCGGCCGTGGGCCGGGGCGCGCCCGGGGCCGGCCGCCCCGATGAGCCATTGTGCAGAGTGTGCATTGCTGTGCAGACGGGTGTGCAGACGGAAGACAGCCGGGGTACCGCGGGACGGGTGACCGATAAGGCCGCCTACGTCCACCGCGCCTTCACCGCCATCGCCAACCGCTACGACCTCCTCAACACCCTTCTCAGCTTCAACCTGGACAGGGGCTGGCGCCGGTCCACCGTGTCCACCCTGGAGCTGACGGGGGCTGAGGCCATCCTCGATGTGGCCACCGGCACCGGCATGCTGGCCCAGGAACTGCACCGGAGGCTGGGGGCGGACGGAAGGGTGCTGGGGATAGACTTCTGTGAGCCGATGCTGCGGAAGGCAAGGGGGCTGGCGGACAACATTCATCCGCTGCTGGCAACAGCCGAGCGCCTGCCCTTTGCCGACAGCACTCTCGACGGGGCCACTGTCGCCTTCGGCCTGCGCAACGTCCCCGACATGGAGGCGACGCTGCGCGAGGCCGTGAGGGTGATCCGCCCCGGAGGTAAGGTGGTGTGCCTGGAGTTCTCCCGGCCCCGCCACGCCGTACTGCAGAGGCTGCACCGGTTCTACCTGCTCCGGGTGCTGCCCACCGTGGGCTGGCTGTTGTCAGGAGATCGGGAGGCCTATCTCTACCTGCCCCGGTCGATCATGGCCTTCCCCAGTGCCGATGAGCTGAAATCAGTCATGGAGAAGGCCGGCCTGGAGAGGACCGGCTACCGCTTGCTGACCTGGGGCGTGGTGGCCATTCACTTCGGCACCAAGCCCCGGCCGGGGCCGACGCCTCAAGGTGATCCCTCAAGCCGACGCCTCAAGGTGATGCCTCAGGCCGACGCCTCACCTTGAGGGGCCCGGCGTGAGGACCGCACCCAAACAAAAGGGAGGGCCGGTGCGGCCCTCCCTAGCCAGGACACAGATTGGCCTCTACTTCGATTTTCCGGACGCCGCCACCTTGCGGACGCCGGCCGCGCCGGCGTGGTACTGCTTGATAATGCCCTGCCACTGGCTCATGGGTTCCGGTTCCCACTCGATGGTGGCCGGAACGCGCTTGGCATCGGTGCCCAGCTCGTGCAGGGCCAGGTCGCGCAGGGCCTTCATGTACTTGTCGAGCTGCTTGATTTCCTTTTCGTCAAAGCGGGCTCTCAGCAGGTCCCTGGCATACCCGATCACGACCGCGATCGACCCGTTCAGGAGGTCCTTGCCCTTGGGCTGTATCTGGATCTTGACCACCCTCTGGTCCTTCTTGCTCCTGACCTTCTTCACGTATCCTGCTCTCTGCATGCGCGACAAGAGGGCCGAGACGCTGTGCTTCTCTCGAAACACGTAGGCCGAGATCTCGCCCGGGCTCAGCGGGACCTTGCTCATGCTGAGGATGAGCAGAACGTCCATCTGCGCCAGGGTGGTCTGGCGCTTGCCCAGCTCAATCTCCACAGCGCGGAGAGCGGCGTCAGAAGCCTGGCGCAGCCTCACCCATGCCGTGAGATAGGGGTCCTTTGTCTCCCAGTTGTGCACTCTCTCCTCCTTAACCCCCGGCGGACTCTGTATCAGCCGGGATTG
The DNA here is from genome assembly GCA_964409515.1 of uncultured Dehalococcoidia bacterium. Taxonomy (GTDB): domain Bacteria; phylum Chloroflexota; class Dehalococcoidia; order UBA2247; family RBG-13-53-26; genus JAFGCL01. The sequence goes on from CAYPDY010000024.1 coordinate 16,229, forward strand.
TCTCCCTTGACTACGAGTTTGGCGTTATGAAATTGTAACATCACATATGATTCTTGTCAAGCTATCTGCTATCTTAAAGCCCCTAAGATTCCAGGTGGAAGACATGAAGGCCGGATACCGGCGGGGCGGCCCGCGGCGGACGCGACTGCCGGGCGTTACTCAGGAGGACGGCTTTTCCTGTTTCCAGACCGTTCCCTGCGGCGTGTCCTCCAGGACCACGCCCAGCTCCTTCAAGGAGGTCCGGACCCGGTCAGCCAGCTGCCACTGTTTCTCTTTGCGCATCTCGGTGCGAAGCGAGACGAGCAGGTCGATAAACGGCTTCGCGGCCAGGTCAACCTCCGCGGCCTGGAAGGAGAACCCCAGCACACCGAGCAGCTCGCGCAGCACCTGCTGCGCCCCTTGAGGATCCGCCCCCTGGTCCATGGCCCGGTTGAGGTCCCGGACCAGGTCGAACAGGGCGGCCAGCGCCTGAGGGGAGTTGAAGTCGCGGTCCATGGCCTCCACGAACCGCCGCCGCACGGCCTCGGCATCGATATCAGCGGGGGGGCCCCCCTTCCCGCGCGTCGAGTCGGCCAGGGCCGCCTGCCGCAGCCGCTCCACACCCTTCTCCGCGGCCGCCACCCCTTCCTCGCTGAAGTTGAGCGGGCTGCGGTAGTGGGAGCTCAGAATGAACAGCCTGATGGCGTCGGGGCTGAAGCGGGACAGGGCCTGCTTCAGCGTGACGAATATGCCCAGGGACTTGCTCATCTTCTCCCCGCCCAGCTGCACAAACCCGTTGTGCATCCAGTACTTCACGAAGGGCGCCGCGCCGGTGAAGCCCTCCGACTGGGCGATCTCGTTCTCGTGGTGAGGGAAGATGAGGTCCTGGCCGCCGCCGTGGATGTCGAGGGTCTCGCCCAGGTAGCGCATCGACATGGCGCTGCACTCAATGTGCCAGCCCGGCCTCCCCTTGCCCCACGGGCTGTCCCACGACGGCTCGCCGGGCTTGGCGGCCTTCCACAGCGCGAAGTCCAGCGGATGCTCCTTGTCGACACCCACCTCCACCCGCGCCCCGGACTGGAGCTCGTCGATGCCCTGGCGGATCAGCTTGCCGTAGTCCGGGTCGCTCTTCACCCGGAAGTACACATCGCCCCTGGATTCATAGGCCCGCCCCTTGCTCACCAGTCCCTGGACGACCTCGATGATCTTGGGGATCTCCTCCGTCGCCCGGGGGTAAACGTGGGCCCTCTGCACATTCAGGCGGTCCATGTCCAAGAAGTACTGGGCGATGAACTTCTCCGCCAGCTCACTGGCCGTGACGCCGGCCTGCTGGGAGCGGTTGATGATCTTGTCGTCGATATCGGTGAAGTTCTGGACGTGCTTCACCTTGTATCCCCTGTACTCCAGGTAGCGCCGGACCATGTCAAAGACGATGTAGCTCATGGCGTGGCCGAGGTGGCACTCCGCATAGGGGGTGACCCCGCAGACGTACATCTTCACCACGTCGCCCTGCGGCACGAACTCCTCTTCCTGTGCTGTAAGCGTGTTATAAATCTTCACGGCGTCTCCTTCGGCTTAGCAGTCCGGTCGCCGCCGGCTTCCACCAGGGCCACGGCGTGGGCCGCGATGCCCTCGCCCCTGCCCAGGCAGCCCAGGCCCTTGGCAGTGGTGCTCTTCACCCCCACCCGCCCCGCATCGATCCCCAGGGCGTCACCGATGATCTCGCGCATCCGGGGTATGTGCGGCGCCAGCCTCGGCCGTTCCGCCACGACGCTGGCGTCCACGTTGCCCACCCGCCATCCCCGGGAATTCAGCAGAGCTGCGACCTGCCGGAGCAGCGAGATGCTGGACACGTCCCGGTACCGCGGATCGGACGAGGGGAAATGGAGGCCGATGTCGCCCAGGCCGGCCGCCCCCAGGAGGGCGTCGATTATGGCGTGCACCAGGACGTCCGCGTCGCTGTGGCCGTCCAGTCCCTTCTCGAAGGGCACCTCCACGCCGCCCAGCACCAGCCGCCTGCCGTCCACCAGGGGGTGGATGTCATAGCCGATGCCGGCGCGTGCGCCCTCATCCCTCATTCCTCATCCTCAATATGGTCTCTGCCAGCGCGATGTCCTCCGGCGTGGTCACCTTTATATTATCATAGCGGCCCATGTACACCTTGACCGTGTGCCCCAGCGCCTCGACCATCGAGGCATCGTCCGTCACGTCCTCGGTGATCCGGCGATGCCCCTCCTCCAGGTAATCGAACCGGAACACCTGCGGCGTCTGGGCCGCCCACAGGCTCTCCCGGGGAGGCGTGCCCTGGATCCGGCCTTCGGCGTCGACCAACTTCACCGTCTCCTTCAAAGGCACGGCCGCGATCGCCGCCCCGGTCTGCCGGGCCTCCTGCAGCCCGCGCTCAACGAGGCCGGCCGTGACGCAGGGCCGGGCGCCGTCATGGATCACCACCCAGTCACAGCGCTCCAGCCTCGCGAGCCCCCGGGCCACCGAGTCCTGGCGGCGCCGGCCGCCGGCACATACCGCCGTCACCTTGGAGAACCCGCCCTCCTGCACCAGGCTCAGGCCCCGCTGGACGCCGGCCTCGTTGAGGACCACCACCACCTGGTCCACTGCGCCGCAGGCCTGGAAGGCCGTCAGTGAATGCCATAGCAGGGGCCGGCCGGCCACAAGCGCGAATATCTTATCGATGCCACCCATGCGGCGGCTGCCGCCCCCGGCGGCGATGACCGCGCCCACACGTTCGCCCGAAAGCTTCTTCACCTTGATATCCGTGTTCGTCAAATGCTAGAATGGCCTCATCGCGGTGGGCGTAGCCCAGAGGCTCAAGGCGCCAGGTTGTGGCCCTGGAGATCGAGGGTTCGAATCCCTCCGTCCACCCCAGCGCCTATAGCTCAGCGGATTAGAGCATCGGTCTTCGGAACCGAGGGTCGTGGGTTCGAATCCCTCTAGGCGCGCCATCAGCAGTTCGGCGAGAATCCCCATTTCTCGCAAGGGTTATAGCACACCACCGAGCCAAAACACAAGGAGCGCCCGCGCGCACATCCGGCGCGGCGCCCGCGAATCGCAGGCCAGAACGCCCCCGTCCGGCTCCGGGGCGCCCCAGTGGCCGGAACAGAAGCCTTTATCGTACAAGATCCCGCCGTGGTTCCTTCGGGGCCGGAGCACCGTGGAAGGGTGAGGCGCCGGGGGGTGGGTTTTACTCTTCTGCAACATAATAACATAACGCAAACCTATTGACGTCCACGTTTGGGGTAGTGGTAGACTCCTTGGGAAGCTCATCCGGGGGGACAGGAGCATGAGCTTCAATGGCAAGTTCCAGGTAGCCTGTATGATATAACGTTGGAATGCTAGTGACCCGAGGGGGGTTGGACACAGCAATCCAGGTCAGCCGCTGAGCGCTACCCAGCGTGAGGTTTCCTGTCTGCTATCCTTTCCTGTCCGGTACTGTGCCCTTTTGTTGGTCGTGGCTTCAGGGGGGACGGCCCTGAATGCCCCGGAAAGAGAGTATATGAGGACAGCCAGAGAGACGTGGGAGGCCGCCAAGGGCGGCCTTCAGGTTCAGATAAGCAAGGCCAACTACGACACTTGGATCAAGGACTCCATCGGCCTCAGCCACCAGGGCAATCAGTTCGTGGTGGGCACCCCCAACTCGTTCGCCCGGGAGTGGCTGGAAAAGCGCTTCCGCTCGCTGGTGACCAAGGTGCTCATCAGCACCCTGGGGCAGGAGGTCGAGGTCCAGTTCCAGGTCTGCCACAACCGTGAGCCCTCCTCCGCGGGGCGGGACACCGCGTCCGCGCCCCTGCTGCCGATGATCAACCCGCGGCACACCTTCGACTCCTTCGTGGTCGGTGCTTCGAACCGGCTGGCCTTCGCGGCCGCCTGGGCGGCGGTGGAGGGACCGGGGCGCGAGCACAATCCGCTGTATATTCACGGTCCGTCGGGCGTCGGCAAGAGCCACATCGCCCACGCCATCGCCAACTACGCCTCGGAAAGCGGCATCAGGGTCGTCTGCGCCAGCAGCGAGCGGTTCACCAATGAGTTCGTGAACTCCCTGAGGGACAGGCGCACTGACGAGTTCCGGGCCAAGTTCCGCAACACCCATCTGCTGGTGATCGAGGACGTCCAGTTCATGATCGGGAAGCCCCAGACCCAGGAGACCCTCTTCCACACCATCAACGATCTGCATGACGCCAACGGCCAGCTGGTGATCACCAGCGACCGCACCCCGGCCTCGCTGACCTCCGTCGATACCAGCCTGTGGTCCCGCCTCGGGGCCGGGCTCATCGCTGAGATCGAGATACCTGACCTGGACACGCGCCTGGCCATCCTCCGCGCCAAGGCGGTCCAGCAGCAGGTATCCATCGACCAGGCGGTGCTGGAGTACATCGCCCACCACTGCCGGCACAACGTGAGAGAGCTCGAGGGCTCCCTCAACGTGGTCCTCGCCCAGGCCAGGATGCTGGGCCAGGCCCCTACCCTGCAGCTGGCCCAGCAGGCGCTGCGCGGCCTCTCGCAGCCGGCGGCCGCCCAGGCCATCACCCCGGTTTCCATACTGGATGCCGTGGCCGACTACTTCCAGGTCAGCCTGGACGCCCTGAAGAGCCGGAGCCGGGACCAGAAGGTGACACAGGCCCGCCACGTCGCCATCTACCTCGTCCGGGAGAAGACCACCTGCGGACTCGGGGACCTGGGCCGTCTGCTCGGCGGCCGGGACCACTCCACCGTCCTTCGCGGCCATCAGAAGATCGCCGGGATGATCTCCACCAACGCGAACCTGAGGAAGAGCGTCGACGAGATCCTGGCCACCTTCTCCCGCTAGACACCTCCGACCACTTCCCCCGCTAATATCACTATTATTAGAGTGCACACCCCGTGATATCATGAGTAGAATATATGTGGTGTACTATTAGTGTGCACAATCCTGTGCGCTTCCCTCACGGCCACGATGGTGCAGAGGGTGTGCCTTGAGCGTGGCGCCGGCCAGGTGGCAGGTGTGGCGCCGGCTGGGCATGGCCATTGTCCTGCTGCTGGTGATTCCATCGGTCATGGTGGCGAGAGGGAACGCTCTGCCGGTGCCGGCGGCTGCCGGGGGGATCGACGAGTCTTTCCTGGAGCCGGGGGACCTCCTGTTCGTGGACATATACAACGGCTGGAGCCAGACCGGATACTGGGACCATGTTGCGGTCTACGTCGAGGAGCCGTTTCCGTCCGTGGTGGAGGCCACCTACAATGCCGGCATCACCCTGACATCGCTCCAGGTATTCCTGGACAGGGACCTGCCGGCGGAGGTCTCCGTGAGGCGGCTCGAGGACATCCCGGGCCGCGATGAGGTCATCGGCGCCGCCGTGCAGTTCGCGCTGGACCAGGTCGGCCGGGCTTTCGACTACACGGCCACCGCTACCCTGCCGCTGAAGATCAACGAAGGGAACATGCACTGCGCCGAGGTGGCCTGGAGGTCATACAGGGCCGGGGGGCTGGACCTGGACAGCAACGGCGGGCTGCTTATCTACCCGGACGACATCTACTTCAGCCCGGAGCTGGAGACGCCATGAGGCGCGCGCGTGTGGGCGTATTCGGCGGCACCTTCGATCCCATCCACATGGGGCACCTGAGAGTGGCGCGGTACCTCCGGTCCACTCTCGAGCTGGGCCGGGTGGTGCTGGTGCCGGCAGGGCTGCCCTGGCTTAAGGCCGGCACGGCGGTGTCACCGGTGGCAGACAGGGTGGAGATGGTGCGGCTGGCCATCGGCCGGCGGAAGGACCTCGAGCTCTCCACGATCGACGCCGAGCGGCCCGGGCCGTCCTACGCGGTGGACACCATGGAGGCCCTGCAGGGTCCGCCGGGGGCCGGCCGGGACCTCTTCTTCCTGCTGGGGGGCGATGCCCTGGCGGATATCGCCCGCTGGAAGGAGCCACAGCGCCTGATACGGCTCTGCCGGCTGGCGGCCTTCTCCCGGCCGGGTGGCAGCCTCCCCGACATGGAGGCCCTGGAAGCGGCGGTGCCGGGCATCTCGCGGCGGGTGGTCTTCGTCCAGGTCCCCCAGGTGGACATCAGGGCCACCGACATCCGGCGCCGGGTGGCCGAGGGCCGGTCCATCCGCGGCCTGGTGCCCCGGGCCGTGGAGCGCTACATCCTGGAGCGCGGACTGTACCGCGAGGACGCGCGTCCATAAACGCGCGCCGATCGATGTGCAGCAGCCCATGACGCGAGGCGGCCGGCAGCTTGAAGCAGCCTGGCGTGGTCACTATAATCTACGGCACACTGAAATGCAGTCGCTGGGAGTGAAGCTGGTCGAACCGGGCGCGCAGGCGCCCGCGAAGATGACGGCGGGGAGCGCCGGTTTCGACCTCTATTCTGCCGAGACCGTCGAGATACCGCCGACGCGCTGCCTGCCGGACGGCCGGGCGGAGGTGGGCCGGGCCCTGGTGTCCACCGGCCTGGTCATCGAGCTGCCCCCTGGAACAGTGGGCCGGGTGGCATCGCGGTCCGGTCTGTCGGTCAAGTCCAACATAGAGACGGGCGCCGGGTGGATCGACAGCGACTACCGGGGGATCGTCAGGGTGGAGCTGAAGAACTTCAGCGCGACACCCTACCGGGTCAACCGGGGCGACCGGATAGCGCAGCTGGTGGTGCTGCCCGTAGTGGAGGTCGAGGTCAGGGTGGTGGCCGAGGTGCAGGAGACGGGACGCGGGCCGGGCGGGTTTGGCTCAACGGGGGCCTAGGCGCCTGCGAGCCGGCGGCACTGTGAGCGAAGCGGCATTATGAGCGAAGACGGGATGCGCGTTACCACCATAGAGGCCAGGGACCTGCCCGAGGCGTGGTTCCTGAGCCTCCGCGCCGCGCTGGAGCGCGGCTGCGAGTACCGGATAGACCGGGGCAGCTTCCAGGGCCAGCGCCGCCGCGAGCTGGACCTGGCGGTGATCCAGGTCCGCGAGCCTGGGATCCGGCCACTGGTGCCCGACGTGCCCCAGGGCGTGCCGCCGCCGACAACCATGGAGTACGTGGAGTCCTACCTGCCGTACCTGATGACCTCCTTCAAGGCGGAGAACGAGCAGTACACCTACGGCGAGGACCTGGAGCCGCAGATGGGAGAGGTCATCCGCATGTACCGGGAGGGCGGCCCCAACACCAACCAGGCCTACATGGCCGTGGGCAGCCGGGAGTCCATCTACCTTGAGGACCCCCCTTGCCTGAGGGGGATCCACACCCGGATCCGCTACGGCCGTTTCCACTTCGTGGTCTACTTCCGCTCGTGGGACCTGTGGGGAGGGTTCCCCTCCAACCTGGCCGGGCTGCAGCTCATGAAGGAGTACATGGCGGCCGAGATCGGCGTGCCGGACGGCGAGATGATCTGCCTCTCCAGCGGCCTGCACCTCTATGAGCACACGTGGGATTGGGCCAGGCTCGCCGCGCGGCTGGACTAGGGATTTCGCCCGGACAGACAAAGAGGGCGGGCGCCCTCGTTCCGGTGAGAGCACCCGCCCTGTGTCGGCCCTGTTCAGTTGAACCCGTGCTGTGACCTAGTCCAGCTGCAGGTCGGTCAGCGTGTACTCGAAGAGGCTGTTGCTGCCTTCGCCGCTGCCTCCGAACTTGGAGTAGATGGGCAAGGGGAGGTCAGCCGAGAAGACGGCCTCCCACGACCCGGTGGAGCTCCCGGAGGTGCCGCTCCACTTCACGTCCCACGCGTGGAACTTGTAGCCGCCGATGGTCCTGTCCACCTTGTGGCAGCTGTAGCTGAAGGTGGCGGCGTGCACATCCGCTTCCTCCAGGCTCTGTCCCCCGTCTTCGGCGAAAGCCTGGAAGTAGATCCAGCCCCATCCGTACAGGCCGTAGAACACCTGGCTGTTGTAACCGTAGAAGTCCTCGTCGCCGGACGTCGCCGGCAGGTAGTAGATCGTAGTGTTGGCCGGAGGATTCTCCCTCGCGGCCTCCATGGCCGGGGTCACATAGTAGCTCCATCCCCCGTGCTTGCCGTCGGAGTCGACATACTCGGCCTTGGGGTAGAGCCAGGCGTACAACGAGTCCTCCGTGTCCTCAGTGGGTATCCAGCAGGTGATCTCGGCCCAGGCCGGATGGGTGTCGCCGGTGGTGTCCTGGACCACGGTGACGCGATGCTTCAGCTTGAAGCACTCCAGCGTGGCGGTGACGTTCTCATCGGTGGTGCTGTAGGTGGGGGACGTCACCATCGTGGTCTTGGTCGTGGCGATCTGTGCATTCTCCTTGCCGAGGTAGGTCGCCTCGATGTTGAACTCGCTGACTTTGCCGTCCTCGACGGTCTTGGAGTTGATGGTGAAGGTCTTGATATTGCCGGATCCGCCGGAGGCCGGGTTCACTTCCTCATCGAACTCATAGGCCAGCCACTGATCACCATCGGTATCGCCATTGCCATTGTCAACGTCATCGCCGTCGGCAGTGCCGTTCCCGTCGCCGTTGTCGCCGTTGTCGTCGCCGTTGCCCCCGCACCCCACCAGGGCCAATACGGCCAGGAGCGCGATCAGCAGGAATACCAGCTTCTTCATGTTCTTCACAATAACCTCCGCACTCGTAATTGGGGAAGAGCAGCGCCCGAAGCTGCTACTTCTTCTTCTCCGGCGGTCCTCCCTCGGTCCTGGGCAGAAGCCTCTTGATGGCGCCGGCCGTGTCCCCGGTGATCGCTCCCAGTATCTCCTTCAGCCCCACGCCGACGGTGGCCCGGAGGGACTCGTCGGTGGTGGCCAGGACCTCGGGCGGGATGTCGAGGAACTTGGAGACCGGGCTGCCGCCGCCGTCCCCGCCATCCTTGCCTCCGGTGAAATGGATGACCTTTACGTCGCCGATACCGGTGATCGGCTTGGCGGCCGCCTCCACCATCGCCGGGAGGACGGCGATCAGGGACTTATAGGCTTCCAGCTGGATGGTGGTGTCGTCGAACTTCTTCATGGCGTCGGCCTTGGCCTGCAGGCCCTCCGCTTCCGCCAGGAGCTTGGCCCGGGTGCCGTCGGCCTCGGCCAGGAGCTTGGCCCGGGTGCCGTCAGCCTCGGCAAAGAGCACCGCCTTGGTGCCGTCGGCTTCACCCGTCTTCCGCGCCTTGGCGGCCGCGCCTTCACCTTCACCGGCCAGCACCGTGGCCTGCTTGGTGCCGTCGGCGATCAGGACCCTCGACTGCTTGTCGCCTTC
>CAYPDY010000025.1:0-3862 GCA_964409515.1 uncultured Dehalococcoidia bacterium
GGGCTGCCCAGCAGGGGAAGAAGGTAGAGGTGGTCACGGAGGAGTACTTCGCCGGAATCCATACCGACGCGCCCACCCGCATGGCCATCTACACCCGGCTCCACCAGAACGGCGTTACATTCACTCCTCTGCACAAGATACGCGAGGTCAGCGGCAACACCGTGGTCATCTCCAACGTCTACACGCTGCAGGACCAGCGCATCGAAGGGGTCGATACCCTGATCATTGCGTACGGCGGACAAGAGGACAGCGCCCTCTACTACGCCCTCAAGGGGCAGGTAAAAGAGCTTCACAGAGTGGGCGACTGCAACGGCGTGAGGAGGCTGCCCGATGCCACGCTGGAAGCTTCCAGGGTTGGCCGGGCCATCTAGAATCGCGGTCCCCCTCCGTGTCGAGGAGGTAACAGTTTAGCCAGGTCTGATGGGAGCGCTAGGCGTCACCGGGGCTCTAGCGCTCTCATCTGTTCTGATGGATAATGAGGCCTCAGGCACGAAGGCACACCTGAGGCCCCAGGCACCAAGGGATGCCTGGGGGCCTGAAGCGGAGAATGTGATGGTTACGGCGGCAGCGGACAAAGGCGTTTGGGTGCTGGCGGAGTACAGCGAGGGCGAGCTGGCTGACGTCTCGCTCGAGCTGGCCAGCGAAGGAAAGCGGCTGGCCGACAAGCTGCGCCAGGAGCTCGTCGCGGTGATCATCGGGACCGGGATTCCCCAGGGCCTGGCAGGCAAGTTCCGGGATTCCGGCATAAACCGGCTGATGCTGGTGGACGGCCCCGGCCTGGAAGAGACTGTCGAGCTCCGTGTCCAGGCATTGTCCGAGATGGTGCGCGAGGCAAAGCCAGGGATACTCCTGTGCAGCACGACCATCTTCGGGCGGGAGATGGCCGCGCGGCTGGCGGCGGCCCTGAAGACCGGCCTGGCCCCCAACTGTCTCTCCCTGGATTTTGCCGACGATGGCCGGCTGCAGTGCACGCTGCCGGCCCACACCAACAAGACCAGCGCCAAGATGGTCTTCCCCACAGCGCGGCCCCAGATAGTAACCGCCGCCCCGGGCACATTCGACATCAAGAGGGCCCGGGGAGCGCGGCAGCCTTTAACAGTCAATGTCGCCCCCAAGACCGACCCCTCCGCCCCCTGCGCCAGAACGCTCAGGATCGAGAAGGGGGATCCGCGCACCATGAGCGTGGAGGAAGCGCCGATCATCGTCTCGGGTGGGAAAGGGGTCGGCAGCAAGGCCAATTTCGCCCTTCTGGACCGCCTGGCCGAGGCACTGGGCGGCGTAACTGCCGGCTCCCGGATCGCCGTGGACATGGGTTTCGTCCCGGTCACCAAGCAGGTGGGGCAGACGGGCAAGACCGTCACGCCGAAACTGTATATAGCCTGCGGCATATCGGGGTCCAACTATCACACCATCGGCATGAAGGAGTCCAAGGTCATCATCGTTATCAACAACGACAAGAGCGCCACCATTTTCAAGATGGCGGACCTGGGCCTGGTGGGCGACCTGCTGGAAATCGTTCCGGCCATTACCGCGGAGCTGGCCAGGAACCTGGAGGCGCCGGCCAAGACGGCCCCTGAGCCGGCCCGGCCGGCCGGCGCCCGGGCGTAGGACCGGCCCGGCGGTGAGAGATGAGTAAGAAAACCAGCGCCAGAGTAGAGGGAAACGGAGCGCCGTAATGCGGATCCTGGTCTGCGTGAAGTGGGTCCTGGACACCGATGGCACCATCCCGGTCGACACCGAGGCCAACGCCATCCTGCTGGCCGGCTTGCCGTGGACGGTGAGCCCGCTGGACAGGCTGGCGCTCGAGGAGGCCGCCCGGATGAAGGAAGCGGGCGTCTGCGGGCACATCACCGCACTCTGCCTGGGGCCGGCGCCGGCGGCCGACGCGCTGCGCCTGGCTCTGGCCTCCGGCGCCGACCGGGTCGTCCATATTTGCGATCCGGACCTTGGGTCCCCTGATTCTTCTACCACGGGGCTGCTGCTGGCCAAAGCCATTACCGCTCTGGGACTGGAATATGACCTCATACTCTGCGGGGCGCGGGCGGCTGACACCAATGCCGGGCTGGCCGGTCCGGCCATCGCCGCCCAGCTGCATCTGCCTCTGGTCACGGAGGTCGACAGGATCGAGGTCAGCAGCCCGGACAGGGCTCGCGTCCGAAAGAAGCTGGAGGCCGGCGACAAGGCCATAGTGGAGGTCCCGCTGCCAGCCCTGCTTACGGTCGAAACCGGCATCAACCGGCCCAGGTACCTCAAGCTGCGGGCCAGACTGCTTGCCGCCCGGCACCCCATTGAAACGTACGATGTCCGGGCCCTCGGCCTGACCCTCGGAGACACCGCGCTGGCGCCCAGAACTCAGATTGTGGCCGTAGGCCCCCCGAGGCCCCGGGGCAAGAAACTCTTCACCCCGGACAGCAGTCTTTCGGCCGCCGAGCGCATGCGACAGCTCATGTCGGGCGGCGCCACCCAGAAGGCCAGCAGCGGTCTGCTTGAGGGCGATCCCCAGACCCTGGCCACCAAGTGCGTCCAGTTCCTCAAAGAGAAGAACCTGCTTCCGGAAACTGGGGCCGGCGGGCACTAGGGCTTCCGGTCCGCTGCCCCGGCACCCTGCCGCTCTCTCCCCTTGCCGCACTCCACCGATGTCTGGTATCGTTGCATTGATGAAGTCACGTATGTATGACTGGGATTTCGATGATCCCTACTCTGACACGTGGGTGCTGCTGCAGCAGAGCTGGTACGCGATCTCGGGCTACCTGCAGGGCGAGCTCAGCGACCTAGGCATGACCTGGGCTCAGGCAGACATCCTCATGATCCTGAGTGCCAGCAGAGCCCCGCTCACCACAACACAGATTGCAGCCTACACATTCCGCTCCCCGCAGAGCGTCTCTGAGCTTGTCACCCGGATGGAGAGCGCGGGATTCCTGAAGAAGTGCAGGGGTGTAGGCGATCAACGGGTAGTGAAGATACGGATGACACCAAAGGGGGAGGAGCTGCAAGGGAGACTGAAAGAGGCCGGATTCGTCTACGGTTCCCGGGTGATGAAGTCCTCGCTCTCCCCGACAGAGGTCGACCAGCTCAATCTGCTGCTGAGGAAGCTGCGAGACAACGTACTGCGAGAAATCGCCCTGAAGACGGAACCGCTTCCCGACATCCTTGACAAGCCTCGTTTCAGTCGCCAGCGTCCCTGAGTACGCATCCCGCATTCGGGCTTGTGTCCTTCTCGCCCTGGTCCGGCCGGATTCATGTTTATCCGCAGCCAGGAGATCTCACACGATCTATTCGGCTCCTTATTGACCGTGAACAGTGTGGCTGGTAGAGTCAAAGGTAGTAATCAGAGTCAGCCAATCCCCGGATTATAGTGAGGAGGTCAAAGATATCATGGCTTTAGAAGATCTGACCCTGGAAGAACTGAAGAAACAGCGTCCGGACCTGGTAGCCGCCCTGAAGCAGGAGATCACGGGCAAGAAGGAGCTGAGTGACCTCAGCGGTCCCTGGAACCCCAACCTGACCTTCGACGACATGTCCAAGGAGTTCCTCATGAAGCTGATGAACATCTGGCAGCATGCCTGGATCACCTTGAGCGGCATGTGGTACGACGAAGTCAGGGCCAAGTGGGGCTTCGATGCGGCCAACGCCTGCGAGCTGGCCTCCTGGGAGAAGATGGGCAAGAAGGTCAACCCGAGGTACGGCAAGCTGGGGAACGTCAAGATGGACAAGGACGGCTATCCGGCCACGGTCCTGGAGTGCATGAAGTGCCTGCAGCTGCCTCTCGACAACATCATGAGGGGAAAGAACGCCGGGCTCTTCGATGGCCAGTTCACCATCATCAATGAGAACAAGGTCCACGTCAAGTACAACCGGTGCA
>CAYPDY010000025.1:3872-23943 GCA_964409515.1 uncultured Dehalococcoidia bacterium
ATTGCCCTCGAGGGGCTGGAGAGGAACTGGCCCGAGAGGATCCCGCCTCTGTGCCACGTGCTGGAGAAGAAGATGATCGAGGTGTACGCGCTCAACCCGAGGTTCGAGGCAGTGCCGCTCAAGTTCCCTCCGCGGAAGGACCAGACAGAGATTGCCTGCGAGTGGTACTTCCAGCTGAAGGACTAGCTGCCTCCTGAGGCGGGCCGCAAAGAGAGGGAAGCGATAATGGGGCGATGACAGACACCGAGACAAGGGGGTCTCGGTGTCTGTCTCATGTAGAACCGGCCTGCTGACCACCCGTTTCGGCCCCAATCAGGCAAGTCAACACCGCCATCCGCTGTACCGGATACCGGAAGCCACTGCGATTCTTGGCAAGGAGGACGACAATGGACTTTGGACTGAAGGGCAAGACTGCAATTGTTACCGGAGGCAGCTCGAACATAGGCCGGGGCATAGTCCTGGCGCTGGCCAAAGAAGGATGCAACGTAGTTATAACCTATCGCGATGAGGTGCAGGCGAAGAAGACGGCCGAGGATGCCAACGCCCTTGGAGGACACGGCTTCCCCATCAAGACGCAGGTGGTAGATCGGGAATCGGTGGAGAGCATGGTCAAGAAGACCATGGAGACCTTCGGCCGCGTGGACATCCTGGTCAACAACGTGGGCGGCGGAAACGACGGGCCGGCGCTCCACGAGAAGGCCTGGGAAGAGATCGACGAAGAGATAAGGAAGAACTTCTGGGCCCAGGTCTGCACCTGCAAGATAGTGTCGCCCATCATGATGAACCAGAAGTGGGGCCGCATCATCAACATCGGCACCGATGTCTCCCGCAGCGGGAGTGCGCGCAACCCCATCTACGCCGCGAGCAAGGCCGCGGTCGGCGGGCTGACCAGGTCCATAGCCAGGCAGCTGGGCCGCTACAATATTACCGTCAACAGCGTCCTCCCCGGCTGGACCCTGCCCGAGAAGCCGGAGGACGTCGGCGTGGGCAGCTTCTGGTACGGCGGGAAGGCCGAGAAGCTGTTCAGCCCGGAGTTCATGGAGAAGCAGGTCAAGGCGCTGCCCGTACGAAGGACAGGAACACCGCGGGACATCGCCGCGATGGTCGCTTTCTTCGCCTCTGAGCAGGCCTCATACATAACCGGGCAAACCATCGCCGTCGATGGCGGCGCCACGATGGAAATGTAGGCCGCTGATGGCCCGGCAGGACGCAACTGCCCGCTGAGCTCGAGTAGCCAGGAGGAGGACAGCCATGGCACAACCAACGGAGCAAATCGTCTCCGCTTCCGGAATACCGATAAAAGACGTGTACGTGCCCGCCGATACGGCGGGCATCGACTACGAGAAGGACATCGGGCTCCCGGGGAAGCCGCCGTTCACCCGCGGAGTATACTCCAGCATGTACCGGGGACAGGCCTGGACCATCAGGCGTCTATCCGGATTCAACACCCCGGAGGAGTCCAACAAGCTCTTCCGCGAGGAGCTGGCCATGGGCCAGACGGGCTTCTCGGTGGCCCCCGACATGTCCTCGAACATCGGCATGGACTACGATGACCCCAGGGTCGTCGCCGACGTCGGGACCTCCGGCGTTCCGCTGGCCTCCATAGAGGACATGAGGGTCCTGTTCGACGAACTGCCCATCGAGAAGGCGTCGACGTACCTGGCGGAGAAGCACGGGGTGCTCACCGCGATGTACTTCGCCATGGCGAGAGAGCGGGGGCTGGACGTATCCAAGCTCCGCGGCACCACCGCCAACTGCATGCTGGCGTGGACGGTGCTCAACCTGGCCAACCAGATCCCGCCGGAGGCGTACCGCAGGTACGCCGTCGATTTCGTGGAGTGGTGCGCCGACCATGCCCCCGGCTGGTACCCGGCGTCGTTTAACAGCTACAACGCCCGCGACTGCGGCCTGACCGCCTGGGAGGAGCTGGGCATCCTCTTCTCCTGCCCGATTGACTACATAGAAGAGGAAAGGAGGCGCGGCAGGGTACCGCTCGACCGCTTCGTCAGGCGGTTCGCTTTCAACATGGCCGCCCACAGCGATCTCTTTGAGGAGGTGGCCAAGCTGCGCGCGGCCAGGCGCATGTGGACCAAGATAATCAGAGACCGATACGGCATAAAGGACCCGCGCTGCTCCGAGTTCCGGGTGCACCTGCAGAGCTCCGGCTCCACCCACACCACCCAGGAGCCTCTCAACAACCTCATCCGCATTGCCTATCAGGTGCTGGCGGGGGTACTCGGCGGGGGCCAGTCCATCCACGCCAATGGCTATGACGAAGGGGTCTGCCTGCCCACCGACCAGTCCATGCTGCTGTCCATCCGGACGGAGCAGATACTGGCCCTGGAAACGGGCGTTACCAACACCATCGACCCGCTGGGCGGCTCGTGGTATGTGGAGAAGCTGACCACCGAGCTCGAGGAGCGCGGCTGGGAGTACCTGAAGAAGATCGAGGACATGGGCGGCCTGGCCAAGGCGATCCACAGCGGATGGGTGCACAATGAATACAAGAATGCCTCCATTCGGCGGGCGGAGAAGATAACCTCGGGCGAGCTCCCCATCGTGGGGGTGAACAAGTTCCGCCTGGAGGAAGAGCCCTACGAGGTGCCCGTATTCCGCCCCAATCCCAAGTCGTCGCAGGCACAGATCGACAAGCTCAAGCGCCTGAAGGCGACGCGCGACAGCGCCAGGGTGGCCCAGGCCCTCAAGAAGCTGGAAGAGGTCACCCGGAAAGGCGAGAACGTGATGCCGGCCACCGTGGAGGCCGTCAGCGCTTACGCTTCCCTGGGTGAAGTGATGAAGGTCCAGCTCGACGTCTATGGCGAATGGCCGTTCCCAATCTACGGTTAGGGGAAGGAGAAACCCGATGGCTGACGCAAACAAGAGATTGAAGATCCTGATGGCCAAGCCAGGGCAGGAGGGGCACTGGACCGGGTTGGTGGTGGTCAGCAAAGCTCTGCGCGACGCTGGCTACGAGATTGTCTACGGCGGAAACATGACGCCCCAGAGCATCGCCGCGGCCGCCGTCCAGGAGGACGCGGATGCCGTGGGACTGAGCATCCTCTCGGCCAACTACCTGCAGCTCATCCCCGAAGTCGTCGCCGAGCTGCGCAAGGCGGGCAAAGCCGACGTGAAGGTCCTGCTGGGAGGCATCATCCTCAGGCAAGATTTCGGCAAGCTGAAAGAGATGGGGGTGGCCGGGGTATACCCGTCCGGGACACCTCTGCCGGAGATAGTGCAGTCCGTGCGCGAGAAGGTCGGCTCGCCGGTCTGATCAGCGCTGCCCTCCGTCAACCATTTCAGCACCGGCGCGACAGTGCCGACTGAGTCCCCGGTCACCGGGATGTAGACGGAAGGCGAAAAGGAGGAACTATGGACTTTCGGTACACCGCTGAAGAAGAGGCCTTCCGCCAGGAAGTGGGAGACTTCCTGGACAGGGAGCTGCCGCCCGGCTTTCTGGGCGTGGACCCGGGGCCTGAGGAAGAGTCCCGGAGCCAGGAGTACCGCGAGCTGGGCTTGAGCATGTGGCGCAAGGCCGGCGAGCGGAACTACCTGGGCTTGACATGGCCGAAGGAATACGGTGGTCGTGCGGCATCGGTCTGGATGGAGGCCATCTTCATGCAGGAGGCAGCCTACCGCGGCGCCCCGGTAATGGATATGGCCCCCGCCTCGGCTGAACTCATTCTGCAGTTCGGCACGGAGGAGCAGAAGAAGAGATTCGTGGTGCCCATCGCCAGGGGCCAGGTGAAATGGGCCACGGGCATGAGCGAGCCGAACGCGGGCACGGACACCTTCAACATCCAGCTCAAGGCCGTGGAGGAGAAGGACGGCTACGTGCTGAACGGGCAGAAGATCTGGACCAGCAACGCCCATCATGCCGACTACCTGATGGTGTTCACCCGTACCGATCCCAACAAGCACATGGGCCTGACGGCCATCGTGGTCGATGCCAGGAGCCCGGGCATAACCATGCGGCAGATTGCCCAGCCAACCGGCATCCCGGCCTTCTGCGAGGTGTTCTTCGACAACGTGAAGGTGCCCAAAGAGAACGTCATCGGCAAGAAGAACGGCGGCATGCAGCTGCTGCTGCACGCGTTCGGCATCGAACGGTCCTACGGACTGCTGACGATCTATAACGCCAAGCGGTACCTGGAGCAGCTGGTCCAGTACGCCAGGGAAACGGTGGTGGACGGTCAGCCGCTCTGCAAGGACCCTCTGGTACGGAGCAAGCTGGCCCAACTCGCCATCGATATCGAGGTGTGCATGAACCTGGGGCACGAGCTCAACTGGCTGGCGGCCAACGGCAAGCCCACGGTGAAGGCCAGCGCCCAGATCAAGATACTGGGCGGCCAAACCTGCCAGCGCGTGGGCAACGTCGGCATGCAGATCATGGGCCTCTATGGGCCGCTGGACGAGGAGTCCAAGTGGGCCAGGATCGGCGGCAGGATCAGACACACCTACATCAGCTCCCTGTCGTTCACCCTGGCCGGCGGCACCACCGAGACCTCGAAGAATCACGTTGCGGGCAGGGAGGGTCTGGGACTGCCGAAGCAGGTCTAGCCCTCGGATTGCCGTCCGGATCGGGAAGGAGCAGGAAATGGATCGACTGCTGGACAGGGTGGCCATCATCACCGGCGCAGGCCAGGGCGTGGGGAGGGGGATAGCGCGCCGATTTGCCTCGGAGGGCGCTGCGGTCGTTGTGGCGGAGCTCAACGAAGAGTCGGGCCGGCGGACGGCGCAGGAGATCAACTCCGACTTCGGTGTCAAGACCCTGTTCCAGGCCGCTGATGTCTCCAGCAAGGACAGTGTTCTGTCCATGGTGGAGAGCACTGTCAGCACCTTCGGACGGGTCGACATCCTGGTGAACAACGCCTGGGCACCCGGCCGTCCTTCGCGACTGGAGAGCAAACCGGACAAGCACCTGGACCGTGCGGTGCGAATCGGCCTCTACGGTCCTTTCTGGGCCATGCAGGCCGTATTCCCCCACATGCGCCGGCAGGGCGGCGGCCGCATAATCAGCATCTGCTCGCTCAACGGCGTCAACGCTCACATGTACACCTCCGAATACAATTCCGTGAAGGAAGCACTCAGGGCCCTGACACGGACCGCCGCACGGGAGTGGGCGCGGTACAACATCCTGGCCAACATCATCTGCCCGGCGGCGGAGACCCCGGCGCATCAGGCATTTGCCCGCACCAGCCCGGATAACGCGGCCCAGGTTCTCAAGCAGAATCCGATGGGGAGGATGGGTGACCCGGAACGCGATATTGGCGGTGTGGCGCTCTTCCTGGCCTCGGAAGACTCCTGCTACGTGACAGGCAACACCATCTTCGCCGATGGGGGAAGCCACATCAACGGCGTCTCATGGGCCCCTGAGCTGCCAGACTGACCCGACCGGGGGCGCGGCATAGGGAGCGCATAACAGGCCGCGGCCCTTCGCGGGGTCCGTGATACCAGGAATTTGGAAAAAGTTGTAAACGGAGGCGGCTTAGGCATAAAATTGAAGATCGAGCCCACAGGACAGCGACAGATGGCAGCCAAGGGACATATTGAAATCGATCAGGTGATGTGCAAGGGATGCGAGGTGTGCATCGCCTTCTGCCCCAAGAAATCCCTCTCCATATCAGACAAGATCAACGCCGCGGGCTACTTCCCTGCCGCCTTCGGCGACGGCGCTGATTGCACCGGCTGCGCCATCTGCGCCGTGGTATGCCCCGAGGCCGCCATAGAGGTGTGGCGTGAGTAGGGCACTCGGGGGCCCCGAGGCCGCCATAGAGGTGTACCGTGAGTAAGGTCCTCATGGCCGGCAACGCCGTCATCGGCGAGGCCGCCATTCGCGCCGGCTGCCAGTGCTACTTCGGCTACCCCATCACGCCTCAGAATGAGCTCACGGAGTACATGGCGGAGCACCTGGGGAGGAAGAAGGGGTGCACGTTCATACAGGCGGAGAGCGAGCTCTCGGCCATCAACATGGTCTACGGGGCCAGCCTGGCCGGGGTCAGGACCATGACCTCTTCCTCCAGCCCCGGCATCAGCCTGAAGCAGGAGGGCATCTCGTACCTCGCGTCGAACGAGCTTCCGGCGGTAATCGTTAACGTGACCCGCGGCGGTCCGGGGCTGGGCAGCATCTCCGCCTCCCAGTCCGACTATTTCCAGTCGACCCGCGGCGGCGGCCATGGAGACTACCGCACCATAGTCCTGGGACCTTCGTCCGGTCAGGAGCTGGCCGATCTCACCCACCGGGCCTTTGACCTGGCTGACCGGTACCGCATCCCGGTGCTCATACTGGCGGATGCCGTGCTGGGGCAGATGATGGAACCGGTGGAGTTCACGCACGAGGCCCCCGAAGTGCCGCCCGTCAGGGCGGATGCCCTTCGCGGAGCCGCCGGCCGGCCCTCCAGGATCGTCAAGATCCTGTCCTCCAACCCGCGGGATGTGGAGGAGCTCAACTGGAGCCTGTACAGAAGATACCAGCTGATAGCCGAAGAGGAGACCACCAGCGAGTCCTTCATGGTGGACGACGCTGAGCTGGTCGTGGTGGCCTTCGGCATCGGGGCCCGTATAGCCCAGGGCGCCGTCAAGAATGCCCGCGGCTACGGCCTCAAGGTAGGGCTCTTCCGCCCCATCACCCTGTGGCCGTTCCCCTCGGACGACCTGGCCGCTCTGTCCGATAGGACGAAGAACTTCATGGTCTTTGAGCTGAACATGGGCCAGATGCTGGAGGACGTGCGGCTGGCGCTGGGGGACAAGGCCGATGTCTTCTTCTACGGCCGGCCGGGCGGGGTGGTCTCCACCCCCGCCGAGGTGCTCAGGGTCATCGCGCGGCACTACTATCAGAGGGGCCTCAACTCACGATGAACAAGGTCTACAGCCGGCCCGCCCTGCTCAAGAGAAAGGCTTTCCACCACTGCGCCGGATGCGGTCACTCCGTCATCCACCGCCTGGTGGCCGAAGTGATTGAAGAGATGGGTATCAAGGAGCGGACCGTCGGCGTGGCGCCGTGCGGCTGCTCGGTCTTCGCCTACGACTACATAGACGTGGACTTCGCCGAGTCGGCCCACGGCCGCGGGGCCGCGGTGGCCACCGGACTCAAGAGGGCCTGCCCGGAGGCCGTCGTGCTCAACTACCAGGGCGACGGCGACCTGGCCGCCATCGGCACCGCCGAGACCATCCACTGCGCCAACAGGGGGGAGCGCCTCACTACTATCTTCGTCAACAACGCCGTCTACGGCATGACCGGCGGGCAGATGGCGCCCACCACTCTCCTGGGCCAGACCACCACCACCAGTCCTTTCGGGCGGGATCCCAGATTAGAGGGGCATCCCCTCAAGATCAGCGAGATGCTGGCCTTGCTCGACGGCGTCGTCTACATCGAGCGCACCGCGGTCTGTTCTCCGGCCGGCATCCGCAAGACCAAGAAGGCCATCGAGAAGGCGTTCCGGATCCAGATGGATGACCTCGGCTACGCTCTGGTGGAGATACTCTCTCCCTGCCCGGTCAACTGGAAGATGGGCGTGGTGGAATCGTGGCAGTGGGTGGAAAAGGAGATGGTCAAGGTGTTTCCCCTGGGGATACTCAAGGACACTACCGGAGACCGCTATGCTCATTAAGACGGTCTTTGCCGGGTTCGGCGGCCAGGGCGTCCTTTCCATGGGTCTCAACCTGGCGCAGGCAGCCATGATCGAAGGCAAGCATGTCACCTACCTGCCTTCCTACGGCGTGGAGGTCCGCGGCGGCACGGCCAACTGCACCGTGGCCATATCCGACGAAGACATCGCCTCGCCGGTGGCTTCATCACCGGAGTTCATCGTGGTCATGAGCCAGCCCTCCCTGGCCAAGTTCCAGAACCAGGTGGAGTCCGGGGGCGCGCTGCTCTACAACTCCTCCCTGGTTACGGCCGACATTCCCCGGGGCGACATCGAGCTCCTGGCCGTGCCGGCAACGCGACTGGCCGAGGAGATGGGCAACCCCAGGGCAGCCAACATGATCATGCTCGGGGCGTTCATCAAGAAGACCAACCTGGTGTCCATGGACACCGTCTTTGAGACGCTGAAGGAAACCTTCAAGACCAAGAGCAAGCTCATCGCCCCCAACAAGAAGGCGCTGATGGCCGGGTATGATCTGGCTCCGTCAAAGAGGCAGGCCGATACCTCAGGGCACGCGTCGTCAGGCCAGGGCCACTGAACGGCATTGGGTCAGGAGTAGTTTATGGCTATCAAGCAGATCTCGATCATCCTGCAGAACCTCCCGGGCACCCTGATGGACATCAGCGAGCGCCTGGGCGTCGAAGGGATCAACATCCGGGCCATCTCGGTGGCCGAGGCCGACAAGACCGCCGCCGTCAGATTCGTCACCGACAACCCGGCCAAGACCGTCAATGTCCTGCGCAGCGTTGGATTCGACGTGGTGGAGAAGGATGTCATAGCGGTGGAAGTGCCCGATCATCCGGGCGGCCTCGTGGCCGTACTCAAGCCCCTCAAGGCGGCCAAGATCAACGTCCTGTACCTGTACCCCTACCTCGGCAGAGGCGAAAGCGGGCAGGCCATCGTCATCATGGCGGTGGACAAGACCAAGGAAGCGGTCAGCGTCCTGAAGAAGGACTGGGTTCGCACCTTCGGCCCCGAGATCTACGCGCTGTAGAGGCGCACCTGCCGGCCGTCCCCGGCTATTCGAACGCGAAGCCCCTCTTGTTGAAGGCCTCCAGGCAGGTCTTCACCACCACCGGGTCGTACAGTGTACCCTCGCCGCGGGCGATCTCCTGGAGGGCCTTGTCCTTGCCCACAGCCGGCCGGTATGGACGATGGGAGGACATGGCCTCCACGACATCGGCTACGGCCAGTATCCTGGCCTCCACCAGGATATTCTCCCCGCTGATGCCGGAGGGGTAGCCGCTCCCGTTCAGCCGTTCGTGGTGCTGAAGGATGATGTCGGCCACCGGCCACTGGAACTCTATGTTCTTGAGGATGTCGTAGCCAACCGAGGGATGGAACCTGATCATGGCCATCTCGCTGGAGGTAAGCTGCCCGGGTTTGCTGAGTATCTCGGTCGGTATCGAAATCTTGCCGATGTCGTGAAGCAGCCCGGCGACGCGGATGCCCGCCACCTGGGAGGCAGGAAGGCCCATTTCTTTCGCCAGAAGGCTGGCCAGCTGGGTCACCCTCTTCTGGTGGCCCGCGGTATAGGGATCCCTCGTCTCCATGGTAGTAGAGATGGCCTGGATGATGGCCTCCATGGTCCTTTCCAGCTTCCTGAGGCTCTGCTCCAGCCGCCTGGCCGTTTCTTTGCGCTCCGTTATGTCCCGGCCAACTCCGCGATAGCCCATCAGCTTGCCGTCAGGGCCGAAGAAGGGCACGCCGCTGGTTTCCATGACCACCGGATGGCCGTCCTTGTGGCGCATGACGTTCTCCAGGAAGGCAAATGACTCCTGTCTGTCCACACTGGAGCCGAATGCGGCAGCCCCGCGGCGCGCTTCTCCCAGCGGCATGAAATCGAAGGGCGTCTTGCCGGCCATATCCTGGCTGTCGTAGCCCAGCACGTTGCTCACCTTCGGGCTGACATAGGTGTAGGCGCCCCGCCGGTCCACTTCCCAGACCCAGTCGCTGGTGGTCTCCACCAGCCCGCGAAAGCGTTCCTCGCTGGCCCGGAGGGCTTCATCCGCCTTCTTCCTCTGTGTGACGTCCTCCACCAGGGCCAAAAAGCCGCTGGCTGATCCGTCCGGGTTGAAGCCCAGCGGACTCACCGAGAGGTGCACCGTCATCACCCCCGACCGGCCGTATCTGTACCCGCTTTTCCTCTTGGCCGAATCCAGGTCGATCTCCATCTCTCCGGTGACGACCTTGCCTGACCGCAGCCTCTTCTTGGCCTTGTCGGTCAGCAGGGGATCATCGAGAAGTGATGGTCCCTTCAGGTCCGCGGCATCAGACACGCCGAATATGCGGGCGCAGGCCTTGTTGGCCACCAATGGCTTGCCGGCCCCGTCGTAGACGATAGCCCCAACAGGCGACTCCTCGAAGATGGTCCGGAACCGCTCCTCGCTGATCTTCAGCGCATCCTGGGCTCTCTTGCGTTGGCTGATGTCACGCGATACTCCCAGGAAGCCAAGCACCACCCCATCCGGATCCCGGAGATAGCTGACGCGGTTCTCCGTCCAGACGGTGGACCCATCCTTGCGGGGCAGCTCGAGCTCCAGCATTACGGAACGCTCCCGGTCAGACTGCCCGGACTTCTCCTTCTCTTCCTCTTCGGCCATCACCTTCATGGCCTCCTCAAAAGAGCCCGGAACCACTATCCGGTCCGTCGGCATGGCCCGGGCCTCTTCAACGGTATAGCCCAGCAGGCGCTCAACGGAGGGGCTCACGAAGGTGAAATGCAGCTTCTGGTCCACGACCCAGATGACGTCTGACAGGTTCTCCGCCAGCAGGCGGTAGCGCTTCTCGCTGTCTATGAGCGCCTCTTCAGCCACCCTCCTCTCGGTGATGTCGTGCAGCGTCCCCACGATCCCCACCACCCTTCCTTCCGCATCGCGCAGGAAGCTGGCGGTCGCATCAACCAGCCTCGTTGAACCGTCCTTGCACGCCAGCTCCATTTCAAAACCCCGCGACGTCACACTGCCCGGTTCCCTTCGCTCGTCGGCCATGGCCCGTGCCAGGAGGCTCGTGGCCACCTCAAAGGAGCGGGGGGTCAGCCTCTGCTCCATGGTGCCACCCATGGCCTCTTCGACGCTCCATCCCGTCAGCCGGGCGACGGAAGGGCTGAAATAGGTCGGTTCGAAATCCATGTTCAGGAGGAAGATGACGTCCGCTACATTGTCCGCCAGAAGGCGGTACCTTTTCTCGCTTTCCTTGAGCGCGTCCTCGGCCTTCCTTGTCTCGGTGACGTCGAGCAGGGAGATGAGCAGTGCCGGCCGGCCCTGGTACTCGGTCTTGGCGGCCATGCCGCTGATCCATACCCACCGTCCATCCTGGGCCCGGACCCTCATTTCGACGGTCTCCTTCAACCCGCGGCCCGCCAGCACCCCAACCATCCTCTCCGCCACCCAGCCCCTGTCCGCGGGCTCAAGGAACTCCAAGGGGTCGAGGCCGACGACATCGCTCGCAGAAGGAAATCCCCACATCCTGGCGGCGGCCTCGTTGGCCAGCACCACGCGCCCGGTCTCCACGCTGACCACCTCGATGCCGGTCTGCGTCCCTTCAAAGAGACCCCTGTACTTGGCCTCTCCCTCCCTCAGCGCCTCCTCGGCGTTCCTCTTCTCGGTGTTGTCACGGTAGTTGGCTTCCAGTGCCTTCTCCGCATTTTCGCGCCCGGTGACGTCCTGCACCAGGATCAGCCGGGCCGGGAGTCCCTCGTGCTGTGTCGGGAACCCCACGGCGGCCACCCGGAGACTCCGGCCATCCGCAGTGACGACCGCGCCGTCCATCTTGCCCCGCGGATCACCTTCGACGAGACAGCCGGCCAGAAAGCCGGCTGCGCGTTCCCTGTCCGGCGGCGAGAAGCGATCGAGGAGGTCTGCATTGATCATCGCCTCCGCTGATTCGTAGCCGAATATCACGGCCGCGGCCCTGTTGGCCAGCACCACGCTGGTGCTGTCGGCGCCGATGATCACGGCGCCTTCCATCAGGCTGTTGAACAGAGGCATCAATGATGCCATGTCCGGCTCTCGCGTCATGCCACCCCCCGTGTCCAGACCGATGACACCATTATACCGGCCGCGTCAATCTGATCGGATCGTGTCCCAGTAGTCAGGGTTTTCCCCTATGCCGCCGGCCCTGCCGTGGCCGGGGAAATACAGGCGACAAACAGGGGATCCTCGCGCTGCCTGGCGGCGCGCATGACCCCGGGTGGCCGGCGATAGAGTGAACCCCTGTCCGGCCAGCCCTTCAGAAGGCAGCCGACTGCCTCTTCTCCAGGTGATAGCGATAGACCAGCGGGGCCACCTTCAACCCGGAGTCGACTGCCTGCTGTGAACCCATGAATGCCGTGCTGCCGGCGTCGAAGCCGACGTAGAACAGTCCCGTGATGGGAGACCTGGCCGATGGCTTGTACTTGCCGCACTGTCCTATGGTAACACAAAGCCCGCAGGCTTCACCCCCCTGCCCCGGCAGGACCTGGTCCCGGCTCAGGGTGGACACATGGGCCGGGCCGGTGTACGGCCCCTTCGACTCGACCGCGGGCACTATTTCCGGGAACATCTCGGCCATCTGCTGATCGGCTTTCCTCCACAGCGCCTCTATGGCCTTGTCCTGGGGATTGGAAGAACAGGGGGTGCCGAACACCAGCAGCTGCTTCCCGGGAGGCCCCATCTCCGGGTCGTAGTTGGTCGGAACCAGCAGGGTGATGATGAGGTCCGCCGGCATCCTGCCCTTTTTCACCTCGTCCTGGCGGTCCAGGTTCCACCAGGCGTCATCCGACCACGCCTGGTAGAGGCCGCAGTCCAGGACGCGCTCCCCGAGGACCCAGTGGCACCCGGTGAAACCGTTGCTGGGCAGCAGGCTCTTCACGTAGCTGACATAGCCCTTGTCGAAGTGCTGCTCGCCGACGAGCTTGAGCACGGTAGGCTGCAGGCCGGCGTTGCTGACCACGATGGGCGCCCGGTAGACGGCGTCCTCGGTGACCACGCCGGCCGCCCGGCCGTCCTCAACCAGGATCCTCTCCACCCTGGCCCTGGTCCGGACCTCCCCGCCGCAGTCCTTCAGCACCTGGGCAAAGTCCTCCGACATGCGGCCGTATCCGCCTTTGGGGTAACCCAGCGGTTGACCCATGAGGCGCTGGAAGGCCTTGACTACCTCGGACATCGGCACCAGGTCGATCAGACCCACATTGAAGGCGTGCGTCAGAAAGGCGAAGTACCCGTACAGCCGGGACACCGCAGCCTCGCACTGCTCCAGGTACTCCCGGACGGTGATCTCATCCAGAACGCTGATGGCTTCCGGGGGCATCATGGCGATCTCCGCCAGTATCTTCATGGCCAGCTCGCGTTGCCCGGCGTCCAGCTGCCACTGCTCGAACATAACGTTGGGGTCCGGAAGCTGGTAGGGATCCATTTTGGTCACGGTTCGCTGCCACTCGCCGCCCGACCGCCGGTAGAGCATGCCGACGTTGTTCACGGAGACCCTGAACCTGGATTCTATTCCCAGGGCCCGGAAAGCCTCGAGCCAGGCCCCGCCGTTCACCGGCAGGCCGCCGGTGGGCCACAGCTCCCCCCTGTACCCCTTGATGGAGACCGTCGATTGCTTGCCCCCGACCCGCTCGTTCTTGTCCAGCACCAGAACATGGAGCCCTTTCTTCGCCAGCAAGGCCGCACAGGTGATGCCGCCGGGGCCGGCCCCCACCACTATGACGTCGTACTTCTCTCTCCTGGCCATTCCGATTCCCCCCCTTCGTGCCATACAGACTATGGGCGGCGGTCCCGCCGCCCGGCCACCAGCACGGTACGCCGAAATCGCCTCACCGTCTGTCGGGAAAAACCTGACAGAGCCGTGACGCGCTCCCCGCTACCGATACGGAGGCCCCGACACCAGCTCCTCAAGGGCTTTCTGGCGCAGCTTCACCAGGCCCGATCTCAGCTGCCGCCTCTCTTCGGGGGACAGGGAGCTGATAACCCGGGGTATGACCTCCCGTTTGCCGCCGTAGGCACGGTACGTCTCTCTCCCTTTATCGGTCAGCCGCACCAGGACCTGCCTGCGGCCCTCGACATTCTCGGTGGTCACCAGACCCAGCTTCACCAGGCGGCCCAGCAGCGCCAGGGTTGTCGGCGGCTGCCGGAACAGCCGCCGGGATATCTCGGCCGGGGTGGCAGTGACGCCCTCCTTCTCCAGGGTCCGCAGCACCCAGAGGACCCCACCCTGCATGGACGTGATCCCCAGGTGCCTCACTTCGCGGTCCCTCAGGCGGATCATGGTGTCCCGCACCTGGTTGAGGAGTGACCAGAACTCATGCTCCTCGTCGGGATCGAGAGGCCATCCTCGAGGCCTCATTGCCGATGTGCCTTCATGCTCCATCTATCTGCTTCTCCTTATGCCGGCCGGCAATACATCCTTCGACGCATGAGTATACAACAAGTTGACGTATTAGTATACTAACTAGTATACTACCAGCATGCCAATGTTGCTCAATGGAGGTAGCCGATGATTGCCTGGCATGAGGAGAAATGCGCCGGATGCGGTATCTGTGTCCTTTACTGCCCCGTGGACGCTTTGAGGAGCCTGGGCGCGATCGAGGTTGATGCGGACAAGTGCAATGACTGCCTGGCCTGCATCGACGCCTGTCCGGCGGATGCCCTGAAGGAGGGGAAGTGAAACAGTGCAAATACGACATGCTGGTCATCGGGAGCGGGATCGGAGGCACAACTTCGGCCTCCCTGCTCAGCAAGGCTGGCTACAAGACGCTGGTAGTAGAGAAACTGCCCTTTGCCGGAGGGCGCTGTGCCACCCACGACTACCACGGATACAAGCTGAACACAGGACTCAATACGGTTACCGATGACTGCCATGGCGCCCTGTGCCGCGAGGTGGGCGCCGATTTTGAGATGCGGGTGACCGACAACCAGTGGGTGTATCGCATCCACGGCAAGGACTACCCGCAGCCGAAGTCCGGGAAGGGCGTCCTGAAGACCATGATCGGCCACGCCGCGACCAGCGAAGCAGAAGCAGACCGCCTGATGCTGGCCATCAAGCGGGCCATGGCCTGGGCCCCGCCGTCCTATTCCTGGTCACTTGAAGAGTGGCTCAGGCAGTACACGGACAACCCGGCCATACTCGGCATGTTCCAGAACTACCTGGCGGCCGCGGGCGCCATACGCAACTCCGAGCTGCCCGCGGGCGAGTACTTCCGCATGATGAAGGAGATCGATGCGTCCGGCCGGATATGGGGCTATCTGCCGGGCGGCGGAGGCCAGCTCACCGATGCGCTGGTCAGGGCGATCAGGAGGATGGGGGGAGAAGTCTGGACCGGTTGCCCGGCGGTGAAGATAACCGTAAAGGACGGTGTGGCCACCGGGGCCGTGGTGCGGAAGGGCGGAGAGAATATCGAGATAGCCGCCCAGGCGGTGGTCTGCGATGCGGGAGTCAAGAAGACCGTGGACCTGGCGGGCAAGGAGCTCTTCCCCCCCGGGTACCTGAAGGACGCGTTCGTGGTGAAAGGGGCCCCGCAGACCATCATCTACTTCACCCACGACAGGCCGCTCATAGAGGCCGATTCGGTGATCTGCCTGACGGAGGCGCGGCGGGTCTTCATGTACAGCACCAACACCAACGCCTGCCCGGAGAGGGCCCCCAGGGGGAAACACCTTTCGGGGGCGGCGGCCTACCTGGAGTCCTCGCTCCCTCCCTTCAACCTGAAGAAGGAAGTCGAGATGGCTCTTCAGGACTTGAGAGACAACATACCCAACTTCGACAAGTACGCCCGGATACTGACCATCCGGGTGAACCGCGAAGAGTGGGGCTTGATGAAGACCTGGCCCGGATACACCATGCCCGTGAAGACTCCCATAGTGGGGCTGTATACTGTAGGCGACGATTGCGGGCCGCTGGGCTGGTGGTGTTCACCAGCGGCGGTGCAGAGCGGCCGGGAGGCAGTGGCGGACATCACCCGGCGCTTCAGGCCGGCCTGAAGCACTTATTGTATTCACACAGGAGGGGCGGCATGATCCTGGACGAGTTCTCGCTGCACGGAAAGGTAGCCATCATCACCGGCGCCGGAAGGGGCATAGGGCACGGGATCGCGGTGGCCTTCGCTGAAGCCGGCGCCGACATAGTGTGCTGCGCCCGGACGGCCGATCAGGTCGAGGCCACGGCGGCCCAGGCCCGGACATTCGGGCGAAGGGCCCTGGCCATGGCCTGCGATGTGACGGACACGCAGCAGGTGGACAGGATAGTCAACCGGGCGCTGGAGGAGTTCGGGCGCATAGACGTCCTGGTGAACAACGCCGGCGGCGCCACCTTCTGTCCGGCCATGAAAACCAGCGAGAGACGCTGGGAGGCCGTGCTCCGCCTGAACCTGACGGCAGCCTTCTTCTTCACCAAGGCCGTGGCCGCTCACATGCTGGAGCGCAAGTCCGGCTCCATCATCAACATCTCCTCCGGGGACTCACGGCTTCCGGCCCCCGGCATGGTCGCCTATGCGGCGGCCAAGGCCGGCATCAACTCCATGACCAATACCATGGCCTGGGAGCTCGGCCCGCACGTGCGGGTCAACTGCATCCTGCCGGGTGCCATAGAAACCGAGGGCAGCATGCCGGCCCTGGCGCCGGTGGTGGACAAGCTGGTAGCCGGAACACCGCGAAGACGGATGGGAAGGCCCCGGGACATTGCCCTGGCGGCCATCTTCCTGGCATCGCCCGCCGCTGACTTCATAACGGGCAAGAAGTTCGAGGTCGACGGCGGTATGGAGTTCGTGCACCTGGATCCGTCCGAGGTGGGTGGAAGCAGGTAAGCCAGACAGGAGCGACCGTGGCGCAGACACGGGGATACACCGGCAAGATACTCAAGGTGGACCTGTCCTCCAGGACCTCGGAGACGGTCTCCTCGGAGCCCTATCAGCGCTTCATCGGCGGGCGCGGGTTCGCCGCGCGCCTCTACTGGGAAGAGGTGCCGCCCGAAGCCGGCGCGGTCAGCGAACACAACCGGCTCATCTTCGCCGTGGGGCCCCTGGCCGGAGTGCCCGTCATAGGCGGATCGAGGTGGGGTGTCTACGGCAAATCGTCATACAGCACCCCTGAAACGTTCAACTACGGCAACCTGGGCGGGCGGTGGGGGGCGGAGCTCAAGTTCGCCGGATACGACGCCCTGGTCATCCGCGGCCGGTCGGACCGGCCGACCTGCCTGGTGATTCGCGATGACGCGGTGGAGCTCCGGGACGCCTCCACCCTGTGGGGCCGGGGGGCAGCCCGGGCCCGGGAGGCGATGAAGGAGGACCTGGGCGGTGACGTCCGGGTGGTCGCCATCGGCCCCGCCGGCGAAAACATGGTGAGCACCGCCAGCCTTCTGGCCGACAATGACGCCAGCGGCTCCGCCGGGCTGGGGTGCGTTATGGGGTCCAAGAACCTGAAGGCCGTCGTGGTGAGGGGCACCCGGAGGAACACCTCCGTGGCCCAGCCCGAGAGGCTGAAGCAGCTGACAGACTACCTGCGCAGCTTCAACCGCGGCAGCTTCACCGCCTGGGGAACGGACTTCGTCCAGGTCGGCCCGAAGGTGAAGAGGGACCCCTGCTTCGGCTGCTCGGCCAGGTGCATCCGCATAAAGTATACGGCCGATGACGGCACCTCCGGGAAGTTCGCCTGCCAGTCGGGGCTCTTCTACAAACCCTGGGCCTGGAAGTTCTACGGCCGGGAGAACGAGGCCCCGTTCCACGCCACCAGGCTCTGCAACGACTACGGCCTCGACTCCTGGTTTGTGGAACAGGCGCTGGCGTGGCTGATCCGATGCCACAAAGGGGGGGTCCCCGTCGAGGCGCTCATAGGCATGCCGATGTCACAGCTGGGCAGCGTGGAGTTCATCGAGCACTTTGTCCGGATGATCTCCCTGCGCCAGGGCTTCGGCGACGTCCTGGCCCGCGGGCTGGCTGAAGCGGCCAGGACCCTGGGCGGCCCGGCGCCTTCGCTGATCAAGCACCCGGACCCGTACGAACCCCGCCTCTATCTGATGACGGCCCTGCTGTGGGCGGTGGAGCCCAGGGAGCCCATCCAGGCCCTGCACGAGGTGGGCTACCCGATGGCCATGTGGACCACCGGAGTCAAAGGGGTGGCCCAGACGCACGTGGACAGCCGGGCCGTCCTCGGCATAGCCAGAAGGTTCTGGGGGAGCGAGGCCGCCGCCGATTTCACCACCGCCGACGGCAAGGCCCTGGCGGCCAAAATGATACAGGACCGCCAGTACGCCAAGGAGAGCCTCATTGTCTGCGACTGGATCTACCCCATCTCGGACAGCCAGCAGAGCCCGGACCACGTCGGCGACCCCACCGTGGAGAGCCAGCTGTTCTCCGCCGTGACCGGGACCGAGACCGACGAGGCCGGGCTGTACCGCATGGGAGAGGCCGTTTTCAACCTGCAGCGGGCCGCCATGATCAGGGACGGGCGGCGCGGGCGGGAGGACGACCGGCTGCCGGAGGACTGGCACAGTGAGCCCCTCAAGAGAGGTGTCATGGACCCGGACTGCCTGGTGCCCGACAGTAACGGCCACCCGGTGTCGCGGGTGGGATCGGTGGTGGACCGCCAGCAGTTCGAGCGAATGAAGGACGAGTACTACGCGCTGCGGGGCTGGGACATCGCCACCGGCCTGCAGACGCGGCTGACCCTGGAGGGACTGGGCTTGAAGGATGTAGCCGACGACCTGGAGCGGCGGGACCTGCTGGGAAAGGACAAGGCCGTACATGTCAGAGACCGCTGAGAAGATAATATACCACTGCCACAGCAGCCACTGCGGCGGCAACTGCCTGTTTAAGCTGCACGTCAAAGACGGCGTCGTCACCAGGATAGAGACCGACGACGGCGAAGAACCCCAGGTCCGGGCCTGCGCCAGGGGCCGCGCCTACCGCCAGAGGCTCTATGCGCCCGACCGTATTCTGTATCCGCTCAAGAGAGCGGGAGAAAAGGGCGAGGGCAAGTTCGTCCGCATCTCATGGGAGGAGGCCCTGGATACCGTGGCGCGCGAACTCAACAGGGTCAAGGTCACCTACGGGGCGGCGTCGATCCTGTTCCGGCAATCGGGCGGCGATGTGGGTACCCTGCACCGGGCGCTGGCGCACTACCGGCTGCTGTGCCTGGCCGGCGGCTGCTCCGAGACCTGGGGCATATTCTCCTACGAGGCCGGCACCTTCGCCGAGCTGGTGACCTACGGGAGCGCCGCTGCCGGCAACACCAGGGACAACCTCCTTGATTCGCGGCTGATCATCATGTGGGGGTGGGACCCGGCCGTCACCGTGCAGGACATGAACACGGCCTGGTACCTGGCCCGGGCCAGGGAGGCGGGCATCAGGATCGTCTCCATCGATCCCCGGTACACCGCTTCTGCCGCGGCATTTGCCGAGAGCTGGATACCCATTGTTCCCGGGACCGACGCCGCCATGCTGGTGGCCATGGCCTATGTGATCATCACCGAAGATCGCCAGGATCAGCGCTTCATCGACACCTACAGCCTGGGCTTCGATCGTTTCCGGGATTACGTCCTCGGCATTGAGGACGGTGTCCCCAAGACCGCCCAGTGGGCCGAGGCGATCACGGGGGTGCCGGCGGCCACGATAACCGGTCTGGCCAGGGAATACGCCTCGGTCAAGCCCGCGGCCCTTATCGCCGGGATAGCGGCGGGACGGACCGCCTACGGAGAGCAGTACCACCGGGCGGCCATGGTCCTGGCCACCATTACCGGCAACGTCGGCGTCCGCGGGGGCGACCCGTCCGGGGTCTCCTGGCATGCCGGCGGTTCCGCCGGGTACGTGAGGTACGGCCAGGGCATGAAGGTCCCCCGCAACCCGGTGGAGCACGGCGCCCCGCCCCGCAAGTACGCCCTGACCGGGGTCGGCACCCGCCTGACCCCGGACGATATCGCCCAGCTCAGGGCGGTGGGGCTGACCATGGGCCGGGGCCAGTTCAACTCCACCCAGATCTCTGACGCCATTATCCGGGGCAGGGCCGGCGGATACCCGGCCGACTACAAGCTCCTCTATCAGGTCGATACCAGCTATCCCAACCAGTACCTCAACGTCAACAAGGGCGTCCGGGCCTTGAAGGGCCTGGAGTTTCACGTGGTCTTCGAGCAGTTCATGACGCCGGGCGCCAGGTACGCTGACATCGTCCTGCCGGTCAACACCTGCCTGGAGAGGAACGACTTCACCGTCGGGGGGGCCACCGGCCTCTACGGCTACATGAACAAGGCCGTCGACTCGCTGGGGGAGTCCCGGTCCCACCTCGAGATATGCACCGACCTGGCGGCCAGGATGGGCATCTCCGACTACAGCGACAAGACGGAGGACGAGTGGCTGCGGCAGATAGTGAAGGGGAGCCCCGACATCCCCGACTACGATGGCTTCAAGCGTGAAGGCATCCACAAGATCAGGATGCCGGAGCCGCACGTGGCCTTCAGGA
>CAYPDY010000026.1:0-9958 GCA_964409515.1 uncultured Dehalococcoidia bacterium
ACCACGTTGTTCAGCGCCTCCTGGGCCACCCGGTACAGGGCCACCTGCACGTCCGCCGGGACGCTGCACTTCCCGCGGAAGCCGAGGTTGATCCGGATCCTTGTCTGGGCTGTCGTGGCCTCGACCAGCTGGCGTAGCAGCTCTACCAGTCCCACCTCGCCCAGCGCGCCCGGCCGCAGCTCCAGGAGGAGCATCCTCATCTCCGCCAGTGCCCCCCGGGTCAGGCGCCGCAGCTCGTCCAGGCGGCGCTCCGCCTCGCCGCGGTCCTTCCTCCAGAGTTGGGGCAGGACCTCGGCGATGAGGCTGGCCGAGAACAGGGTCTGGGTCACGGCGTCGTGCAGATCGCGCGCCAGCCGCTGCCGCTCCTCCACGGCGGCCTTCTCCTTGAGCTGCTCCGCCAGCATGTCCGCTACCCGGCGCTGCTCCGTCCGGTCCATCCCGATGCACAGAATGTTGCGCAGCCGACCCTCCGTGTCATGGAGCCCCTTGTTGGTCCAGCTTATCCAGACCCGCTCGCCATTCCGGCGCATGCCCTCGTTCTCCGTGACGAAGTATCCTTCCGGGTGTCTGACCAGGTCCTTGGTCAGGGCCTTCATGTCCTTACCGGCGGAGTCGACCGGCGGGGCTATGGTGCCCACAACGTTGCGGCCGATGATCTCCGCTTCCTGGAAACCGTAGAACTCCTCGGCGAAGCGATTGAAGAAGGTGACCCGGCCCCTGGTATCCAGCTCCATGATTATGCTGTTGGCGTTCTCCACCAGCTCGCGGTACTTGGACTCGCTCTCCTGCAGCCTCTTCTGGGCCTGCTGACGCTGGCGGATCTCCTCGATCAGCAGCCGGTTGGCCTCCTTCAGCTCGGAGGTGCGCTGTTCCACCCGGGCCTCCAGCTCCGCGTGGGCCCTCAGGATCTGGTCCTCCATTTCCTTGCGCCCGGTGATGTCGAACTGGGCCCCCACCAGCCGCGAAGGCTTGATGTCCTGTCCCCACGAGAGCACCATGCGCCCATGGCTGGCTACCCATCGCCACTCGCCCGACTTCGCGCGGAGGCGCATCTCGATTTCGTGGTGGTCGGTCTGGTTGCTCCGGTACCGGTCGATGATGTGCTTCATGCCCGGCCTCTCATCCGGGTGCCACAGCGACTCAAAGGACTCGTAGGTGGCCGGGAACTCTCCCGGATCGTACCCCAGCATGGTGTAGAAGCGGTCGCTGAAATGCATCTCCCCGGTGATCATGTTCCAGTCAAACATACCGGCGTTGGCCGCCTCCAGGGCCAGGGACAGCCGCTCCTCGCTATGGCGCAGCTCCGCTTCCCCCTTCTTGCGCTCGGTGATGTCCTCCACCAGGCCCAGGTAGCCGCCCCCGGTCCCATCCCCCTCTCGGCCCAGCGGCGTCACTATGAGGCGGATGTGGGCCATTCCCGACCGGCCGATATGGTATTGGCCCCGTTCCCTGGCCCGGGCAAGGTCGATGGGGGCCTCTGCGACTATGGACCTGCCGGCCCGCAGCCTCTCTTTTGCCCCGTCCGTGAGGTGGGGGTCATCGAAGAGGGATACGCTCTTGATGGCCGCCCGGTCGGCGACCCCGAATATGACGGTGCACGCTTCGTTGATGTCTGTGGGATTGCCGTCCGCGTCATACACGATGGCTCCGAAGGGGGACTTCTCGAAGATCGTCCGGAACCGGTCTTCGCTTCGCCGCAGGGCCTCCTCCGCCCCCTTGCGCTCGGTGATGTCGGCGAACAGGGCCAGGACGGCGAGGTTCCCCTCCCACAGGATCAGGGCGGCATTCAGCTGTACCCACCGGGTGTTGCCGGCCTTGTCCAGGAGTCGGAACTCGAGTGTGCTGGGTATGTCCTGTTCCTGCGTGCGGTAGAAGGCGTCCATGACCATCCCGCGGTCATCGGGGTGGACCAACTCCAGGAACGGTTTGAGGAGGAGCTCCGTGGCGGTGTATCCGGAGACCGCATCGAGCTTGGGGTTCCCGAACATGATGACCCCATCCTGGAGCACCGTGACCGCCTCGTTGGCGTTCTCCACCAGCATGCGGTTCCTCTCCTCCGAGGCCCGCAGGGTCTCTTCCGCCTGCCGGCGCCCCGAGATGTCCCGGCACGCTCCCTGGAAGCCGGCGAACCGGCCGTGGCCGTCGCGGAGGACATTTATCGCAGCCTCCAGCCAGAGTATCGAGCCGTCCTGGCGCACCATCTCCACTTCCACCGCGCGCTCTTTCATGCTTCCCGGCGCCCGCACCTCGTCCTGCAGGCTGTCATCGTGCACCTGGTTGATGAGAGCCAGGGAGGTCGGGGTCAGCAGCCTGTCCAGCCGACCATTCATGATCTCGTCAACGTCGTACCCCATCAGCCTGGTGACGGAGGGGCTGACGTAGGTCACCTCGAGATCGGCATCGGTGGTCCAGATGAGGTCGGTGGCGTTCTCCGCCAGCAGGCGATAGCGCTGCTCGCTTTCTCTCAGGGCCTTCTGTGCTTCTCGCCGCTCGTCAATGTCACGCGAAACCCCGTGTACCCCGACGAGGCCCCCGGCCGCATCCCGTATGCCGCTGACTACCACCTCCATCCAGACCGTGGAGCTGTCCTCCCGATAGTACTCCGCCTCGAACCTGGAGGTCCGCTGCGGATCGGCGTTGGGGTCGCGCTCCAGGTCCACCTGTTCCTTCAGGAGGCGCTTCGCCAGGGCGAAGGACTCCGGGGTGATCTGGGACTCCGCTGACAGGCCCACGCGCTCCTCCGGCTTGTATCCGAATACCTTCTCCGCTGATGGGCTGAGGTAGGTGAGGCGGAGATCCATGTCCATGGTCCAGACGACGTCGTTCATCTTCTCCGTCAAGAGGCGGTACTTCTCTTCGCTGGCCCGCAGGGACTCCTCGGCCTCCTTGCGCTCGGTGACGATATCCATGAGGCACAGCGTGGCCGGCTGGCCTTCCCACGGAATCAGGGTGACGTTGACCTCGGTCCAGCCGATCTCGCCGGCCTTGGACACGAACCGGAACTGGTAGGTGTTCGGGACCTCCTGGCCCGTGAGCCTCCTGACATAGTAGTCCGCCACCCTCTCGCGGTCTTCAGGGTAGACGAAGTCCAGGAACGATGGCGCCGTGAGGAACTCCTCCGGCGAGTATCCGGATATCCTGACGAACTTGCCGTTGCCAAACCGGATGCGCCCTTCCTGGAGCACGGCGATAGCCTCCGTGGCGTTGTCCACCAGCAGGCGGTACTGCTCTTCCCTCTCCTGCAGCTTGTTCTCGGCCTCCTTGGCGGCGGTCGCGTCCAGAAGCGAGAGGAGCATCGCCGGCTGGCCTTCATACTCGAACTGCGTGGCCATGCCGGTGACCCAGATGAGACGGCCGTCCGCCGTGGCGGCCCTGATGGTGGCCACCCTGTCCCATGAGGGATCATTCATCAGTTGGGCCATCTGCTGCAGCACCGAGTCCCGGTCTTCCGGCAGGACGTGGGCCATACTGTCGACCCCGACCATGTCCGCGGGAGACCTGAACCCGAATGTCCGGGCCATGGAACGATTGGCCAGGACCACCCTGCCGGTCCGCACGTCGACCACCTCCATGCCCAGCATGGTGTGCTCGAACAGGTTCCGGTACTTGGCCTCGCTGGCCGCCAGGGCTTCCTGGGCCTTCGTGCGCTCGGTGATGTCCGTGATCAGGGCCAGCACGGCCGGCTTCCCCTCCCAGCCGATGAGCACCGCGTTGATCTCGGCCCACCTGGTGTTGCCGTCCTTTTCGACCAGCCTGATGGGGTAGACCTGGGGGACTTCGTCACTCTTGATCCTCCTGAAGTAGTAGCCCTTCACCGTCTCCCGGTCGTCTGTATGAATGAGATCCAAGAAGGGTCGAGATACGAGCTCTTCCCTGCCGTATCCGGTGATCTCCGCCAGCTTGGGGTTGGCGAAGGCCACCATCCCATCCTGAACCACGATGGTGCCCTGGTTGGCGTTGTCCACCAGGAGGCGGTACTTGGCCTCGCTTTCTGCCAGTGCCATCTCGGCCTTCACCCGCTCGGTAACGTCATTGATCATGGCCAGACTGGCCACCCGGCCGTCCCACTCCAGCAGGTCGGCGCTCATCTCCGCCCAGCCCGTGGTCCCGTCCTTGCGCAGGAACCGGAACTGGTACTCGCTGGGGAGGTTCTCTCCCCTCTGCCGCCTGATGTAGTGGTCTACGGCCATCTGCCGGTCGTCGGGGTGGGTGAAGTCCAGGAAGGAATGGGAGACCATCTCTTCGGCGGTACAGCCGGCTAACGCCGCCAGCCGGGGGTTGACATACTTCATGAGCCCGTCCTGGATGACGGCGATGCCCTCGTTGGCATGCTCCACCAGTTGGCGATACCTCTCTTCCGAGGCCCGCAGGGTCTCCTCCGCCAGCTTTCTCTCGGTGATGTCGATGAAGGCGGCCTGCACCGCCGCTGCCCCCTCGTACTGGACCAGGGAGGAGGCCATCTCGATCCAGACCACGGAGCCGTCCCGGCGCAGCCCCCTGTACTGGAAGCGCGGTTCTACTTCCCTCCCGTGCATGCGGTCCCGGTGATGCTTGAAGAGGGCTTCCCGGTCGTCGGGGTATATCAGCTCCGCATACTGCTCAGGCGACAGCGCCTCGATCTCCTGGCTGGTGTATCCCAGCATGCTGGCCAGCGCTGAGTTGCAGTACAGGATGCGCGGCGGGACGCCCCGGGACAGCACCAGCCCCTGTATGGAATCCTCCGCCAGGGCCCGGTACTTGCCTTCGCTCTCCTCCAGCGCCTGCTGGGCCTGCCTCTGCCGGCTGATGTCCCGGGCCACGCCTTGAATGCCAGCGAGGGCGCCGGTGGCATCCCTCAGGCCGCTGATATTCTGCTCCATCCACACGGTGGAGCCGTCCTTGCGGTAGTATTCCAGCTCTATTCGGAGCGTCTGCTCCGGATCAGCCTGGCCCGCCTGTTCCAGCTCCAGGTGCTTCCCGAGCGCATCGTGGGCACGGGCCAGCGACTCGGGAGTAAGCTGCCGGGCGAGATCGCGTTTGAGATGCTCTTCCGGCGTAAAGCCGAGGGCTTTCTCCACCGATGGGCTGACGTAGGTGAGGACCAGGTCCAGACTGGCCGTCCAGATGACATCGTTGGTCTTCTCGATAAGCAGGCGGTACTTCTCCTTCGATGCCGTGAGGGCGGACTCCGCTTTCTTCCGTTCGTCTATCCGGGTCAGCAGGGCCAGGGTCGCGGGCCCGCCCTCCCAATCGACCACAGTGGCGCTCACCTCGATCCAGTGGACTCCGCCGTCTGTGTCCAGGAACCGGTATTCATAGGTGCGGGGGACGTCCTCTCCCTTCTGCCTTCTGGAATAGTGGTCGAGGACTTTCTGCCGATCGTCAGGGTGGACGAATTCCAGGAAGGGTCTACTCAGAAAATCGTGGACCGTGGCGCGAATGGCAGCCCCTTGCCTGATCCTCGCCAGCTTGATCATCCCGTCTTGAATGATCATCACGTCCTCATTGATGTTCTCCAGGATCATCCGGCTTGTCCGCTGCGCTGCCTGGAGCTCGGCCTCCGCCCGTTTCCGGGCGGTGACATCCGAGGTGAGTATGGCGAGCCTGTCGCCGACCCGGAACGCACGCGTGATGACCTGGGCTTCCCCGCCGGCCGGCAGGGCCACGGATTCTTCGGCAGTGTACCGCTCCCCTGTCTCCATCACCTTGAGATACTGGTCGCAGCGCTCCCTGTCCGGCAGCAGGTCGACCAGCTTCCTCCCGATGACATCCTCCTTGCGGAGCCCGGGGCCGAAGTACCGCAGGGCGGCCTCGTCCACATCGATCACCGTCAGCTGCGCGTCACAGATGGTGAAGGCATCGGAGTCGGAGCCGGTGCTGGTGGTGGCCCGGGGCGGCTCCCGGTCCATCCGGGGTGCTCCCGCTCCCTGGTTGCCGGCGGCGATGGCGGCCTTGAGTGCCTGGTTCTCCCGCTGCAGCTCGGCGATCCGTTCGTGGTTTTGAACTGAGGCGGCGCGCTTCCCCTTCTTGGTCATGTCATCCTCCCCACTCGTGGGTGCTGAACATCAAAAGATGCGGCGCATCAGAAGATGCGGCTGGACAGGATTCTACCACGCGTGGCAAGCCTGGGCGCCTCTCGGCGCAACACCCGGGTTCTGGGGTCAGGGCAAGGAGCCTGGCTCAGAGGGCCGGATCAAACCGCCGGATCAGTGACCAGCCTTCTCGCTGGTGGCCGACAGCCTGAGCTGGGCCTCGGCATCATTCGGGTTGATCCGGAGAACCTCACCGTATTCCGCCGCGGCAGAACCCCACTGCATCTTCTCTTCGTAGGCGAGCGCCAGGTTGTAGTGTGCATTGGCGTGGCCGGGGTTGATTCTGATCGCCTCCGCCCACTCGGCTATGGCCTCATCCAGCTGCCCTTTCCTGGCATGGGCCAGCCCCATGCGGTGATACGCCTCGGCATCGTCGAGGTTCACCGCAGCGGCCTCCTGATGTTCCCCTGTGGCGCCATCCAGCTCCCCCTTGGCGTGGTACGCACTGATGGGGTTGACGTGTGCCGCTGCGATATTGGGGTTGATCAGGATCGCCTCCTCGAACTCCTTTATGGCGGCATGCAGGTCCCCCATGTGGGCGGACGCCAGTCCCAGGTTGCAGTGAGCCTCGGCACTCCCGGGGTTGATCCTGACCGCCTCCCGGTATTCCTTCATGGCGGAATCCCAGATCCCCTTCTCCGAATACGCGTTCCCCAGGTTGAAGTGCGCCTCGGCGTGGTTGGGGTTGATCTTGACCGCCTCCACCCACTCGGCTATGGCATCATCCAGCTGCCCTTTCCTGGCATGGGCCAGCCCCATGCGGTGATACACCTCGGCATCGCCGACGTTCACCCTGGTGACCTCCTGGAGCTCACTGGTGGCAGTATCCGGTTGCTCCTGTTCGTACAGGGCGGCCGCCTGCTCGCTGTGCTGCGCGGCAGGATCGGGGACGGCCGCTGCGGCCCCGGCTTCGCCTGACTTCACTGCACGCCCCTTCTTTAACGTATCCAAGATGCCCATAGTATCCACGTCCCTCTCTGTCTGATTCAGCCGCGCGGCCTCGCGGATCTGAACCTGCCCACAAGGAGCTGGGCGGACGGTTTTACCGACATCGTAGGGCGCGGCAGTATCATCCCTGTCTCAGCCGCGGAGGTTCCCATCACATTTTGCTCACACATCGCGAGCGGCTTCGTCTCATGAGAACGCAGACGGGTCTATCTTTGAGGCAGCACGTGTGCCGTCACGGAAGCTCTTCAATCCCACGTTCATTCCTGATCTTCTCGACCATCTTCAGGGTTGCTTCGAACGCGGCGCCGAAGGCGAATTGTGCTTCGAAGGACTCGTTCATTCCGACCAGAGGGAGTCCATTCTGCTTGACGGTGCGGCCAACATTCCCGTTCATGATCGTGTCTATGATGGCTGGCCCGATGTGATCAGTGTGCCTGTGGCTTTCCATCCACATGTCATACGCCTCGAAGTAGGTTCTGTATCGGATGTCTGTCTCGGCCAGAAACATGTCCGCCTGTTCCTTTGTGAGGCCCATTCGCTGTGCTGAAGCGGCGTGCAGCATTTCACGATAGGTCTTGGAGGGAATACTCAGCGTGGTTATCCAGAGGGAGAGTATCCTCGCTTCCAGGGCGAGCGCCTTCTCGTCTCCACTGAACCCCAGGTCGTGCGAGAAGAGGCGATACATGCTCCTGAAGATTTCGTCGCTCCTCGCCAGTAGAATATCCACGAACTCCTGCGGCGCCAGCTTCCCCTTGCCTTTGCCCATGAGTTTGTCATTCCTGTCGAACATCCGCGACAAGAAATTCCCCATTCCTATCCACCTCCCGTTGGTTCCCGCAGTATTCTCAGGACCCGGTCGCTGTGGGGAATCCTACGTTGCCGTCATTGAGGATGTCAACCTCAACAGGTCCGGCTGGAGCGCAACCATCCGGTAGCAGTTTCTGAGGGTTTTGGTGGTGGGCAGTGCAGGATTTGAACCTGCGGCCTTCTGTGTGTAAGACAGACGCTCTAAACCGCTGAGCTAACCGCCCACTGGTACGCCTGGTGGGGCTCGAACCCACGGCCTTAGCCTCCGCAGGGCTACGCTCTAATCCAACTGAGCTACAGGCGCCTGTTTTATGGTGCCGAGGGTGGGAGTTGAACCCACATGTCCTTTCGAACACTACGCCCTGAACGTAGCGCGTCTGCCATTCCGCCACCTCGGCCCGCTCTGCCGCCAGGGTCTCTCCCCGGCCGTACACACTCAGGGCAGCCTCTATTCTATCAATTATGCCCGACGTTGCCAATCGGCAGAGGGCTGGCGGCGCGTGAAACGGGCAATGGAGTGCGCCAGGGAGGCAAGTGAAATCGCGGCATGGCGACGACAAAGACTACCGACTCCACAGATCAACGTGATGGCCTTTCAGCCCGTCTCACCAAGAGGTCTTTTCCTTCTTCAAGTGTTTTGCAGAGTACGAGGTTCTTCCTGCCAGTGAAGGCCAGAATACTGCTGAAGACCACTTCCTTCAACCCTTCCACCCCGTAGACAGCGGCGCATTTCATGTATGGTTCGTTTCCCTTCACGAATTCCTTCAAGGCGGTGGTTACCGACAGGTCGAAACTTGCGCCTTTGACATTGACCAGGCCAAGTACCGACTTTCTAGGCTGACTGCGAATTACGGCTTTGGCTTCTTCGATCCATGGGATTATTTCAGCGGGTTTGCCGTTTTCGAAATTCTCATACAGTATCTGTACTCCCTTATGCGTTATGAAGCCTACTTCCGGCATTGTGTATCCTCCCCTATGGTCGGCAGTGGTCCGTTTCATGCGGTCAGTCTATGAGGATGGTGGGCAGTACAGGATTTGAACCTGTGACCTCCTGCGTGTGAAGCAGGCGCTCTAACCACTGAGCCAACCGCCCGCGGGACGTTTCTATTCTAGCTTCAAGGGCACCCTTTGTAAACCGGAATGGAGATCACCGGTGTGTCCTCAGGTCGGGCAGGTCGGCCAGAGACAAAAAGTCTCGGGTGACCTCTCCAGCGTTCTTATGTTCCTTTGCCTTTGAGACCGGGCGGTCTCTCTACTCTTTACCCGAGCGAGCTTTGGAAGGTAATCAACCTATATATTTTGCTCGGCGAACATAGAATCTATCTGGTTCGATCACCCGAGAAGGATTCTATTCTACCAGACTCCGCAGGGACGTCAAGGGCTTCCGGTCCAATAGCCAGGAGTTGGAGGCAGTCCAGGCGAGTTGGAGTATACTACTCCAGCGTGGGATCTACTCCTGGCTCGCGTTTCCTCGCTCTTCACGGGGCAGAGGCCGCGTCGGCCCGATGACGCCTGTTCTCAAGGGCTGGCGTATGGGGCGCCACCACTAGCCCGCGGGCTGCTGGTCGTAGTTGACCCTCCTGGACTCCACCGGGTCCATCTTCCATATCTTCTGTATGGCGGCGTCCACGAAGTAGTCCACTATCATCCCGCACTCGACGCACGTGGCCGTGATCCGGCCGGCGTAGCCGGTGGTCGTGGTGCCCAGTATCAAGCCGGCATTCGTCGCATAGCAGTTGGGGCAGGTGCCTATGATATGCAGGCTTTCCGATCCGCATGATATCCAGTGTACATTTGTTGCCATCAAATCCGGTCCTCCTTACGTGGTTGCTCTGTCGTTTATAGCACAACAGGCCCGTCAGAGCCAAGCGGCGGCGATGACGGCCGGCGCGTGCGCTCGTGACCGATTTGTGATTCGGGCCGGCCTGCCTGAGACTCCCTGGTAAAGTCCCTGTATTACCTTAGGAAGAGCAGGCGAGTCGCGCCGCTGTGCGGGGCGACCGGGCGGGTCAGCACGCCTGTGACCTGCCAGGGCCTGTCATGCGGGCTTGGCCAATAGGAGGCACTCATGCAGAATCCAAGGACCGGTTTGGGCCTGTTCTCTCTCTTCGGAATAACTCCCCGGAGCGGCG
>CAYPDY010000026.1:10058-23639 GCA_964409515.1 uncultured Dehalococcoidia bacterium
CAGGGACTACGCGGACCTTCTGATCAAGACCATTCAGACACTGGCACAGCCGATGGTCATTGCCGAGAATGATCCCGGCCACCTGGTCCTGGCTGAGCACCTGGCCGCCAGCAGTGCGGTACCGCACTATGTCTTTGCCGGGCAGGGAGCCGACGTGCTGCAGGGAGAGGATGTGGAGGAGTGCATCGCCAACCTGGATGCGCTCCACTATGCGTTCGGAGAATCCTGGAGGCTGTTCGGTACCCCCATCTTCCGGAAGAAACTGGGAGGGCTGCTGGACGTATCAAGATATGTCTTCATGGCCAGCACATACCGGTGTCTTCGTCCCCCTGCAGATCTGCTGGACCCGGTCAACAGGGTGGCCGTCCCGTATACCAGTCTTGAGACTCTGCGGCACTTCCTGGGCGATGAGGTTGTCCTGGGCTGCCTCGAATACAGACAGAGCCTCACCGAGGAAACCCTGACCAGTCACACTCTGGTAGAGCACCTGCACGATATAGACATGGTCACTCTCGGCTATGGTCCGGCAACGGCCTTTGAGGCCCTTTTCGCTGCTGCCAACGAGGTCCTGATACCATTCTACTTTGACCAGGAAGTCGTCAGGCTGGCGAAGAGCGTATCCCCGGAGGTCAGATTCAGGCAGGACAATGAGGTGAAGCCGATTCCGAAGCAGATTCTGAGGCTGAAGTCCCTGGACCGGATTGTTCATCAGAGGAAAGGGTCTTCAGGT
Organism: uncultured Dehalococcoidia bacterium; assembly: GCA_964409515.1. GTDB lineage: Bacteria > Chloroflexota > Dehalococcoidia > UBA2247 > RBG-13-53-26 > JAFGCL01. The sequence goes on from CAYPDY010000026.1 coordinate 10,789, forward strand.
TTCTGGAGGGATTTCCAGTCCTGGATGATGAATGGAATGCTGCGGGAGATGGTGCACTCCATGGAGAGGCCCGGCTTCATCAGCCAGAAGGACTTCACCGCCCTGATCGAGAACAAGTACCCCTATGGCTACGACCTTGTCTGGCCTCTGCTGACCTACGACATCTTCCAGAAGCACGTGGTGAGACAGCTCTGTATCCAGGCGGAGGTTCCGGGTGTATCATGACACGGAAGGCAGTCTGCCTTGGGTACTTCTGTTGCTGAGCGGCAGGTAGAAAGGGGCGTGTTATGGCGAAGGGCACAATCAAGAAACTGATCTCGGAGAAGGGCTTTGGGTTCGTTAAGACTGAGGAGGGGAAGGAGCTCTTCTTCCACCGGAATGACCTTCAAGGCCTGGACTTCAATTCTCTCAGAGAAGGCCAGGAGGTAGAATTTGAGGCCGGCACGGGGCGTGATGGCCGCACACAGGCGGTCAAGGTGAAGGCCCCGTCAGCCTGACCTGAATAGGGTCACCTCGGCAGGCGCCTTGCAGAACTTCAGCCTGCCTGACCCATCGGGCAATAAAAAAGAGTCCGCTTGAGTGCTCAAACCGGCTCATTTGTTTGTTGTATGTAGCTGTAACCGTTGAGCGGAAACCCGTGGACTCCGTTTGTCGCCTATTCAGTTGTTAATACCCATTATACCACAGTGGTGCTGATTCAGTGATGCCAGCACCTCGCCGGGTCGGCTATTGTCTCCTCCTGTAGGAGGCGATGACATCGATCAGCACCTCCCGGCTCAACCTGCTGTGCGTTCGGTACTCTTTCGCCCACTCCTTCGTATTGGTGGGATCAAGCCTCTTGGCCAGTAGTGCCGCGGTTACCAGTTCAGCCTTGCTCTCCATCTTCCTCCTGTGCCGGCCACCCCGGGTTGTACTGACATGCTACCCGTTCCCTCCCGGCTTGTGCATCCGTGGCACCACGTGATTCTGCCTGCAGGCGCACGTATACCCGGTCTTCATGAGGAGGGTCAGAGACGAAGCCGGAAGACCTCCAGGGGTCTCAGGAATATGACATCGGTCTGCGGCACCTCATCACGCACCTGCCGCGAGAAGTCTTCCTCCCAGTCGGCATCGCAGCCGCAGGAGACGAGCACGCGCGGCTTGATCAGACCGGCAATCTCCACGGCCTTCCTCATGGATGGCCCGGTGAACAGCATCACCTGCGGTTCATGCTCGCGGCGCAGCCTGGCCATATCGGCGAAGGGATCGCTGTCAGCCGGATGGAAGACGGTGGGCACGGTCGGGCCCGATATGACCAGGGAAAGCGGCTCGGTGGCGTGGTGTACGCAATGCTCGGCCAGCAGATCAATGTCCCCCACCGAGGCCCGATCGCCCACTCGAAGCACCCTGGCCTCCCCGGACATCCTGGCAGCCACGAAGGCGCTGGTCATAACCGGAACGTCAAACTCCTGCTGCCACCCGGCCAGCAGGGCGCGATCGAAGTGATCTATGTGGGAGTGGGTCACCACAACGCCGTCGGGCCGAACGCGCTCCGGAAGAGTGACGTTGACCGGATCGATGACCAGGGTCGCCCCGCTGGTCATAAGCAGGATGCTGGAATGGGAATTGAGCCAGGCCAGCGCTACTTCGCCACGAGACACCGGGGTCTCAAAGCTGCGCGGGGCCAGAATGACCAATCAGCCTTACCTTCTCTCCACAAAACGGCTGGCCTTTCGAGCCAGCCGTGCAGGGCAAGCCATGGTGACCAACCTGCAACAATTATAGCATCTGAGGAGGCCGGCATGCCCCATCCGGCTCCCTTTCCAGAGTCCCCGCGCCCTGTGTTGGAACACCGGCAACCACGGCAGCCGGGAGGAGGCCTTGACTATGCGGCGCGGCAAGTCATAAGATCACTCATGGAGAAACCAAGGACCGGTTTGGGCCTGTTCTCTCTCTTCGGAATAACTCCCCGGAGCGGCGAATGGCTGGCGGGTCACATGTCGCACCGGCTTGGCATATCCCCGACGGTCATCTCCCATTCAGACGGCGGCTCCTGCTTCTACTACAGCACCCACGGTGAGGTCCAGGAGACCGGTGAGTCGGTATACCTCAAGCTGGGTTTTCTTCGCTCGCCGGATGGAGCGCCCCTTGCCATCGACGCGAGTACCGAACGGACACTCAACCCTCGTGATTATCGGAGCGGGTCCGTCTCCGGAAACGGCTACCTGATACGATTTCACAAACTCGAGCCTTGCTTCACCATCTTCATGACGTTCATGGCCACGTCCCAGGTATACTATTTGCCCTGGGAAGGCGGGGTTCTCTGCAGCACCGATCTGCGGGTCCTGCTCAGGCTCACTGACGGGATCGGAATCAATGAAGAAGCGGTCCCCCTGCATCTCATGTTCCGGATCCTTCCCGGTCCCATGACCTACTTCAAGGACGTATCCCGCATGTTCCCCGGCGAGATCATTACCTGGCACGATAACGCTCTGGAGATAAGACACTCACGGGACATGTACTCCCCCGCGGAGAAGCCGGCCTACGATCACCTCGACAGCACCGTGTATGAAGAGTACTTCGAGAAGCTGTCCGCCATCATGCGCTCGTACGTGCGGGAAATTGAGAGGAGAAAAGGCAGGATTGCCAATGAGCTGTCGGGCGGTGTGGATTCCTCACTCATTCAGCTGCTGATCCGGCAGCAGACATCCGGGGACGAGGCCGGCTCGTCTTTCAGTTTCACGTTCGAACCCGAGGGTTTCGAGTTTGAGATCGGCTACGCCAGGCTGGCCAGCGAGCTGCTGGGTACCAGGCACACTTTTGTGGACGTTCAGAACAGGGACTACGCGGACCTTCTGATCAAGACCATTCAGACACTGGCACAGCCGATGATCATGGCCGAGAATGATCCCGGCCACCTGGTCCTGGCTGAGCACATAGCGGCGAATCATCCGGAGCTGGACTACGTCTTCATGGGGCAGGGAGCTGATGTGCTGCACGGAGTCGATTTCGCCCTGGAGGTAGCCGGTCTGGATAGATACAAGAGCATCCCGGGCCGCTATGGCCTCGAGGAGCTCTACAGACTCTTCGGAAGCACCGTCTATCGAAAGAAGCTCGGCGGCTTGCCGGATGTGTTGAGATACGCCTTCACACCCGATACATACAAGTGTCTTCGTCCCCCTGCGAATCTGCAGGATCCGGTCAACAGGGTGGCCGTCCCGTATACCAGTTTCGAGACTGTGCGGCATTTCCTCGGTGATCAGGCCGTCGTGGATTCCCTGGAATACAGACGCAGCCTCACTGAGAGCGTGATGACCAGTCACACGTTACTGGAACGTGTGCATGATGTCGATCTGGTTGCCTCCGGCTATGGCCCGGCAACGGCCTTTCAGGCGCTTTTCGCCGCTGCGAACAGGGAGCTGCTGCCGTTCTATCTTGATCAGGATGTCATACGTCTGGCGAGAAGCGTGTCGCCGGAGGTCAGATATATCAGGAATGGTGAAGCGAAGCCGATTCTCAAGTCGATTCTCAGGCACAAATCCCTGGAAGGGATCGTTCACAAGAGGAAGGGGTCCTCGGGATTCTGGAGGGACTTTCGATCCTGGATGATGACCGGATCCCTGCGGGAAATGGTGCATTCCATAGAGAGACCCGGCTGCATCAAGCAGAAGGATTTCGAGAGACTGATAAACAATGAGCATCCCTTCGGGTACGACCTTGTCTGGCCTCTGCTGACGTACGATATCTTCCGGAAGCACGTGGTGAGACAACATCGCGCGGGGAGTGGTCCCCGGGTCTGACGGCCCGGCGTATTCCCTACAGAGGATTTGACCGCAAGTGACGGAGGATCTCGTCGTGCACGCGCCCTGGTTCTTCCTGGGCCAGCCAATGGCCGGCATCGAGTTCGACCAGCCGGTATGGTCCGTTCATGTACTGCGCTGAACCTTCAACCGAGGCCCGCCCGACAGCCATGTCCTTATTTCCCCATATGAGCAGCGCTGGATGCTGCACAGAGCCGAACTTGGTGCCTTCATGCCGCTTCTCCAGGAGAACGGAGTTCGCCCGATACCAATTCAGCGCCGCGGTGAGCCCACCCCGCCCGGAGAAAACACTGAGGTACTCTTCCAGCTGCTCCTTCGGGATCGACGACCAAAGAGACCGCAGCTGGGCAAAGTCCTCGCTGGCCAGGGCCTCCTCCGGCTTCTCAGGAATCATGAAGAACGCCATATACCGGCTGCGCCTGCGCTGGTCGGAGTCGTCGGCAATAGCTGAAGCGAAGGCATCCAGGTGAGGGACCGACATGGCGGTCCAGCTGCGGACACGGTCCGGGTGCAGGTGAATCAGTGCCCAGCCGACGGCGGAGCCCCAATCATGGCCGATCAAGTGGAAACGCGCGTAGCCAAGGGTATCAGCCAGCGCCGTGACATCTGAGACCAGCTTCTGGTAGGCGTAATCCTCGACGGGGCCTGGACGAGCCCCGGGGCTGTAGCCTCGCTGATCAGGGGCAAAGCATTGATAGCCCTCGTCCGCCAGGCTTCCCATGAGGCTGGACCACATGATCGATGTCTCGGGGAAACCGTGAAGCAGTATGACCGGTTCACGGGCCGCGCCCTCTTGACCGGCGAATCTGGCGCGGAAGACCATGCCGTTGGCCTCGATTTCGCGGATAGAACACCCAGCCACTCGGCCTCCACCAGGCAATGCTGCGCCTGCCTGCCTGTTGCTCAACCTGCCGGCGCGTAACTGTATCTCGCTACGCCGCTGTGATCGCTGCTGCTGGCCAGGCGCCCTTTGTCCACCAGGTACTCCAGGTGCGCCTTTATCTCCTCGAGAGCCATGAGGGTCTCCTCCGTGCCCAGCTGGTTGATGCCGGAGGCCTGAATGAACTCCGGATGATTCTGGTAGTAGTGGTCCGTGATCTGATACAGGGTCTTTTCACGCTGACACAGACCGGCCAGCTCGTTCATGCGCTGATGGTGGAATCTCTCGATCTCGCCTGCCCTGGCCTTAACGGAGTAGATGGTGTCCTCGTGGCTTGGCAGGCCCAGTTCCACACCAAGGTCGGCCACTTTCCTGAGTGAGTCAAGATAGACCTCGAGGCCAACTCCTCTCCAACCCGAACGTGGAGACTGATGAGGTGTGGTCAGGGAAAGCACGTGGTCCCCCATGAACAGTGCGGACTCGATGCCGACACATATGTGGCCCGGGGTGTGCCCCGGCGTTGCGCAAACCCGGTATCCGTTAATGACCTGCTGCCCGTCATGAACCTCCACGATATCGTAGTCACCCGGCCGCACCGGGAAGTCCTCATAGGAGGACACGTCTTCAGAGTCCAGAGTGCATCCTGCCTCGTCTATGAGCTTCTGGTTGCTGACCCTCCATTTGACGTATTCCTCTTGATAGTCAGTGACCAGCGCGGAGTCCAGCCCGCTCATGTACACGGTCCGGCCCTTCAGCCCGTCATATCCCAGCATGCCGAAATGGTCACCATGCCCGTGGGTGATGACTATGTTCCGGACATCGCCCAGCCCCACGTCTTCCTTGAACGAGCCGGCGATGGTGGAGAAACCATTGATCAGGTCGGACTGGGCTTTCTGACTGTTGTAGCCGACGTCAATCAGGGTCACTTCCCTGCCGTCCAGAATGAGATAGTCATTGGTGAAGAAGCCCGGGAAGCTCTCCACGGGGATTCTGTAGGCCCTGATCCTTCCGATGTCATATCGAGTGATGCCGTCGATTTCGACTTCCGGGTACAGACCGCGATGCCGGTTTGTCATTGCCATCCTTCCCCCTTGTCAGCCAGCCATGGCCCGGCTTCAGTGTATCATCGTCATGCCCGTCACACAACATCGTCTTCTGGCTATTCTGCCACGAAATGCTGCCGACAATCCCGCAAATGCGCCAGCGATGACCGGGAACGGCTCAGCTAATGGCCCTTCTGGCGGATCGGAAGGTTCTCATGTAGAATGGGTTCGTGAATGAACCGTGAACAGGAGACGGGCACGGTGAGGTCGGACCTGCATACGCATTGCGGCGAGGGGATAAACCGGGACATGCCCACCGAGCAGACGGTCCGGGATATCCTGGCTGCCGCCCGAGCCAGGGGACTGGATGCCATTGGCATCACTGAGCACTACAACAAGGCCTGGGGATTCGATGTGAAGCAGATGGTTGAACGCCGTTTCGGAGGCGAGCTTCTGGTCATACCGGGGCAGGAGGTAGACAAGGGACGGCTCCACGTCGTGGAGCTCTACCTGCCCGGCGGCCTGACCTTCAGGTTCGTGGCTCACCCGGGCCACCCCAGGGTGGATTTCGGCTCCCTGATAGACGACTCCATCCATGGCATCGAGTTGCGGAATCCGATCCATGACGGCGAGATGGACGAAACCAGCATAAGGAGAGTGGCCGAGGAGCATGACCTCCTTCTCCTGCAAAACAGCGATGCCCATTACCTCAGCGATATCGGCCGGCACTGCAATGAGATCACCCTTGAGGAGCTGTGTGACCGCGCCCGCCGGGGGCGCCGCGGACTACGGGAGGCTGCATGAGAGAGATGGCTGACTACAGTGGAGAATTCGATCCGGGGATGGCCTACAGGGACTTCTCCAGGGATTTCCTGCTGAAGGCCCTGAAAGCGTATTCCCACTACATCCGGAAACTGGATGGGACCTGGTACCTGGCGGTCAAAGAGCGCGCAGACGATGATCTGGCTCTGGCCTGCGACATGGCGGTCTGGGACCAGATGGAAGTCCATGATGTGCAAATGACCCTCGATCTATTCAACGTCCAGGGCAATGACGTGACCGCCATGCTGAAGTCCCTGCAGATGAGCCCCCACTCCTGGAACCTGGAGCACCATTTCGAGCTGCTCGGCCCCAAGCGGGGAATCTGGACGGTGACGCGCTGCCCGTCCCTTCTGGCCCTGGAGAGGGAGGGACAGGGCAGGGAGCAGCGGATCTGCCGGATACAGGAGACCAAGAACTACTCATTGAGAGCACGGAGTATCAATCCGAAGATGAAGGCCGTCCCGCTGAAGCTGCCTCCAAGGCAGAACGGGGAGGAGATCCACTGCCAGTGGGAGTTCAGGATCGAGGACTAGGCAGAGGCTCCAGAACTGCTAGTGTCCGCCGCGCTGGGCCGGCTGAAGCTGTCCTTCTGCGAACCGATAGAGGTCCTGGCGGGGCCCGCTGAGCACAATCCAATAATAGGGCCCGCCCGGGACTGGCGAGATGATAGCGACTTCCCCTACTCTGCCATGGAGTCGGTGACTCTTGTCAACAACCTTCACTTTCTGTCGTTCCCTGATTTCTTCCATCTTCTGAACTTTCCTGGAGGTCTTGTCAGCAGTCTCCGGTGGAGACCCGTTCGCCCGGCCGCGATTCCAACCCGGGATAGGGGAAGTCTAAGCGAAGTCGGGTTCGTTGGCACTTGGTAATCCTACTTATTTCCTGCTACGGTTTTGTCACATTCGCCGCCCAATCCGGCAAGAAGCCGCAGCCACAGGCTCCTCCCAATGGTGCTGGAGACCGATGATACTGTAGGGACTTTAGCATGCGAATGGGCTCGGCAATGGGGTTGGTTGGTAGCAGGGAGTGGATTTGAACCACTGACCAAGGGCTTATGAGTCCCCTGCTCTACCTCTGAGCTACCCTGCCACACTCAAAATCTAGCATAACCCTGCGTGGAGTGTCAAAGGCCGCTCATTCCGTCGACCGTGAACAAGCCTGTGTTGTAGAATTGGATCGTAATGTACGACGTCATCGTGATCGGGGCCGGACACGCCGGCTGCGAAGCGGCGCTGGCGGCCGCCCGGATGGGGTGCCGGACCCTCCTGTTCAGCATGAACCTGGAGAACATCGCCCTCATGCCCTGCAATCCTTCCATAGGCGGGCCGGCCAAGGGGCACCTGGTTCGTGAGATCGACGCCCTCGGCGGCGAGATGGGCCGGACCGCCGACCAGGCCTTCATCCAGGTACGGATGTTGAACACCGGCAAGGGCCCGGCTGTCCAGGCGCCCCGGGCGCAGTGCGACAAGAGGGTCTATGGCTCCTGCATGAAGAACGTGCTGGAGAGACAGCCCTACCTGGACCTCAAGCAGGCGCTCATCGAGGAGATAGAGCGTATCGAGGCTGCCGGCGGCTGCCGGCGGGGTCTCCGGGTGACGACACATCTGGGGCAGGCATATGAAGGCCGGACGGTGATACTGACCACCGGCACTTCCCTCGGGGGGCGCATCATCGTTGGGGACACCGCCTATGAGGGCGGACGATCCGGGGAGCAGGCCGCGGCGCGGCTCTCGGCAAGCTTGAAGAAGCTGGGCCTCCAGCTGGGCCGGCTGAAGACAGGGACGCCGCCGCGCATCGATGCCCGTACCATCGACTTCTCCCGGACCATCCTGCAGCCGGGCAGCGGCTCCCCGATCTACTTCAGCTTCACCACGGATGGCGACGCCAACCCCCGGTTCCTTTCCGCGCCGGCCAACCCGGCGTATCCCCAGGGGCCGCCCATCGAGTGGCGTCCCCAGCTGCCGTGCTACCTGGTTTCGACTAACGGCCGGACGCACGAGATCATTCGCGGCAACCTGCACCGGGCGCCCCTCTTTACCGGCGTAATCAAGGGCATCGGTCCCAGGTACTGCCCGTCGATCGAGGACAAGGTCGTCAAGTTCGCCCACAGGGAGTCGCACCAGTTCTTCCTGGAGCCGGAGGGATGGGAGACGGCCGAGGTCTATGTCCAGGGGGCCAACACCAGCCTGCCGGAGGACGTGCAGCTGGCCATGCTCCGCTCGATCCCGGCCCTGGAGAAGGCCGAGATGGTCCGGGTAGGCTACGCCATTGAGTACGACTTCGTGCCGCCGTCCCAGACCGGGGCCAGCCTGGAATCCAGGGTCGTGCCGGGGCTGTTCCTGGCCGGGCAGGTTAACGGCACCACGGGTTACGAGGAGGCCGCCGGGCAGGGGCTGATCGCCGGCATCAATGCCGCCAACCTCGTCCAGGGCCGCCCGGCCCTGGTGCTCAGGCGCGACCAGGCCTACCTCGGGGTCATGATCGATGACCTGGTCACGCGGGAGCTCACCGAGCCCTACCGCCTGTTCACCTCCCGGGCCGAGTTCAGGCTGCTGCTGCGGCAGGACAATGCCGATCTGCGCCTGACCCACATCGGCCACCAGGTGGGGTTGGTCGACCGGAGCCGGCACGAGGCCGTGGAGGCCAAGCGGGAGGCCGTCGCCGGAGAGATCGGCCGCCTCAACCGGACGCATTTCGTGCCCCCCGGCGAAGGGCGCAGCACCAGCGGGGCGGCGTTCCTGAGGCGACCGGAGACAAGTTACGGCACCGTCCTGTCCCTGGGCATAGGAGCGGCTGATCTTGGCCGGGACGCCAGGGACCAGGTTGAGATCGAAGTGAAGTATGCGGGTTACATAGACCTGCAGGCCAGGGAAATAGACCGGGTGAGGCGCCTGGAGGAGTGGCGCGTACCTCCCGATGTCGACTACGCTGCCCTGACTGGCCTGCGCTTCGAAGCCGGACAGAAGCTTAACAAGTTCCGCCCCGCCACCCTGGGACAGGCCTCCCGCGTGGAAGGCGTCACGCCGGCGGATGTCGCGGTGCTCATGGTGCACATGGAGAAGGCGAGAAGACATTGAACCGGCCCGCCGACCTGATACTCCAGCACGCCAACATAATCACGCTGGACCAGGCCAGACCCGGAGCCTCGGCGGTGGCCGTCAGAGACGGGCGCATCGCGGCGGTCGGCGCCGACGGAGAGGTGCTGCCTTTCAGGGGCCCCGGGACCGAGGTCATCGATGGCCGGGGCCGGACCGTGGTCCCCGGGTTCAATGATGCCCACTGCCACCCCATTGCCCTGGCCGCCGGCTACCTGGCCGTGGACTGCGGGCCGGCGGCCGTGCGGAGCATCGCCGATATCCAGGAAGCCATCCGCCGGCGGGCCGGCCAGACGCCGGATGGCCGCTGGATCCGGGCCAATGGCTACAACGAGTTCTACCTGGCGGACAAGAGGCATCCCAACCGCCGGGACCTGGACGCCGCCTCGCCGGGACATCCCGTCAAGCTGACGCATCGTTCCGGACACGCCTGCGTTCTCAACAGCCGGGCGATGGAGCTGCTGGGTATCTCCGCGGAAACAGAGGAGCCGGAGGGCGGGATGATGGAGAGGGACCTGGACACGGGAGAGCCCAACGGGCTTCTCTTCGAGATGAACACGTTCGTCGACCAGGCGATTCCTCCCGTCACGGACGATGAGCTGGAGACCGGCGTTGTCCTGGCCAACCAGGACCTCCTGGCCGCCGGTATCACCTCCCTCCAGGACGCCAGCTGGACCGACAGCGCCGGCCGCTGGCGGCTTCTGCGCCGGCTCAAAGAGCGGGGGAAGCTGCTGCCGAGGGTCTCCATGATGACCGGGTCCGATTCGCTGGAGAAGCGGGAGGCATTTGTCCGGGAGTCACTGGCCGGCCATCTCCACCCGGGTCCGGTCAAGATCATCATTCAGGCCGCCACGGGATCGCTGAGTCCGCCGCAGGCGGAACTGAACCGGCTGGCGCTCGAGGTGCACGCTTCCGGCCTGCAGCTGGCCTTCCACGTGGACGAGGCCGTCACCCTGGAGGCTGCCCTGACCGCCCTGGAACACGCCCTGTCCCGGGTGCCCCGCCCGGACCATCGCCACCGGCTCGAGCACTGCTCTGTCTGCCCGCCCGACCTGATGCGGCGCCTGAAGAGGACTGGCGCCATGGTCGTCACCCAGCCGCCGTTCATATACTACAGTGGAGAGAGGTACCTGGCCACGGTACCGCCGCCCGATCTGCCCTGGCTCTATGCCCTGGCCTCGCTGCGCGCCCGGGGCATCCGGGTGGCCGCCAGCTCGGATGCGCCGGTGGTGCCGTTCCCGCCCCTGGTGGGCATCGGCGCCGCCGTCACCAGGAAGGCGGCTTCAGGACAGGATCTGTCGCCGCGTGAGGGCATCAAGCCGCTGGAGGCCCTCATGGCCTACACTATCGACGCGGCCTATGCCAGCTTCGATGAGCGGGACAAGGGGTCGATAGCCCCGGGGAAGCTGGCGGACCTGGTCATCCTGAGCGACGACCCGGCGGTGGTGCCGCCGGGGCAGATCAAGGATGTCCGGGTGATGGCCACCATCCTCGGTGGCGAAATCGTCTGGAGGAGGTGAGCAGGCTGGACTACCAGGCCGCCATTGAGTACATCCTGGGCTTCGCCGACTACGAGAGGGCCTCCCGAACGGCGGTGGTCTTCAACACCTCCCGCATGGAGGCCCTGCTGGAGAGCTTGGGGAAGCCCCACCTGGCGGCCTCGTCCGTTCACATTGCCGGCACCAAGGGGAAGGGCAGCACCGCGGCCATGATTGCTTCCATATTGACCGCCTCCGGCCGCCGGACGGGGCTCTACACCTCGCCCCACCTCCACAGCTTCACCGAGAGGATCCGGATCGACGGCCATCCCATTCCGGAAGACGAGTTCGCCGCGCTGGTCCGGAAGCTCAAGCCCGCTTTCGAGGCCTTCAACCGGCTCGGGGCACACGGCGAGCTGACCACCTTCGAGATCCTGACGACCCTGGCCTTCGTCCACTTCCAGGAGAAGCAGGCTGACTACCAGGTGCTGGAAACCGGTCTGGGCGGCCGCCTGGATGCCACCAATGTCGTCCGGCCGCGCGTGTGCGCCATCACTTCCATCAGCCTGGACCACACCGAGATCCTGGGCCAGACCCTGGCCCAGATAGCCGCGGAAAAGGCGGGCATAATCAAGCCCGGCTGCATCACGGTCTCCGCCCCGCAGCCTCCGGAGGTCCGCCATGTTATGTCAAGCGTTTGCCATGAGCGGGGGGTGCGCCTGTTGGAGGTGGGCCGGGACATCACCTGGACCCTCACCGGACGGAGCGAATCCGGCCAGTCGTTCCGCGTCGACGGATGGCGGGGGACCTATGACCTCACCCTGCCGCTCCTTGGTGAGCATCAGCTGGACAACGCCGCCGTGGCTGTGGGAATCGCGGAGGCGCTGGCCGCCTCCGGTGACGAAACAGGGCCCGAGAGCATTGCCGCCGGGCTCGCCGGCGTTTCGTGGCCGGGCCGGCTGCAGGTCCTGCGGCGGCATCCGCTGGTAGTGGTGGACGGGGCCCACAACAGCGATTCGGCGGAGAAGCTGGCCAGGGCGCTCCCGGACTACTTCCGGTACAAGGCTGTCATCCTGGTGGTCGGGACATCCCGGGACAAGGACATCGCGGGGATCGCGGAGGGGTTGCGGCTGCTGCCCGCCAGGGCTATCGTGACCCGGTCCAGGAACCCGCGCGCCGCGGAGTCCTCCGCCCTGGCGGCTGAGTTCTCGGCCAGGGGGATGAAGGCCACTGAGGCGGAAACCGTGGAGTCGGCGCTGGCGCTGGCGCTGGAGGAAGCGGGACCGGAGGACCTTGTCTGTGTCACGGGGTCCCTGTTCGTGGTGGCAGAGGCTATCAGGTGGCACGAGGCAGGCATGCAATACAAGCGGCAGACCGGCCCGGTCAGCCGCAGTCCCGGCTGCTGCTAGGCGGGCTGTATCGAGAGCGCCTCTTCAGGCAGCATCTCGCCGAGCATCCTCTGCATGGCCATGGTATGGCTGCAGATGCCCTCGGAGGCGAAGTGATGGCAGGAACAGGTCCACCGGCCTTGCCGGTAGGTGAGAACGTAGTCGTCGTTGTCACCCCGGAAGCTCACCGTCAGCTCGGCGAACTTGACCCTTCCCTTCTCCTCCGCGTAGCGCTTGGCTTTCTCGATTTTGCCGATCAGGCTGGACTGCATCGCGCTCCTTAGTCAGAATTTCCTTGATTCTAGTCCCGAATGCGAGGAAGGTCAACCCAAAACGGATGACCGG
>CAYPDY010000027.1:0-23078 GCA_964409515.1 uncultured Dehalococcoidia bacterium
CGCGGGCCCTCTCCGAGATATACGAGAACATCAGGGACTTCTTCGTCGTCCGGGATGGGGAGAGGATGGTGGCGTGCGCGGCCCTGCACGTCTACTGGTCCGACCTGGCCGAGCTCCGGGGAGTGGCGGTGGCGGAGGACATGCAGAACCAGCGGTTGGGGGCGAGGCTGATCAAGGCCTGCGTCGATGAGGCCAGGGAAGTGGGCATACCCCAGGTGTTCTGCCTGACCTACCGGGCCTCGTTCTTCGAGAGGCAGGGGTTCCGGCAGGTGGACAAGTCGGAGCTGCCGCGCAAGATCTGGTCGGAGTGCTATCGCTGCCCCAAGTTTCCCGACTGCGACGAAGTGGCCATGATCTACCGCGTGAGCTGAGCGCGGCACCGAGTGCGGAGGTGGTGTTTTGACGGCGGGCAAAGAGCGGGTCCTGAGCACCAGCCACGAGTACCGCGGTCGAGCCATACGAGTGCGGGTGGACACCGTGGTGAAAGCCGGCGGGGTGAAGACCACCCGCGAGGTGGTGGAGCATGTCGATTGCGTGGTCCTTCTGCCCGTCGACCCGGACGGCAACATCCTGATGGTGCGGCAGTACCGCCATGCCGTGGAGAGGCTGCTCCTGGAGCTGCCCGCTGGCAGCATAGACCCGGGAGAGACCCCGGAGGATGCGGCGACCCGGGAGCTGCGCGAGGAGACCGGGTGCCGGCCCGGGCGCCTGGAGAAGCTGGGGGGGTTCTATGCCGCGCCGGGGTACTGCACCGAGTACCTGCACTTCTTCCGCGCCACCGGCCTGCAAAGCAGCCCCCTGACGGCCGAAGACACCGATGAGATCGAGGTGGTGCCGGTGAGCCCGTCCCAGGTCCAGGCGCTGGTGGAGTCCGGTGGGATATGCGACTCAAAGAGCCTGGCGGCTTTGCGCATGGCGGGCCTGTGAGGCGATCACGGGGCTAGCTCACGCCGGCGCGGGCCCCGTCCGTCTTGCTGCAGAACCGTATGATCTCGGCGAAGTTGGCCAGCTTCACCAGGTTGTTGGTTTCCATGAAGCCGTCGTAGGTGAGGTTGATCCACGGCTTTCCGTAGATCCGGCTGAACTTCTCGGACATGGCCGCGACTATTCCCCCGGGCATGCAGCCGTGAGGCATCACCGATATGACTCCGGCGAAGTGCGGGCTCTCCAGCCACTCGATGCCGGCCCCGATGCTGATGACGGCCTCGCTGCCGCACTTGGGTGAGAGGTGCTTCTGCGAAATGGCCAGGAGGTCCTTGAGCGGTGGCTCCTCCATGGTGATCAATTCCTTGAAGTTGGTGGTGACCGATCTCTCGTCGCGCCCCTGCTGGACCTGCCTCAGGTAGCTCATGATGGTCTTCTTCAGGTCCCTGTCCCGTACCCCGTCTTCCAGGCTCCGGTGGGTGATGTAGTTCATCCACTCCCCTATGGGCGAAACCAGGACCTCCAGCCCCACCTTCTCGCATTCCTTGACCAGGTTGCTGTTGGCAAAGGTGTTGGAGCGCAGATATATCTCGCCGTTGATGCCCACCAGCGGGCGCCGGGGCTTCGCGGGGTCGATCAGCAGTCTGAACCGGTGAGTCGCCTGACGCAGGTAGTCGCCGGCAGGTTGGGCCTGGCGGACGAGATCGCATGCTCCGGCGAGAGATTCGCGGAACAATGCCTCGGCGGCCCCGGGCGCCTTCTCGTAGGGACGCGTTCGCCAGAGGAGCTTCTCCAGGTAGTCGACGGCCACGATGCCCTTCCAGGCGAGGCGTTCGAAGCCCGGCCCGAGGTGGAGGTCGCGGTAGGCGTTGTTGGAGACGGTGGTGCGTATCTGGAAATCGAAGCCGAGCTCCCGCAGGAACCGGGCCTGCTCGACAGCATACTTGCCGAAGCGGCAGGGTCCGTAGGCGCTGGCCATGAAGCCCTCGACGTCCTTGGGCCCGAAGTCGTACTCGTCGTGCTCGTAATAGAACCTCATGAAGTCACCCAGGCTGACGCGGTACGGGAGGCACTCCTTGCCTGACGTGACCCTGTTGGCGTACAGCAGGTTTCTCTCATCCGACTCCGGCAGAAGCACCGCCCTGACGCCGAAGTGCTGCATGGCGGCGGCCAGCACCGCGGCGTGGCTGGCCATGTTCGGGATCAGCACCACCTTGTTGGCGCTGATGGTGCTCTGGGAGTAGCGGCGGATCGACTCTATGTCCGTGGGGAAGCTGTAGGACCGGGACGAAGCGGCGTAGTCCGTGATGGTGTCCACGAAGGCCTCGAGCCGGGTGACGATGCCGGCTTCGGCGGCGTGCTCGTCTATCTCCAGCTGTCCGAGAGGCTTGTCGCCCATAATGTCCCGGACTATGTTGAGCATGAAGGAGTTGGGCCCGCAGCCGAAGTTGGTGAGGATCAAGCCGTAGAGCTGGGGGTCCTTGACGGCGATGGCCGCGCCGGCAATGTGTTTCATCTCGTAGTACCAATACGGGCGGTCGCAGTACTCCTTGACGTTGATGGTGTCCAGGGGCAGGTAGTCGAGCGGAATGGGCACCACGCCCAGCTGGGCCAGCTTCTCGGCGATCCCCATGTTGGCCCCGGAGTCCTGGAACATGTAGGAGCGGGCGAAGATGACCACGCCCAGCTGCTTGGTCTCATGAAGCCGCTGCAGAAGGGTGCGGCCGTTTTGCGTGAGCGACTCCTGGTACTTCCTCTGCGCCTCGAGGCCGGCCATGGCGGCCGCCTGGCCCTTCTTCGCCGAGAAGCCCATCTGCGCGGCGACCCGGGACAGGTTCTTGATGGCATCATCATCGCCGCGGCTGAAGTCCAGCGTCGGCACCAGCATCTTGCTCTCCAGGCCCATCACTTCGCGGATTATGTATGGCGAGGCCTGCACCAGCGGACAGGTGTACTTCTGGTTCTCCTCCCCGTCCTTGAGCCCCATCCGGATAGCCGAGGGGTAGAGTATGTAGTCGACGTCCTTCAGCGTGGCGGCATGACCGTGGAGGAGCTTGACCGGGAAGCAGCTGTCGGTGTAGCCCAGCTCTCCCGATTCCTCCGTGATGTGCTTGGTGGTCTTGCTGGAAAGGACCGTTTTGGCCCCGAGCTCGTTGAGAAAGCCGATCAGCAGCGGCGCATAATCATAGACCAGGAGCGCCCTGGGGACGCCGACGCGGGGACGGCCATCCCGTTCCGCGTAGTCCGCGAACAGGAGCCTCTCGCGCTCGTCGAAGGCCGTTTCCACCCGCTCTTTGGTGGCGATGCTGCTGTCGTAGAGGTCGCACCGGCTGCCGTAGAAGGTGGCCTTCTCGCCCGGTATGTCCAGGCGGCTGATGGTGCAGTTGTTGTCGCAGCTCTTGCAGACGAAGGTGCTGAGCTTGTGGTTGCTGTCGATGACCCTCTGGAAGCCCTTGAAACGGGAGCCCCGGCCGCTGCCGGCCTCTTTGGCCAGGAGGGCCGCGCCGATGGCGCCGCTGACCTCCTTGTGCAGCGGGACAATCGTCTGCTTGCCCGGGAGGGCACGCTGAAAGGCCGAGACCACGGCTTCGTTGTAGAAGACCGCGCCGGTGAGAATGACCTTGTCGCCCAGCTTCCGCGTTTCCACCACCTTGGAGAGATAGTTGCCGGCGATGGAGTTGGCCAGGCTGGCGGAGATGACCTGCAGGGGCACGCCCCCCCGCTGGGCCGAGGCCACCGCCTGACCCATGAAGGCGGCGCACCTGGTCCCCAGGTCGATGGTGTGGGGGGCGTCGAAGGCCAGCCGGGCGAAGTCGCCGTTCTTAACGCTGACGCCCATCTGCTCGGCCAGCTCATCGATGAAGCTGCCGGTGCCGGCGGCGCAGGCCTTGTTCATCTGGTAGTCGACCACGACGCCGTGCCGCTTGATCACCAGCTTGGAGTCCTGCCCGCCGATCTCGATGATGTCCGCCTCCGGATCCAGGTCGGCCGCGGCCCTGGTCTGGGCCGTGATCTCGTTCTTGATGAGGTCGGCGCCGATGAAGGCGCCCACCAGGTAGCGGCCGGAGCCGGTGACGCCCACGCCGGCGATGCTGGCCTTGTCACCGACATCGGCTAGCAGGTTGCGGAAGACCTCCTTGATGGCGTCGACGGGCCGGCCGGCCGTCATGAGATAGCTCTTGGCGACGACGCCGGTGCCCGATTCGTCGAGGATGACCGCCTTGGTGCTGGTCGAGCCGACGTCGACACCCAGGTAACCCGTGAAGGGCTTCTCAACGGGCGGGGCAGTCCAGCCGTTGTTGTGCCCTGCCGTCTTCTCGAGGGGCTGCATCTCGAAGTAGTGCAGCGCCGTCTCGGACTCGGCGAGCCTGGCGACGGTCGAGGTCCGGCCAGAGGCGCTGGCCAGGAGAGCCGCGCCGGCGGCTTCGATGTAGTAGTGGTTCTCCGGGACGATGACGTTCACCTGTCTCCCGTTCCTGGCGGAGATGACTTCGTTCAGGGCCTTGATGATGGCGGCATTGCCGGCCACGCCGCCGACGCAGTAGATGGGCTCCTCGAAGGGGCCCTTCTTCAGAGCCACCACCATGCGGGCGATGCTGCCGCAGAGGGCGTACAGCATGGCCCCCACCGGGACCCCCTTCTGCTGCAGGTGGATCAGGTCGGTCTTGGCGAAAACGCTGCACCTGGCGGCGATGCGGGGCGGCTGACCCTCGAATTCGAGCGCCAGGCGGGCGAAGTCGTCCATGGTGATGCCGAGCCGGTACGCCTGCTGCTCCAGGAACATCCCCGTGCCCGCGGCACAGAGGGGGTTGGAGGCCACCCGCCACGGCTTGCGGAGTCCGTCCACGAGCTCGACCACGAAGGAGCTCTGCCCTCCGATCTGGATGATGGTCCGGGCATCCGGGTAGTAATGGAGGACGCCGGAGGCGATGGACAGGGAGCTGCTGTATTCGGACCAGTGGAGTCCCTTTGGCACCACGGCAGAGGCGGAGCCGGACACGGCAGCATGGCTGACCTGGTCAAGGGGGTACGTCTCCCCCAGTCTGGCAATGAGCGCAGCCACGGCCGCCTGGGCGCTGGTAGTCACCTTCTCGGTGTCCAGCCTGAGCGTTGCGGCGTGTTCGTCGATGAGGGCCAGCTTGACGTTAACGGAACCGATATCTACGCCCAGAGAATAGGTCATCTCTCACCGGGTGAACTGCCGAATGGGCCAGAGTGAAGCATAGCGCGATTACCGATTGATTATAGCATCCGGGGGGCCGGTGCGCTAATGATCCCGGCACGCACGCCGTCCGCATACGCCGGGGGCCCGGGCGCCGCTGCCACGCCGGTTACACGTTGTCGCCTCTCACCCCGGCGCAGCGCGCGAAACGTCCTTATGTTTGGCCGGGTTGCAGCTAATGTGCTATAATGTCGTGCTGCGCTATTGGTCCGTTTGCGCTTGACTGTTTCGTGAGAGGCAATCATTCAGCGTTCCGGGGAGAGGCGATCGGGCCGGCAGCCGGCGGGAAATGCAAGATGGGGGGTCCCGCGGTCCATGAAGATATGCCTTTTGTCATATAGGGGGCATCCCTTCGGCGGTGGGCAGGGCATCTACATTCACAACCTGTCCAAGGCGCTGGTCAACCTGGGACACGAGGTCGACCTCCTGTCCGGGAATCCGCACCCCGTGGTCGTAGACGCGGTGCGGATGCACCGGCTGGAGAGCATGGACGCCTACAGCTGGACCGGTCATTTTCCGCCGGAACCCAGGCGGTTGATCTATCCGCTCAACCAGTACGAGGTGGCCTCGGTCCTGCTGGGCGGCTTCCCGGAGCCGTTCACTTTCAGCATCAGGGCCCACCGCAAGCTCTGGTCTCTCATGAGGGAGCGCCGCTTCGACGTCATTCACGACAACCAGACCCTGGGCTACGGGATGCTGCTGATGAAGCAGTTCAAGATACCGATCGTGTGCACCATCCACCACCCGGTCACGGTGGACCGTGACGTTGACATACGCAACGCCAGAGGCTGGATGAAGTTCAAGCTCTTCCGCTGGTATTCTTTCCTCACCATGCAGAAGCGCGTCGCCCGGCGGATGGACCGGATTCTGGCCGTGGCCGAGAGCTCCGCCAACGACACTTCGAGGTCCTTCGGGATACCCCGGAAGAACTTCAGGGTGGTCTACAACGGCATTGACTGCGATCTCTTCCACACCAACGGCTCGAGCCCCAAGAGGCCCAACAGCCTCATCGTGGTCGGCGGCTACAGCCCCATCAAGGGGCTGACCCACCTGCTGAAGGCCATGACCATGGTGAGGAACGAGATGGACCTCAAGCTGACCATCATCGGCGGGCCTCCCGACGGGAAGTACTCCGGCGGGCTGGTCAGGGAGTATGGCCTGGAAGACTCGGTGACCTTCACCGGCAGGATCAGCCACGAGGATCTGGTGAAGCAGTACGGGACCTCCGAGGTGGCAGTGGTGCCGTCGCTCTACGAGGGGTTCGGTTTCCCGGCGGGGGAGGCCATGGCCTGCGGGGTGCCGGTGGTTTCCAGCAGTGCCGGGGCCCTGCCCGAGGTGGTGGGACCGGACGGGGAAGCGGGCCTGCTGGTTCCCCCCGGCGATGCGGTGGCCATGGCGGCGGCGCTCAAGAGGCTGATGAGCGACGCGGACCTGCGCCGCCGCATGGGGATCGCCGCCCGGCGGAGGGTGGAGACCCACTTCAACTGGGAGCAGGCGGCGAAGAATACGGTTGCCGTCTACGAGGAGCTCATAGCGGATGCTCACCGTTGACTACAGGCTGATGGAGGTGGGGGCGGGCCAGCGGCTCCTGGACGTCGGCTGCGGCAACGGGCGGCACACCTGGGCGGCATACTGCCTGTATGACTGCCAGGTCATGGCCCTGGACATGCTACAGGCAGATCTGCAGAAGACCCGGTATACTTTATATACAGCCGACGACGAGAAGAGGAATGGCAGCGGGAACCGGTGGCTGGTGGTGAGGGGCGATGCCATGACCCTCCCGCTCAAGGATGGATCCTTCGACCGGGTGATCTGTTCCGAGGTGCTGGAGCATGTGCAGAACGAAAGGCAGAGCGTGGGAGAGCTGGTCAGGGTGCTGAAAGACGACGGCATCATTGCGGTGAGCGTGCCGACGCGTCTTACCGAGAGCATCTACTGGCGGATATCGAGACAGTACAGCCGGAATCCGGGCGGCCACGTAAGGATATTCAGGGCCGGAGAAATTACTCAGCTGCTCAGGGACCACAGCCTGGAGATATTCAGCGTCCGGCACAAGCACTCGCTGCACTCCGTGTACTGGCTGCTCCGGTGCCTGTTCGGTGTGAACAACGAGAACGCCTTCGTCCCGAAAACGTACCACCGGTTCCTCGTTTGGGACCTCAAAACCAGGACAAGGCCGGTCCGTCTGCTGGACGACCTGTGCAATCATCTGTTTCCCAAGAGCATCGTCATCTATGCCAGAAAGGGGCAAAATGGAAGACATCCCCAGACTGCTTAACGATCTGGCCGACTACATCGGCCGGCACCAGCTGCCTTCGGGCGCCATCCCGTGGTATGACGAAGGCATAACCGATCCGTGGGACCATGTGGAATGCGCTATTGCTCTGGACCTGACCGGCCGTTTCGAGCAGGCCGTGAAGGCCTACCGGTGGATGAAGAAGATGCAGAATACGGACGGGAGCTGGTACTCGGCCTATGTTGATGACAAGCCGAAGGACCTGATACGCGACACCAACCAGAGCAGCTACTTTGCCACCGGCATCTGGTATCACTACCTGGTCACCAAAGACGAGGACTTCCTGCGGGAGATGTGGCCCAGCGTGGAGGGCGCCATAGACTTCGCACTGCGGCTGCAGCAGCCTGGCGGCGAGGTCCTCTGGGCCTGCAATGGCGGGAAGGGCCCGTGGCCGGGGGCGATATACGCGGCGTCGACCTGTGTCTGGCAGAGCGTCAGGAGCGGCCTCAAGGTCGCCAGGCAGCTCGGGGCGGAGAAGGCGGACTGGGAGAGCGCCGGCGACAGGCTGCTGGATGCCATGCACGAGCGGCGGCACTCCTTCGACCGGTTTGGCGAAGACAGCCAGGGGTTCGCCACCAACTGGTACTATCCGGTCCTCACAGGTGTGCTCAAGGGCGAGGAGGCCCGCAGAGTAATCGACGAGAAGTGGCATGACTTTGTGGTGGAGGACTGGGGATGCAAGTGCGTGACTGGCACCCCCTGGGTCACAGTTGCTGAGACGTCCGAGCTGGTCATGTCCCTGTATCAGATCGGGGATCGCGACCGGGCCGGTCGGCTTATGAAGTGGATGCTGCGATTGAAGGACCACGATGGAGGCTTCGAAACAGGGGTGAAGCTTCCGGACCAGATGATCTGGCCGGAGGAGAAGAACACCTGGACGTCCGCGGGCGTCATCATGGCCATATCGGCGTGGGCCAAGGTTGAAGGACTGAAGATCGAAGGGCTGCATGTCCCCTGAGGAGTATGTTGGCTACGAGAACCTCATCCGCTTCATCGAAAACCGGGACATCCACCGCCTGGAAGGCGACATAATCGAGATCGGCGCCTACATGGGCGGGGGCACGGTCAAGCTCGCCGGATTCGCCAAGAAGCACCACAAGAAGGTATTCGCCGTGGACACCTTTGACCCGGGGGCGGACGTTACCATGGGGCGGGGGGGGGTGACCGCCGGGGAGGTCTACCAGGCCTTCCTGGAAGGCCCATCCATGTTCGAGGTCTACCGGGATACGACCCGGGAGTGGGACAATATAGTCACCATCAGGCAGGATTCGCGCCAGCTCACCTTCCCCGAGGACCAGAGGTTCTGCTTCGGTTTCGTCGATGGCTGCCACCAGCAGGCTGGGGTGGCGAGCGACTTTGCCCTCATCTGGCCGCACCTGGTCTCCGGGGGCGCGATCGGATTCCATGACTACAAGTTCGCCGACTGGCCCGAGGTGACGCCAGCGGTAGACGGCATAATCGCGGCCCACGGGGACGAGATTGCCGGGGTGGAAGAAGTGGAAGGTCGCAGTGGGGTGCTGACGCTGATCCTGGTCAAGCGCCAGGCTTCGGGCTGCACTTGAGAACGACCCCGTCAGCTAGAGACGGAATGTGTCGGGCCGCGGCGTCCAGGGCCCGGAGTATCCCCCGGTAGACCGGCCGCGGCAGCTTCGAGAGTATCCTGCCCCACCAGGGCGACGCGAAGAAGAGCGAAACCCCGATCGAGTCGTCCACCTTCATGTGTTTCTTGACCATCCTGTTGAGGGTCTTGTAGTCGAACCTGAAGGTGTGGTCAAAGGGCGTCTGCCAGATCTTCTCGTAGATGGACTCCTCGCGCCGCAGCATCTTGCGGAACCTGACAAAGAAGGTGCGTCCCAGCCTGAACCCCAGGCAGTCGAGGTTGGCGACGGTGATGACGACGGTGCCGCCCGGCTTGACCACCCGGGCCATCTCCATTATGGCCTTCTCAGGCGTGGGGAAGTGGTCGAGGGCGCCTTTGCAGACTACTCTGTCGAACGTCCGGCTCTTGATGGGCATGTCTTCGCCAATGCCGCGCAGCAAAGCGACACCCGTCCCGTCCCTGGCGATGTCCCTCCTGGCAATGCAGATCATGGTTTCGGAGGGCTCCAGGCCCAGGCACTGGCCACCCCTCCGGGCCAGGTCCATGGCATCGTTGGCCCGGCCGCACCCGACGTCCAGGACCGTCGCACCGTTCCGCGGGTCGACCGCGTCAAAGGTGGCGGCACTGAGGCGCTCGAAGAAGAACTCCAGGTCCGGAAACATGTGCGGCGGCACGACGTGGTCATCATGCCAGTCCAGGTCAAACTCGTCATGCTGGTTGTGGTCGGATTCCGTCAAGATGGCACCTCGTACTTGGGATAGGACCCCATCACCTTGAAAA
Organism: uncultured Dehalococcoidia bacterium; assembly: GCA_964409515.1. Lineage (GTDB taxonomy): Bacteria > Chloroflexota > Dehalococcoidia > UBA2247 > RBG-13-53-26 > JAFGCL01. The sequence continues at coordinate 9,823 of CAYPDY010000027.1, forward strand.
ACGATGTGCTGGCCTTGACCCTGTCCAGGACACCGCCGATCAGATCGTCCTGGCGGTGACCCTCAAGGTCGATGAGGAAGACGTAGCGCCCCAGCGCTTCCTTTGAGGGGCGGGACTCTATCTTGTCCAGGTTGATGCTGTGCTTGGCGAACTCCCCGAGGACCTGGTACAGGAGGCCGGGCCGGTCATCGGCAAAGGTGAAGGCCAGGGAGGTCTTGTCCCGCCCGGTAGGGGGGTGATCCTCCGGCGCCAGCACCACGAAACGGGTGACATTGGGGGACCGGTCCTGAATGCTGCGAGCCAGTATCTGCGCGCCGTACAGCTCGGCGGCCCTGGCGTTACCCACGGCGGCCGCGGGTTCCGCGGAGGCCATCATCTCCTCGACGGCGGCGGCGGTGCTCAGGGCGGCCACTACCTGGGCCCTGGGGTAGCAGCGCTCGATGAAACGGCGGCTCTGGGCCAGCGCCTGGGGGTGGGAGTAAATCACCTTGAGGCCGGCGGGGGAGGTGCCGGGCTTCACCAGCAGGTGGTTCTCAATATCCAGCACCAGCTCGCGGCGGATGAGCAGCCGCGACTCGTGTATCAGCAGATCCAGGGTGTCGTTCACCGATCCTTCCAGGCTGTTCTCAATGGGGACCACTCCCTCGGCGGCGATTCCGGTATCCACGGCCGAAGCCACGGCGGCCACGCTGGGGAAAGGTATCAGATGGGCCTGGGGGTCGTACTTGAGGGCGGCCTGTTCCGTGTTCGTGCCCGGAGGGCCCAGATACGCTATGCTCTTGCTCATCATCAGCTGCCGGTCAAAGCCTGGTGCAGAGCCTCCTCGTTTGCCCGGTCGCCGACGACGAGCAGCCGGTCGCCCGGCTCGAGCACGGTGGTGCTGGTGGGCAGCTGGATCCTCTCCTCCTGCCGGATAAGCAGTATGATGAGGCTGTTCTGGGGCAGGCTGACATCCCTGATCTTCCTCCCTACAGCCGCGGATGCCGGCGGTATCTTGACGTCGACGATCTCGCGCCCGCTGCCCCGCAGGACCGCCAGTCGGTTGAGCAGAGGGGGCTTGGCGGTCTGGCTCTCAATGTACTGCAGGATAAGGATGGTGCTGCTGACGGTTATGTCTACGCCCAGCCTCTTGAACAGGGGCTCGTTCTTCAGGTCGCTCATGCGGGCCACGGTCCGCGGCACATTGAAGCGGTGCTTGGCCACCTGGCAGGCCACCAGGTTATCGGCATCCTGGTTGGTCACGGCGACGAACAGGTCCGCCCTGGCGGTGCCCGCCTCCTCCAGGGTATTCACCTCGCACCCGTCGCCTTTCAGGCCGATGCTGCCCAGCTCATCCTCGATGCGCTCCAGCGTCGCCGCATCCCGGTCGATCAGCAGGACCTCGTGTCCCTTGCGGAGCACGGCCTTGGCCAGATGATAGCCAACGTTGCCTGCGCCTACAATCACAATGTACACAGCTTAAGCCCTAACCTGTTAGGAACCTCATCCCGTCTGGCGCACGTTCACTAGAGTCTCGTCCTGACTGTCTCCGCCACCAGGGCCGTGGGGCAGACGATTTCCAGGCCCAGCCCCCGATACAGCTCCTCGCGTGTGGGGTCATAGACCCGGCAGACCACCTTCTGGACGTTGAAGACCTTCTGGGCGATCTGGGCCGCCATGATGTTGGTATTGTCGGCGGCGGTCAAGGCAATGAAGGCCTGCATCTCCTGTATGCCGGCCCTCTTGAGCGAGTCTTCGTCGGTGCCGTCGCCCAGCAGGGCATTGCCCCTGAAGGTGTGAGGCAGTTTGGCGAAGGCGGAAGGATCGATATCCAGAACGGTGATCTCGTGGCCGTCATCCTCCAGGAGGGAGGCCAGGTGCGCCCCGACCCTGCCGCACCCCATGACCAGGATCTTCATTGTGACTCATCCTCCAACGACTTGCGCAGGATCATGACCCGGCAGGGCGCGTTCTTGAGCAGGTAGGGGATAGTCTCGCCTATCTCGAAGTGGCCGAACTTCGTCCGGTAGCCCATACCCACGAGGAGAAGGTCGATCTGCTTCTCCAGGACCTCGGTCACGATGGCCGGCCCGGGCTCGCGGGCCTGGAGCAGATCGGTCTCTATGATGCAGTCGTGCTCGTGTTCGTCGGCGAGGTCCTGGGCCCGGCGCAGGATCCGTTCCCCCTCATCGGCGTGGGCATGCAGCGCGGCGTTCAGGGGGAAGGAACGCTTCACCTCAATCACATGAACCACAAAGACCGTACCCTTGGTCTCCTTTGTCAGCTTGCACGCCATCTGGATGGCATCGCGATCCGCGTCGCCGCCGTCCACCGCGACCAGTATTCGATAGAACTTCATGGCACCGTTATCGCCTTCATTATAGCAACTAGCCGGAGCGTTGTCGTGCGGGACCGGGACCGGCGATCCTGCCCCCGGGGCCGGCCAGGGGGACGTCCCTGCCGGTCACCCAGGCCTCGATCATGGCGTTGACGGTCTCCGGCGCCTCCTGCTGCACCCAGTGGGAGACGTCCGGGAGGTACCGCAGCGTAAGGTCGCTGACCAGCTTCTCGGTTCCGAAGGTGAGGTGCTTGCCAAGGGCGATGTCCACCTCCCCCCAGATCATCAGGGTGGGCGTCTCCAGCACGGACTCGATGGCCTGGCGCTGCTCGGCGAAGAGGCCTCCCCGGCGGATGCCCCAGTTGGCGCGATAGTAGTTGATCATGGCGGTCAGGGCCCCCGGGATGCGGGCGTTGCGGCGGTAGACGTCCAGGACTTCCTCCGGGAAGCGTGACTTGTCCACCGCCGTGGCGGAGAAGCTCTGGCCGACAATCCTGGCCCCTCTCGACCCCATCATGAGCTCCGGCACCCACGGAAGCTGAAAAAGGAAGACATACCAGGACTTCTTGATCTGGGGCCAGCGGTTGATCCTCTCCCGATAGAGCTTCGGATGGGGGAAGTTCAGGACAATGAGGCGCTCCAGGGGGCGGATCCTCTGCAGAGCGAATATCCAGGCGATGACGCCCCCCCAGTCATGTCCGATGAGGAGTGTGGACCGGGCGCCCGAAGCGTCAATGAGCCCGGCCACGTCGGCCGTGAGGCAGTCGATGCGGTAGTCCGACCTGTGCGGCGGCCGGCTGGAGCCCGCGTACCCGCGAAGGTTGGGCGCCCAGGCCGTGTAGCCCAGCTGGGCCAGGAGCGGCAGCTGGTGCCGCCAGGAGAAGGAGCTCTCCGGGTAGCCGTGCAGGCAGATAGCGAACCTGTCCCCCGAGCCGCAGGTATCGACCTGAAACGTGAGGCCGTTGGCCTCCACCATCTTCGTCATGATCTCGTCGTTCATATCAATGTCCCCTCAGCCTCGCGGCGCCCGGACGCCGGCAGACCTTCCTCTGATGCGCCGGCCTCGGGCTAGGCGCCGGGTATCGGCATGCCCCTCTTCTTCATTTCCTCGGCCAGCTTGCCGGTTATCGGCCGGCACTGGCAGTTGCGGGCATGCTCCAGGTGCCATTCGAGCCTTTGCTCGAGTGTCGGGTTCCGGGGCATCTTGTGGGCCAGGTGCCACTCCCTGTTGAGCTTCGACTTGGTCATGGGTCCTCCTCAACCGGCCTGGCACAGGCGGGCGAGCTCCGCTCCCCAGGCCCTGGCTCTTTCCAGCTCGCCGGTCGCCAGCGGCCCGTAGGTACCCTTCACCAGGAAACGCTCATCCTGGCTGATGCGGCGGTAGCCTAGCTGCCCCCCTCCTGGACCTACTTCCACTCCCCCACGAACTTGCAGCGCTTCGCGCCGTTGTTGACACACTCCACTTCCTGTATCTTCATGTCCTTGGCCTTGGTCATTTCGGCCACGGCGTACATGTACCCGCCCATCATGAGGCACCACTCCTTGCTGGGCGTGGGGTAGTCGGTGATGTAGACAATGGCCCCGTTCTTGCCGGTCGGCTCAACCTTGAAGGAGCCGTGGGAGTGGATCACCCCCCAGAGAAGGGGGCTCTTGGTCAGCATGAACTTGGTGTCGAATGCGGAGATGAGCGACTTGTAGTACTTGTTGATGCCGTCGACGGCCAGGAACTTCCCCATCTGGAAGAAGAACTCCCTCGGGTTCTTGTGACGGGCAGTCGATTCCAGGTACTTCCCGGTGGCCACGAGCAGGTCCCGGTGTGTCCTTTCGGGAAGCCAGTCCGACGGCAGGAACTGCCGGCCGGCGATCTCCTCGCTGTCGAAGCTGGCGAGGAGGCTCTGCAGGGCGGGCTCCCCCAGCTCCTTGCTGATGAAGGCCAGCGTGGCAGTCATCACCGAGGCTTTGAAGCGAGGCTCCTTCTCCATCTTCCGTCTCCCTCCCTTGCTTCTGCAGCCGAACAGCGCCATGCGCGGTCGAACGTCAGGCCTTCGGGCGCTGCGACGACGGCTTCCATTCGCCGACGAACTTGCAGCGTCTGGCGCCCTGGTTCACGCATTCGAGCTCGTCGATCCGGAGAGCTTCCGCCTTCGTCATCTCGGCCACAGCCCACATGTATCCCGCCATCATGTAGCAGAACTCCTTGCACGGGGCGGGGTAATCGGCGATGTAGACGTAGCAGCTAGTGCTGCTTATCGGCTCCACCGTTAGCGACCCGTGGGAGTGTATCAACCCCCAGATGTGCGGGCTCTTGGTCAGCATGAACTTGGTGTCGAACATGCGTATCAGGGATTTGTAGTACTTGTTTATGCCGTCGTTGGCCAGATACTTGCCCATCTCGAAGAAGTAGTCCTTCGGTTTCCTGGCGCCGGGAGCGGACGACAGGCATTTGCCGGCGCCGACCAGCAGATCCCTGTAGGTTCGCTCGAGAATCCGGTCTGAGGGCAGGAGGCTCTTGCCTGAGGAGAGCTCCCTGGTGGTCAGAGTAGCCAGGATGCTGTTGAGTGCCGGCTCCCCGAGGGTACTGCTGATGAACGCCATAGTGGCAGTCACCAGATTGGCTTTCACTTCAGGCTCTTTGCCCATCGTCTTTCCCTCTTCAATGTCCGCTGCACGCACTGACGTACAGCGGGTCGTCCGCGGGCGTGCCGCACACGGTCAGGCCCCGGCGTTGGCTACTTCCACTCAGCGTGAAACCGGCAGTGCCTGGCACCATTCATGACGCACTCGACCTGTTCCACCTTGATATCCTTCGCTTTGGTCAACTCGATGACTCCATAGATAAAGCCGGTCACCATCGTGCACCACTCCCGGGTCGGCATGGGGAACTCGCTGATGTAGACGTCGGCGCCGCTCTTCCCCGAAGGCTCTACCTGGATCTTCCCGTGGGTATGAACGATCTTCCAGAGGCGCGGCGTCTGCGTCAGGAGAAACTTGGTGTCGAACACCCTGATCAGCGACCGGTAGTACTTGCTGACGCTGTCCCCCGCGATGTACCTGCCCATCTCGAACAGGAACCGGTCCTCGTTGCGCGGGGCCGCCAGAGAGCCGAGGTACTTGTGCGTGGCGAGCAGGATATCCCGGTACGTGCTCTGGGGAAGCCAGTCGGAGGGGAGCAACCTCTTGCCGGCTATCTCTCGGCTGTCGAAGCTGCCCAGGATACTCTGAAGGGCCGGCTCGCCGAGCTCCTTGCTGATGAACTCCAGTGTGGAAGTCATCACGGAGGCTTTGAAACGGGGCTCCTTTTCCATCTGCTTTCTTCCTCCTGAATCGCCGGCCTCGGCTATCTCCATTCACCGATGAACTTGCAGCGCTTCGCGCCTTCCGTCACACATTCGAGCTCCTCTACCCGGACCATGGTGACCTTGCTCAGCTCACCGATGGCGTACATGTAGCCCGCCAGCATGCAGCACGTTTCCTTGCAGGGGGCGGGGAAATCGTCCGGGTAGATGTAGGCACCGGTCTTGCCGATGGGCTCGGCCTTGACCGAGCCGTGGGTATGCATCACCCCCCAGAGAAGGGCGCTCTTGGTCAGCATGAAATTCATGTCAAAGTGCCGTATCAGCGATTTGTAGTACTTGTTGATGCCATCATTGGCCATGAATCGTCCCATCTGGAAGAGGAACTCTTTGGGCTTCTTCTGAGGAGCCGCCGAGTTAGGATACCGGTGGGTTGCCACCAGGAGATCGCGGTACGTCTTCTGCGGGAGCCAGTCTGAGGGCAGTCTGTTGCTGGAGATCTCCTTGCTGTCGAAACTGCCCGGGATGCTCTGCAGGGCGGGTTCACCAAGCTCCTTCCTGATGAACTCCACGGAGGCCATAACGACGGATGCCTTGAGCTGCGGTTCTTTGGCCATCCTCCCTCCCATCCTTGCTGGCACAGCGCCAGGCCCCGGGCCGTTCCGCCACCGGCCGGTGGCTGCCGGCCACGCCGCGACATTGGCCCGAATAGTAAAGACTGCGGCGGAGGATGTCAATAGTCCGGCAGCCGGCGCACCTAGGCAGTCAGCCGCAAATCCCGCCGCTGGAAAAGGGCCACCGAGAGCGCGACCAGAACCAGCACGATGCCGGCCAGGACCGCGGCGTTGCTCCAGTCCATGCCATTGTTGAGCGGGTCATTGCCCAGGTAGTAGTGGAACGGCGATGCCCTGGCCACGGCAGACATCGTGTCATTCAGCACGCCGAGGCCGTTGATGAGGTGCAGGGCGACACCCGCCCCGGCCGCCCCGAAGATGGAGGCGTTCTTGCGCCCGGTGCCGGCGCTCAAGGCCAGCGCCAGGGCGCCGAAGACCAGTCCGACCAGCGTCTGCAGCACGCAGGTGGCCGCGATGTTCCCCATGTTCATGCCCAGACCGCCGAAGACCGAACCCAGGGCTACTCCGGCAAACGTCATGAAACCTACGAAGATGGAGAAGACCAGCATCGGCCATGTATTCTCCAGCACCACCTTCGAGCGGCTCACCGGATTGGCCAGCAGCAGGCCCATGGTGCGGCGCGATTCTTCCCCGGCCAAGGCCCCGGCCCCGATGGCGATGGACACGATCGCGACGACGATCGGCGCCATCATGCCGAAGGTCTCGATCTGATAGTAACCTTCGGCCGTGCCGATGTCGCCGCCCCCGAACAGGGCGAGCATGACCTCAGGGAACTCCGAGAAGGACTTGAGCGCCTCCTGGGGCATGGCCGCGTAGAGCGGGCCGATCATGATGCCCTGAACCAGGAAGGTGTAGAGCGCGGTGAAAAGGAGCAGGACCCGATAGTCGGAGGCGGTCCTGGCGCGGATGCTGGAAACGCGGGCCGAACTAGAGAGCAGCCCGCCGATCCTCCTGAACAGGGGGTTGGCGCCAAACCGGTTCAGCAGCGGGAGGCCGGCAGACTGGGCCCTGAGGTCCCGGCGCTCAATCCCCAGGAGCCCGACGACGGCGAACACGACGGTGCCGGCCGCCAGCAGGCCGACATGGCCCCAACTGACCCCGTTGAGCAGAGGGTCGGCGCCATTGAAGTAGTACCAGGGAAAGGCCTTGACGAAGTCCTCCGCGCCCTTGACGAGGGGCAGGACACCGACGGCCACAAAGGACACCACCATCACGCCGGCGGCCGCCCCCGCGGCCACTCCCTGGTTGCCGGTCCAGGCCCCCACGGCCGCCGCCAGGAAGCCATAGAAGAGGGTGCTGACGAACAGGTGCAGGACGAGGGCGCCGACGTCCAGGCCGGCGATGGAGACCCCCAGGACCAGCGCCGACAGGCGGACGGCGGCCCACAACACCAGAATCGAGAGGCCGACCAGGATCACCATCGAAGCCGCCTTGGACGCCAGCACGTAGGTGCGCCTCCTGGGGTTGGCCAGGAGCAGGGCGATGGTGCCCGTCCGCTCCTCGCCGGCGATGGAGGCGGCCCCCATGCCCAGGGCGATGGCGGCGACCGTCATGGCCCCATAGGAGCCCATGTGGGCGTTAATGGCCAGGCTCCCTACGTCCGCCTCCTCGGGGATGCCGAACATGGACCGGAAGACCTCCGGCATCGAGGTGTATATGTCGAGGTCGATGCCCCGGTAGGCATACATGGACACCAGGAGCAGCGCCGACAGGCAGGCGATGGAGATAGCCCATCCCCTCCAGTTCTCCCGGAAAGTCTTGCCCAGCACGGAGCCCAGCATCAGGATGTCCCCTTGTCGTCGCGGTAGTAGGTGAGGAAGATCTCCTCCAGGTCGGCCTCCTGGGTGATGATATCGACGATGGTGTAGCGCCCCCCCGCCGCCTTGAGCAGCGGCCCCATCTCCCCGTCGAGGGACAGGACGACGCGGTGGTCGGACACTGTGACATCGCGGACCCCCGGCACCGCCTCGAACAGCGCGGCCTCCGGCGTCGCATCCAGTTCGACATCGACTCGGCGCATGGCCTTGGAGCGCAGCCCGGAAACGGTCTCCACGGCCACCAGGCGGCCCTGGCGGATGATCCCCACGCGGTCGGCGACATGCTCCACCTCCGACAGCGCGTGGCTGGAAAGGAAGACCGTGCCGCCGCCGGCGGCGGCCTCCCTCATCATCCTCTGAAACTCACGCTGCATGAGCGGGTCGAGACCGGCACTGGGCTCGTCCAGTATCAGGACCTCAGGCCGGCTCATGAAGGCCTGGATGATCCCCACCTTCTGGCGGTTGCCCGAGGACAGGTCGCCGACCTTCTTGTCCAGGTCGGACTGAAGCCGTTCGGCGAGCCGGTCCACGTATGACCAGTCCACGCCGCCCCTCAGGTTGGCGAAGTAAGTAATAGTCTCCCGGCCGGTAAGGTTGGGGTACATCGCCAGGTCGCCGGGCACGTAGCCGATGTGCCGCCGGATCTCCACGGACTTCAGGCGGGTGTCCATGCCCAGGATCGAGGCCCGCCCCGCGGTGGCGCGGATCTCGTCCATCAGCGTCCGGATGGTGGTGGTCTTGCCGGCGCCGTTCGGCCCCAGGAAGCCGAAGATCTCGCCGCCCGGTATGTCCAGACTCAAGTCCTCGAGGGCACGCACCCGGCCGTAGTGCTTCGTGAGGTTCTCAGTATGGATGGCCGTTCGACCGCTCATATGTGTTCCTCCGGCTATTCGTTCTCGCAGATGGCCTTCAGGTCCCGCAGTTCCCCGTCCACCTGGCCCGCCATCTCCGCCTCCATTCTCCTCTTGAGGAAGAGACTGACGATGTTCATCGGGAACTTCCACCTTATGCCGGCCAGCACGCTGACCCTGGTTTGCCCGTCCACTGCCTCCACCGAGTAGGACACGTCAACGGCGTGTATCCGGCTCTCCAGGTGAAAGGCGATCCGGCTGTCCCGGGCATACTGCGTGATTTGACCCCGCATGTCAAGGCTCCGGCCATTCTCCTCGATGGTCTCCTTGAACGTGGTGCCCACCACCTGCGGGGTCCTCAGGATGATATCCCCGTGCTTGACGTTCTTCTGCCATTGCATGGCTTTCTGGGGCTCGGCGATCCACGGGAATACCGACTCCGGCGGCTTCGCTATCAGGGTCTCGCAGGCGATCCTCATCCGGACCGTTTCCTTTTCTGCCTGGCGGCCGCCCTCTGCCGGTTCTCCTCCACCCTGAACGTCACGATCCGGCTGATGAGGTCATACGGGATCGGTTTGTTCAGGGGAAACCGTATCGACCCCTTTCCATGTTCATACACAGACAGCTCCTCCCGAAATCTCTCGGTGCCCGATGGCGAGGGGTAGAGACCGATATGGCTCTTGAAGGCGGCGAAATGGACCAGATTGCCCTCCAGCACGAAGGTCGGCATCTGGTAGCTGATGGTCTCCGTCGCGCCCGGCGCGGCGTTTCGGATCGTGGCCCTGACCTTCTGCAGGATCGCCTGGATGTCAGGCGGGAAGCCGGCGATGTATTCGTCAATGGTTTGGGAGACGGGCCGATCAGTCCTCATGTGCCTCCTCCTCCGGCTGCCGACCCCGGTGCGGCAGCATGGTTCTCGTGACGGCCGGGGATTGAAGTCACGGCGGCAGTGCCTCGCCTGAATGCCACGGAATGCTGGTCTAGTGGTTGAGGGAGGCAATGTCCGCCAGAAGCCATTTGAGGGCCGCCTGCACATCCGAGAACACGCGGAGATCGAGGCCGTTGTTAAAGGCGACGTCCTCGAAGAACCGAAGGCGATCCCTGTTGGCGGGCAGATCGCTGATGGCTACCTTCAGAGCATAGCCTTCTCTGAGCTGCGCCATGTCGCTGGTGACCAGCCCGTAGGCATCCAGTGTGCCCAGCGCCCCCTCCAATCTCTGGATATCGATCAAGACCCGGCCGTATCCACGCTGCTTGCACTCGGCGACGCAGTCCCTGGTCAGCGAGGCCACCATCGCGCGACTGCGGGCGCCCGTGGCTTCAATGTGAAGGTACTGTGGTTCCTCTCGTATGGTCAGCGTGTATGACATCCAGGGCCTCCTCAACCGCCCTCTGGCCCATGCCCTACTCGCGGTGTCCCCGGCACTATGCTATGTGGCCGGGGCCTGCCGTGTCAATGCCCCCGGAGCGGTTGCCTCAGGAACCCGGGCGCGGTATCATGGATACACCGTGCCCCCATAGCTCAGTCGGATAGAGCACCGGCCTCCGAAGCCGGGAGCGGGCGTTCGAGTCGCCCTGGGGGTACTCTCTCTTGTTGCCGAGTCGCGGTCCGGCGATGGCGCGTTGTGCCCAATGCACAGCATGCCGACATAAGTCGGATCGCATGGTGTGGGGTTGGGTGTCCCGGGGCCGCCTTCTAGCGGCAATCGGGGCAAACGTCAAAGGAGCCGGCCGGCAGGTTCAGCTTCTTGGCGAAGTAGGCCAACTGCTTCTCCGGTGCGAAGTTCTTCCCGCACTTCTTGCACTTCTGCATCTTGAACGCGGCCTTCCAGTTGACGATGGTGCGGGTGTCTTCGGTCTCCTCCATCTTGATGCACTTCGTGGGACAGATGTAGACGCAGGAGCCGCAGCCGATGCAGTCGTTGGCCGTCTCCAGGTAGGGCGCGGCCACCTCGCGGTTCACACCGCGGTTGACCAGGCTGATGGCGGACGTGCCCACCACTTCCGCGCAGGCGCGGACGCAGAGGCCGCAGAGTATGCACTCGTTCTTCTCCCAGTACTCGGGTTTGAAGGACGGCCGGTCCACACCGATCTTCTTCGCCATGTCCTCGATGGCCTTGACCCCCTGGCAACGGGCCAGCAGGAGCTCCATGAGCATCTTGCGGTTGGCGATGACCTTGTCGGTGCTGGTCTTCACCACCAGACCCTCCTCGATGGGGTAGAGGCAGGAGGTGACCAGGCGGCTGCGGGTTCCCCGGGTGACCTCGACCAGGCAGAGACGGCAGGCCCCGTAGGGCTCGAGCTCGTCGTTGTAGCAAAGTGTGGGAATGTCTATGCCGTTGTCTCGGGCGACTTCCAGGACCGTCTTGCCCTCTTCCGCCTGAAGCTTCCGGCCGTCGATGGTGAGGTTGAGCAGCTTACTCATTTGATCGCCACCGCCTTCATCTTGCAGATGTCGTAGCAGGTGCCGCACTTGATGCACTTGTCCGCGTCGAGTATGACCGGCTGCTTCTTGGCCACGAACTTGATAGCGTTCGTCGGGCACGGCTCCACGCACAGGCCGCAGCCCGGGCACTTGTCATCGATGATGCTGTATGTGATCAGAGGCTTGCACACGCCGGCCGGGCAGCGGTGCTCCTTGATATGGGCTTCGTACTCATCCCGGAAGTGCTTGATAGTGGTCAGCACCGGATTGGCCGCCGTGCTGCCCAGGGCACACAGGGCGGAATCCTTCAGGGTGGCCGCGATGCGCTCCAGGAGGTCGATGTCCTCTTCGCGGCCCCTGCCGTCGGTGATATCGGTGAGGATCTGGAGCATCCGCTTCAGGCCCTCGCGGCAGGGCAGGCACTTGCCGCAGGACTCCTCCTGCAGGAACCCGACAAAGTACTTGGCCATGTCAACCATGCAGGTGTTCTCGTCCGTTACGATCATGGCCCCGGAGCCCATCATGGAGCCGACGCGGGTGAGCTCGTCGAAGTCCACCGGCAGGTCGAGCAGGCTCTCGGGGATGAATCCGCCCGAGGGGCCGCCGGTCTGGACCGCCTTGAACTTCTTGCCGTCCCGGATGCCGCCGCCGATCTCGTAGACGATGTCGCGCAGCTTCATGCCCATCGGCACCTCGATGAGGCCGGTGTTGTTCACCTTGCCGACGAGCGAGAATATCTTGGTTCCCTTGCTGCCCTCGGTGCCGATGCTGCTGAACCACTCCGCGCCCTTGTTCATGATATGCGGGATATTGGCCAGGGTCTCCACGTTGTTGAGGTTGGAGGGGCGGTTGTAGAGGCCCTTCTCCGACGTATGCACGTACTTGGCCCGCGGCTCGCCGACCTTGCCCTCAAGAGAGGCCATCAGCGCGGTGGACTCGCCGCAGACGAAGGCCCCGCCGCCGCGGCTGACCTTGACCTTGAAATGGAAGCCGCTGCCCAGGATATTGCTGCCCAGAAGACCACGGGCCTCGGCCTGCTTGATGGCCAGGGTCACGTTCTCCACCGCCAGCGGATACTCGTGCCTGATGTAGACGTAGCCCTCATGCGCCCCTATGGCGTAGGCGCCGATGATCATACCTTCGAGCACGCTGTGGGGGTTGCCCTCCATCAGGCTGCGGTCCATGAACGCGCCGGGGTCGCCCTCGTCGCAGTTGCAGATCATGTACTTGACGTCGCCCTCGGCCTCACGCGTCGATTGCCACTTGCTGCCGGTGGGGAAGCCTCCGCCGCCGCGGCCGCGCAGGCCTGACTTCTTGACCTCTTCGATGACCTGGTCCGGCTTCATCTGGAAGAGCGCCTTGGCCAGTGCGGAGTAGCCGCCTATGGCCAGGTAGTCGTCCAGGGACGTGGGGTCGATCTTGTTGTTGGCGTCGAGAAGCAGCCGCTGCTGCCGCTTGTAGAAGGGGACGTCGGCCTCTTTTTCGTAGTGCTCCTTGGTGTTGGGATCGGTGTAGAGCAGCCGGGAGACGACCCGGCCCTTCACAATGGTCTCACTGACGATCTCCGGCACGTCCTCGATCTTGACGCGCTGGTAGAAGATACCCTGAGGATAGATGGTGAGCAGCGCGCCCCGCTCACAGAAGCCGGGACAGCCGGTGGCCCTGACGTCCACGCTGTTCATGAGCTTCTGCTTGGCCACCTCATCCTCAAAGGCCCCCAGGATGCCCAGGCACCCGTAGGCCAGACAGCCGGTGCCGACGCAGAGCGCGATGCACGGCCTCTTGGGGTCCTTCTTGGCCTGGATGGACTTCCGGAGGGTCTCCAACTGCTTGGGTGAGGTAAGGCGGCCCTTGATTTCCTTTGTCTTCATGTCTACTCGTACTTCGCCAGCAGCGGGCTGACCTTGTCGCTGCTTAT
>CAYPDY010000028.1:0-5596 GCA_964409515.1 uncultured Dehalococcoidia bacterium
ACCATCGCCGGACCGCCCGTCAGCCTGGCAATCAGGGTGGCCAGACCCAGCCGGCCTTCGTGAACCAGGGCCAGCAGCACCGGCAGGGCCGTCTCCAGGCCGCTGATGCCGAAAGCCGCCGAACCCATCCCGCCCGCCTTGTCCTCCAGCGTGTGGGGGGCATGGTCGGTGGCCACAGCATCGATCACCCCGTCCCTCAACCCCTCGACCAGCGCCGCCACATCCGCGGCTGTCCGCAGAGGAGGGTTCACCTTGGCGCTGGCGCCGCACCGGCCGATGCTTTCCTCGGTCAGGGTCAGATGGTGCGGCGTGGCTTCGGCGGTGACCCTGGCGCCGGCCTCCCTGCCCCGGCGGATGATATCCACGGACCCGGCGGTGCTGACATGAGCGATGTGCACCCGGGCCCCGGTGAGCTTGGCCAGCTCGATGTCACGCTGCACCAGCCTCTCCTCCGCGGCCCCCGGCATCCCCCGCAGCCCGAGCCGCGCCGCCGCGGCACCGTCGTTCATGACCCCCCCGGAAGTGAGGGACACGTCTTCACAGTGGTCCATCACCGGCAGGTCCAGGAGGCGGCCGCGCTCCAGGGCCCGCCGCATCAGGCCGGCGTCGGCCACCGGGCTGCCGTCATCGCTGAAGCCGACCACCCCCGCCTCCGCCAGCGCGGCCATGTCCGTCAGCCGCTCACCCCGCCGCCCTTCGCTCACGCAGCCGACAGGGAACACCCGCACCCTGGCCCCGGCCCTGATCCTGTCCCGGACATAAGCCACGGCAGCGGGCGAATCGATGGCCGGAGAGGTGTTCGGCATGCAGCAAACGGTGGTGAAGCCGCCCCGCGCCGCGGCCTCGGTGCCGGTGGCGATGGTTTCCTTCTCCTCAAAGCCCGGCTCCCGCAGATGGCAGTGCAGGTCGATGAAGCCGGGCGACACCACCAGGCCTTCAGCGGCCAGAAGTGGGCACCCTTCCGGACACGCCTCGCGCCCGGCCGGGCCAAACCACTCCACCCGGCCCTGTCGTATCAACAGGTCTCCCGCCAGGTCCACGCCGGCCAGGGGATCGATGATGCGGCCGCCGGCCACAAACAGGGATCCCCGTTTCAACTCGATCTCACCTTTCGGCATACTTCCCCGGCAGGAAGCCCCTCGACTGGGCCTCGCTCTCGTAGTCGAAGATGATCAGGTTCTCCGGCTTGATCTTCTTCATCCAGTGGCTGTCTGAGCTGTGGTAGCGCTTGCTCTTCACGGTGCCTTCGTGCCATTCCGCGCTGGCCACGTACTTGGGGAAGGATTCATGCTCGCAGTAGATGCAGCGCAGCGTCAACGGCTTCAGACTGACCATGCTGAACTCGGGCTTGATGTACTTGTCTTCGTTCACCGATACGCAGTTGCGGTTCTGGCACCTGACACCGAACCCCCGATCGTACACGGGATACCCGGGCCGGCTGCTGCCGGCCCTGTCGCTCCGGCCGGCTTCGGCCTTGGCGGCCCCCAGCAGGAGGCTGATCAGCGCCATCCTGACCGGCACGCCCCGCGCCGCCTGCTTGAAGTACATGGCCCGGGGGTCGGCATCCAGCTCGTAGGCCAGCTCATCGACGCGCGGCAGCGGATGCATCACCAGGGAGTCCTTGAAGGTCTTCCCCTTGAGCAGCTTCTTGTCCACCACCGGGTACTCCCGCCTCTCGTCGCCATCGCCCCTGGGGCCCTCGCGCCGCTCCTTCTGCATCCTGGTAACGTAGATGGCATCAACCCCCTTCTCCAGCTCCACCTGGAGACTGACGTCGGCCATCATCGCCAGCTGATGAGGCGTGCTGGGCGTCACATAGATGGCATCCAGGGAGAAGAGCCCGTCCGTCTCCGACTTGTCGGCGGTGCCGTACCGCCTCAGCTCACCACCGTACTCGTTGGTCAGCTTGCGGACCACGTGGTCCGGTATGCCCAGCCCGGGGGCGGGACGGAAGAGGATGGTGGCCCCGAACCTGGCCAGCGCATACGCCAGCGAGTGGACCGTCCGCCCGTACTTCAAGTCGCCCCAGAGGGCCACCTTCAGGCCTTTGATGGTCTTCCTCTCCTTCTTGATGGTGTACAGGTCCAGCAGGGTCTGCGTGGGATGCTGGTGACCGCCGTCGCCGGCGTTGATCACCGGGACCCCGGCATAGTCCGCCACCACCCTGGCCGAACCCTCCCAGGGGTGCCTGATGACTATGATATCGGCGTAGCTCCCCACCACCCGGGCCATGTCCGCAATGCTCTCACCCTTGGCCAGCGACGTGGCCCCGATGTCCACCGCCGTGATCACGCGCCCGCCCAGCCGCAGCATGGCGGCCTCGAACGACATCCGGGTCCTGGTGCTGGGCTCGAAGAAGAGACTGGCCATGATCTTGCCCTGGCAGACGCCGGACTGCGCCCCGACCGCCTCCGCCATCCCGTCAGCCAGGGAGAACACCCCTTCGATCTCATCGTTGGACAGGTCATCCATGGTCACCAGACTTCTACCTGCCAGACTCATGACGCCTCCTTGATGCCACCGCGTTCTTCGCTGTCTCTTCGCCGGGCGCCGGCGCGGAAGCGGGGCTGGCGATCACCACCTCGTCCCGCCCGTCGACCTCCGCCACCCGCACCACGATCTGCTCCGTTCTCGAGGTCGGCACGTTCTTGCCCACGTAGTCCGGCCGGATCGGCAGCTCCCGGTGCCCGCGATCGACGAGCACCGCCAGCTGAACGTGCTCCGGGCGCCCGTGATCGATGAGCGCATCCATGGCCGCCCTGATGCTCCGGCCGGTGTAGATGACATCATCCACCAGGACCACCCGTTTGCCGGCGATATCGTTGGGGATGTCACTGGGGCGGACCGACGGCGGCGCCTCCAGATAGGAGAGATCATCCCGGTACGGACCGATATCCAGCGCGCCCACCGGAACACCGGCTCCTTCGATCCGCTTTATGGTGTCGGCCAGCCGCGAGGCCAGGGGCAGCCCCCTGGTGTACAGGCCGACGAAAACCAGCCCGTCGCAGCCATGGTTCCTTTCGATGACTTCGTGAGCGATCCGCGTCCAGGCGCGCCCCATGTCCGCGGCCGACATGATCACCTTTTCAGGCATACAAAAAACCTCTTGCCGGGCCGGCAAGAGGTTCCTGCACATCTCTCGGCTCGCGATTCCGCTGCGAGCCACTCTCCCTTGCCAGCCTCTCGGGACTGACTTAAAGGTCAGATATCCTGGGTTGTTAAGCTTCCGAATGATACCATGCCCGCACCCTCCTGGCAAGTGCCTGTGCGGGCTGCGAGGGTGCGGCGGAACCCTCCTGGCAGGTGCCAGTATGGGCCGGCGGGCGGCCTTCAGCCTAAGGCTGTCTCCCGTACTTCAGCTTGGCGTAAAGCATGGCCGAAACAAGCAGGATGTTGACCGCGTTGGCGATGATGACAGACACCAGCTCCTTCGAGATGCCATACGCCAGCCAGCACACCCCGCCCGCCAGAAAGAGCAGGTTGAACAGCAGGCTTATCTCGCGCGCGCTCTTCAGGTGGTAGAGGCGCCAGACCTGAGGGATCAGGGCCACGCTGATGAGGGCCCCGGCCGCAAAACCCAGAGCTTCCTTCCAATCCAAACAACGCCTCCAGTCCCGCCGCGCCGTTCTGTGCTCCTCCCACCCGCGGGCAGCACCGCGGCCCAGATATACTATCACATTGGCGGGCCCCGGTTTGACACCGGCTGCATCCCTCGATATGATTCCTACGTACAATCGCCCACATTTCGCAAGGGGGGGATCATGAAAGCACTGGTTACTGGAGGCACCGGGTGCGTGGGGAGTGCCCTGGTGGAGCGTCTCCTGGAGAAGGGCTTCGAGGTGCGCGCCCTGGCCAGGAAGTCGTCGGACCTCCGGCACCTGAAGACCACGGGCGCCGAGATCGTCTTCGGTGACGTTACCGACTACGAGAGCCTGCGGGCGGCTGCGGACGGGGTGGACGTCGTCTTCCACGCCGCCGCCAAGGTGACGCCGGGCTGGGGGACCTGGGAGGAGTTCGAGAGGACCACGGTCCGGGGCACCGAGAACCTGCTGAAGGCCGCCGTCGCCGGAGGGTGCACCCGCTTTCTCCATGTCAGCTCCTTCACGGTCTACGGCGATGCCTGCATGAAGGACGGCGTCCCCGCCGACGAGACCACCGAGTGCGCCGTGTCCCTGACCCCCAAGACCTACTACGACTACGCCAAGCTCCTGGCCGAGCGAGCCTGCTGGGAGTACCAGAAGCAGGGCAAGATCAAGGTCTCCATGATCAGGATCGGCTCCGCCTACGGGCCCCGGGACCGGCTGATATCCGACCGCCTCTACCGGTATGCCGCCTCGCCCGTAATACTCTGGCCGGGGATGACCAACCCCCGCTATGCCATCGTGCACTCGCGGGACATCGCCGACCTCTGCATCCTGGCGGTCACCAGCGACAAGGCGATAGGACAGGTCTATAACGTCGCCTGCCCGGAACCGACCAGGCTCAAGGAGTTCGCTCAGGCCATGGTCAAGGCAAGGGGGGGCCGGAGGGTGTGGGGGAGGGTCCCCTTCTCCGTGGCCTACGTCTGGTGCTACCTCATGGAGCTCATCGCCAGGCTGCTCCGCACCAAGCAGATGCCGTTCCTCAACCGCTACTTCATCCTCCAGCTCAACCAGGAGTGCCATCTCGATGCCTCGAAGGCCAGAAGAGAGCTGGGGTGGGTGCCGCAGATCTCACTGGAGGAAGGCACCAGACAGTACGTCGAGTGGCGGCGGGCGGAAGAGGGAGCTCGATCATAGGAACCCCTGCTTCAGGGCGCCGATAGCCTCGTTCACCTTCAAAGCGGCACCAGGCTTCTCCTCCCTGATGGCCTTCCGGGCCTGGTCCAGCAACTCCTGGACCTCCGGAGAGAAGCCCCCGTAGATGCTGTAGAAGGACCGCTGGCGGCGCTCCAGGCAGAAGCTGAGCCGGTCCATGGCGGGCCTGGCCAGATAGGCGGATATGGTCTCCAGCATGGCGGGCTTGTCATCGGGCAGGCGCCCCTCCACCTCCCACAGCAGGTTGGACATCTGGTCGCTGGCCAGGTACGATCGGCAGTGCAGGTTCTCTATCAGCAGGCCGATCTCACGCACCATCTCGTCCTCATCCAGGATCTGGAACTCGGCGCTCCCCATCTGCTGATGCAGCGGCGTGTTGCTCCTCACCCCCAGGCTCCTCAACCTGATGTACTCCGGCCCGATCTCGTCCAACACCCGCGCCGATTCCAGTGCATGCTTCTCCGACCATCTCCGGCCGCCGAGGCCGGGCATGACATACTCCGACAGGGATATCCCGGCCTCCACCACCGCCCGCCCCCCGCGAATGTGCTCCTCGGCCGTCACCCCCTTCTCCATGTACTGCAGCACTTCGTCCGCGCCGGACTCCAGGCCGATGTGCAGCCGGGAGAGCCCGGCGGCGTGCAGCTCCTGGAGCTCCGCCGCCGGCCGTCGGGCCGCCGTCCTGGCCCGGGCATAGGACGTGACCCGCTCTATCCCGGGAAAACCGGCCTTGAGGTACCTCAGCACTTCCAGCAGCTCAGGGACCCTCATGATCAGGGTATCGGCATCCTGGAGGAAGA
>CAYPDY010000028.1:5606-22284 GCA_964409515.1 uncultured Dehalococcoidia bacterium
CGTGGCGCCCTGGACCCAGGGGTATGGCCATCACGGCATCCTGGAGGAAGACGGTGCGGCCCCCGGTGGCCAGCCAGTTGCCCACGTTGACCAGGCTGGAGATGCACCGATCGGCCCCTTCGGGGCCCGCGGAGCCGCCGTCGTAGACGGCCGGATGGCCCCTGACGACGGACTCGAGAACCGCCCGGTCGATCCCGCCGCCCAGGCCCAGCCTCCACGAGGCGGCCCCCAGCTCCCCGGCCAGGCCCCGGGCCACATCGATGTCCTCCTTGACATCAGCCAGGCCGCGGTACTCAAATTTCTGGCCCTTGTAGACCGGGCAGAACCGGCACCGGTTCCATGGGCAGTTCCGGGTAGCCCTGATGAGCAGGGACTGATCGCGGCCCTCGCTCGGCGGCCTGATGGGGCCCATCTCGTACCACCAGCGCTTCAACCCGGCTGTCTCGCTCATGAGCTAATGATAGCCCGGGCCGTCAGCCCAGTGTCAAGGCGTTCCGGCGCGCCGCGGGGGCATCCCCAAGGCAACTTTCCATAAAGGACCGTTCCGTTATATAATCGCCCGGTGGCAGGCCAATGCCGCCTGAGTCAGATAGGGGGAGGGTCACAATGTCAGCCAAGAAGAAGAGAGTCCTGCTTACCGGGGCATCCGGGTCCATGGGCGGAGGGGCCTTCAGGGAGCTCCTGCGCCGGAGAGACAAGCTCGACATCGTCATCCTGCTCCGGCCCTCACCGCAGAACCGGAAGGCCTTCGGCCAGTACGACGGCAAGGACGGGGTGACCATCGTCTGGGGGGACCTCTGCAGCCAGGATGACGTGGAAAAGGCCGTAACGGGGGTGGACCATGTCCTCCACCCGGCAGCGCTGATCGCCCCCGAGGCCGACCACAAGCCGGCGCAGTGCCGCAGGATCAACTTCGGCGGCACCTCCAACATTATCGCGGCCATCAAGAAGCAGCCGGGCAACGGCGCCCACATCAGCCTGGTCTATGTCAGCTCGGTGGCGGCGTACGGAGACCGGCTCCCGCCCATACACTGGATCAGCGTCGGCGACCCGCTCCGCCCCAGCGTGGGGGACTTCTACGCCACCACCAAGATCGCCTCGGAGAGGGCCATCATCGATTCCGGCATCAAGCGCTGGGCCATCATGCGCCAGACCTTCATCGCCATCCCCAACGCGCTGTCGCTGATGGACCCCATCATGTTCCACCAGCCGGTCAACACCCACATCGAGCTCATCACCGGCGACGACGCGGGCTACGGCCTGGTGCAGACCACGGAAGCACCCGACGATTTCTACGGCCGGGTCTACAACATGGGAGGCGGGCCGTCCTGCCGGTTCGTCTTCCTGGACTACATGCAGCGCATGATGAAGATGTTCGGCCTGGGCGACTCCCGGAAGTTAATGCCGCTGAACTGGTTCGGCCTGCGCAACTTCCACTGCGGCTGGTATGCCGACAGCGACGTCCTCAACAGCTACCTCGGGCACTGGCGGCATTCCCTGCAGGACCACTACCAGGAGGTGGAGGGCTCCATCCCCTGGTATCTGCGGGCCCTGAAGCCGGTCACCACCATCACCCCCAGCTTCATCACCAGCCCCTTTGCCCGGACCTTCATGAAAAGGATGGCCGAGCCCCTGCGCTGGATCGAGACCAACGATGAGGAGAAGATCAAGGCCTTCTTCGGCAGCCGCCAGAAGTGGCAGGCCATACCGGAATGGAAGGACTACAAGCTCGAGCCGTCCAGCCCCGAGCCTCCGCAGCGGCCCAGGCAGGAGGTCCCGGACAAGCCGACCCTGGAATACGCCCGCAGCCTGGCGCAGGCGCGGGGCGGCCAGTGCCTCTCCTCCAGCCTGACCGACCTGGCGACGGTACTCCACTGGAAGTGCGGCCTCGGGCACGAGTTCGACGGCAGCCCGCGGCTCATCCAGGCCGGCCACTGGTGTCCGCAGTGCCAGGCGCCCCCGTGGAACTACGACGAGGTGGCCAAGGTGGACCCCCTGTTCGCCAGCCATTACTACCTCAACCACGGGAAGGATGAGCACCAGAAGGTGGACTACCTGTACTGCCCTAACGAGGCCTAGCCCGTCGGCTAGTACTGCAGCTGTCCGTCAGGCCCGCTGCCGCTGGCCATGACGCTGACGTTCCGCGGGAAGATGTGACTCCTGTAGACGTCCTCCAGCTGGTCGAGCAGCTTGTCCGGGTCGTCATCGTAGCACACGACCGCGCCGGTGTCCTTGCCCACCATCTTGATGATGCTGGCGATATGCTCGCTGATGCCTCCGGTGCCCTTCAGAACACCGATCACCTTGGCCTCGTCGTAGGCGATGGCGAACTCGCCCAGGCTGCCGGACCGGCCGCCGGCGAAGATGACCACGTCGCAGCTCCTGATGTTCTCGATCTCCCGGCCCATGAGGCCGCTGCCGGTGTAGATGATGGCATCGTACCCCCGGGTCGGCGAATGGTACACCCCGACGTGCTCCTCGAAGTTGAGAGCCGGGGAGACGCCCACCACGATCCCGCCGGCTTCCTTGGCCCCCTTGACAGCTTCGTGAGGCAGCCCGGGGCAGGCCCCGGTGATGAGAACATAGCCCCTCCTGGCGATCCCGGATCCGAGCCGGCGCACGCTCTGGCGGACGGAGGTGCTCAGCTTGCCGCCCGCGGAACCCATTACGCCCACCGTCATGTGCGGGAAAAGATCGCTCACCCTCGGCGCCTCCGGGGTTGGAGGCCGGGCCGTCCGCCGCTCGCGCTTCATGCTGTCGGCCATTCTGCCATGCCCCGGCTGGATTGTCAACGAGCACGCCCCACCATCCCCACCGCGCCAACAGCGTGGACGGAGCCCGTCCGCGCCAACAGTGTGGACGGACGGGGACAGAAAACGGTAAACTGGGGGCAAGATCATGGAGATCAGACTGACCTTCCTCGGAGCAGCGCAGAACGTCACCGGTTCCAGCTATCTCGTAGAGAGCGCCGGCACGCGGCTCCTGGTGGACTGCGGGATGTACCAGGAGAGGGAGCTCCAGGGGAGAAACTGGCAGGACTTTCCGGTCAGTCCGGGCAGCCTGCAGTCGGTGCTTCTGACTCATGCGCACCTGGACCACAGCGGGCTCCTGCCCAAGCTGGTGCGGGACGGTTTCCGCGGCCGGATATACTGCACCGGGGCCACCGCCGAGATAGTGCCTATCATGCTGATGGACTCCGCCAAGATCCAGGAGGAAGACGCGCAAACCAAGAGGCGGCGGCACGAAAGGGAAGGCCGAAAGGGGCCGCACCCCGAGGTCCCGCTCTACACCGCGGAGGATGCCCAGGCCGTGCTTCCGCTGCTGTCAGAGGTGGATTATGGCCAGCCGGTGTCGCTGGGCCAGGGCGTGCAGGCCGTCTTCCGTGATGCCGGCCACGTTCTCGGATCGGCCATGATACAGCTCACGGCCGGGGCCAACGGGGGCGGCCGGACCATGGTCTTCTCCGGGGACCTGGGCAAGTGGAACACACCGATCCTGCCGGACCCCACCCTTCTCTCCCACGCCGACTACGTGGTGACGGAATCCACCTACGGGGACAGGCTGCACGACCGGCAGAGCGACGTCGAGGAGACGCTGGCCGAGATCATCACCCGCACGCAGAGGGCCGGCGGCAACATCGTCATCCCCAGCTTCGCCCTGGAGCGTTCCCAGGAGATCCTCTACCACCTCAACCGGATGTTCGTGCAGGGCCGCATACCACCGCTCATGGTCTTCCTGGACAGCCCCATGGCCTCCAGCGTCACCGAGGTCTTCAGGCGCCACCCGGAGCTGTTCGACAAAGAAGCGGCCGACTTCTTCCGCCGCAATGGCTCGCCTTTTGACTTCCCCAACCTGAGGCTGGTCAAGTCGGCGGACGAGTCAAAGACCCTCAACTACATCAAGGGCACCGCCATCATCATAGCCGGCTCAGGCATGTGCACCGGCGGCCGCATAAAACACCACCTGGCGGCCAACATCTCCCGCAGGGAGAGCACGATACTCTTCGTGGGTTACCAGGCTGACGACACGCTGGGACGGCACATCGTGAGCGGCGCCAGGGAGGTGCGCATCCTGGGGAAGAAGCACCCGGTCAAGGCCAAGATCATCCAGATGGGCGGTTTCTCCGCCCACGCCGACAGGGACGGGCTCCTGAAATGGCTGTCCGCCTTTCAGGAGGCACCCTCGCGCGTGTTTGTCACCCACGGCGAATCGCAGGTCGCGCTGTCCTTCGCCGATCTCCTGAAGGCCAGCAAGGGCTGGAGAGTCACGGTGCCGCAGTATCTGGACCACGTTACGCTAAGCTAGACGGAGGTAGCCGATGGCCAAGACCATTACCAGGACAGTGTGCGGTCTGCCCGACTACATGGGATGCGGACTCTCCGTAGAGGTCGAGGATGGAGTCATCACCAGGGTCCGTCCGGGCGACTTCCCCGATCCCGCCGACAGGGGGGTGTGCCGGAAGGGACTGGCCACCCGGGAGATGGTCTATCATCCGGACCGTCTCAAGTATCCTCTGAAGCGCGCCGGGGAGCGGGGTGAAGGCAAGTGGCAGCGCGTGTCCTGGGACGAAGCGCTGACCGACATCGCCGCCAGGCTCCAGGAGATCGGGCAGCGGTACGGCCCCGGTTCGGTGGCCTGGATAGTGTCCGTGATGCCGAATCTGGCCGGGATCTACTCGCGTCTGGCCAGCCTGACCAAAGGGACCCTTGTTGACTGGTGGGGCTGCGGCGACGCCGCCGGTCCATACGCGGACATGACCACCTTCGGCTATTTGCGGGGAGAGACCCACCTCCTGTCCGATGCCGACCCCCGCTTCGTTATCGTGTGGGGCGGCGACCCGGCGGCCACCAACTACCACCACTTGAGGCAGATAGTGCGCGCCAGGAGGAGGGGCGCCAGGGTGGTGGTGATCGACCCGCGCTTCACCGCCACCGCCGCTCGGGCGGACGAGCACATCCCCATCAGGCCCGGCACGGACGGGGCGCTGGCCCTGGGGATGATCAACGTCATCCTGCAGGAGGGATTGCGGGACAAGAGGTTCATCACCGAGAACACGGTGGGCCCGCTGCTGGTGAAGCGGGACGGCGGCTTCTTCCTCAAAGAGAGCGAGGTCATCCCCGGCGGACGGGCGGATGTCCTCATGATCATGGACGAGTACAGCGGGAGGCGCCAGGCCGCCACCACACCGCAGTCCCGGCCGGCGGTCAACGGCAGCTATGCCATATCCGGCATAGAGTGCGCGCCGGCCTTCCAGCTGCTGTCCGAGATGGTTAAGGACTACACGCCGGAGAGGGTGTCGCGCATCACCGACATCCCGGCCGACGTCATCCGCCGCCTGGCGGTGGCCTACGGATCCCGAAGGCCGGCCTCCATCTTCCGCGGGTGGGGAATGCAGCGGACCTTCCACGGCCACCTCTCCTGCCGGGCCATCAACACCCTGGCGGCCGTCACCGGCAACATCAACCCGGAGCGGCCCTCCAGTTTCGCCCTGGACTGGCAGCAGTTCCTGCTGCCGGGCGGTCCCGCCGGCGCCCTTCCCGTGATGCTGCTCTATGACGCCATCACCAGGAACCAGCCCCAGACCGTGAAAGCCCTCTGGAGCTCCGGCCACGACTTCGTCAACGAGATGCCCAACATGAACCGGATCACGGAGGACGTCCTGCGCCACCTGGAGCTGGTGGTGGTCTGCGACCTCTTCATGACGCCCTCTGCCAGGTTCGCGGACTATGCGCTGCCGGCGGCGTCATTCTACGAATGCACCGACCTGTGCACCGCCAGCTTCCATCACAGCTACCTTCAGCTGCAGCAGAAGGTCATAGAGCCCCTGCACGAGTGCCGCTCCGATTTCCGCATAGCCGCCGAGCTGGGGAAGAAGCTGGGACTGGGCGCCTACTTCGAGAAGACCGAAGAGCAGTACATCGAAGATCTCCTCGCCTCGGGCCACCCCACCATGGAGGGCATCTCACTGGCGCGGCTGAAGGAAGGCCCGGCGGCGGCCCGGCGGCTGGACCGGCCGCCGCATTTCAGAACGTCCACCGGCCTGATCGAGTTCTACACCGAGCGCCTCAAGATCTTCGGCCAGGAGCTCCCCATATACCTCGAGCCGCTGGAGAGCGCGCGCAGCGAGAAGGCCCGGACCTACCCGCTCACCCTGCTGACCAGCCGCTCAGCCAACCGCATGCACTCCAGTCTCGGCCGCATACCCGGCCTGCCCGGAGCGGACGCGGAGCCCACGCTGGAGATCAGCCCCGCGGACGCCCGGGCACGCGACATTACGGACGGCGACGCCGTCCGGGTGTTCAACGCCAGGGGCCAGGCCGTGCTCAAGGCGCGGCTGAGCCACCGCATCAAGCCGGGCGTGGTGAGCATAGCCCAGGGGTGGTGGCCCGAACAGTACGTGAAGGGCCATCACAATGAGCTGACCCACGAATCGGTGAACCCCGTGCAGCGGTTCCTGATGGGCCCCAACGCCGCGCTCTACGACGTTCTGGTCCAGGTTGAGAAGGCGCCGCCCTCACCGGGCCCTAGGTGAACCGCCCGCGAATGTGGTCATCCAGGCCGTCATGCATTTCCATGAGCAGGCAGCCCAGGCTCTGGGCCGTCACCTCTCCCAGCGGCATGGCCTGGCGGTACACCGCCTGCGGCTGACGGCAGCGGTCATAGTATCCGCCCCTTACCACCAGTGAGTTCGCCGCCCGGGCCAAGTTCACGCTGATGTACCGTCCGCTGTGCAGGCCTTCGTGGTTCTCGCTCAGCCGGCAGCCGGGGCCCGGATCATCGCCCCCGCCGTTGGACGAAACGTGGGTACGATGCTGCCAGTCAACATCCCGCGCGAACTGGCGGCAGGCCTCGCGTACAATCCTGCCCGCATCGACCCCCGTCGCACCGGAACAGCCTCTGCTGTCAGACGACAACAGCTTCCCCTCCGCCAACCCTCCATGGAGTTGTCCGTTCCCTGGTTTCATGTGGATTTCGCCCCCTCTGTGTTTGATGAAGAGCGCCCATGCGCACTTCTCTATATATATAACGCGCCCAAGGTGCAGTCCGGGTCTGCTGCTACCCGGTCCGGCCTCTCACATCCGCATTGCCTTGTCGCGCAGGGCATCGATGACCGCCTTGTTGAACCGGGGCAGGTCCACCGGCCTCGCGGCGGTGATGATGTTCCCATCCTGCACCACCGGCTCATCCACCCAGGTGGCACCGGCATTGGCCAGGTCAACCGCGATGGAGGGCCACGAGGTGACCCGCCGGCCCCGGACCACATCCGCCGATATCAGCACCTGCTGGCCGTGGCAGATGGCCGCCACGATCTTGCCCATGGCGTTCGCCTTCCTGACCAGCCCCACCATCGATTCTTTCAGGCGCATCGTGTCCGGCGCGTGTCCGCCGGGGATCACCAGAGCATCAAGCTCATCAACGCGCACGCCATCCGCGGTGGCGTCCGCCTCCGTCCTGGCTTTGCCCCTCTTGCCGCGATAGCTGGTGCCCAAAGCGCTGCCGATCACCACCACCACAGCGCCGGCCTCGCTCATGGCCCTCACCGTCTCGACAAGCTCGGAGTCGTCAAAACCATGATCAACCAGAACGCCTACTCTATATCCTTCCAGCATGTCTCCCAACTCAAGCTCGCGACCGCCCGATTGCGCCGGCGCCGCATCCCTGTCCAAAGCCCTTCAGAAACAGTGCAGGAGGTTGCCCTGCAACCCCCCGACAGCAGAACGCCGACCGAAGACCAAGCCTATTCTAGGATGCACCGCATGAACATGTCATAAAATGCGCGTCGAAAAACTTGCGAACTTGTGTCATCGGCGCAGCCGGCCGGCGATTCAGGCGGGAGGAAAGCGGAAAGCAGGGTAGACGACGGGGCGCCCGGGCGCGGTTCAGGAGGGCGACTGCTCAATCATGTAGCCGGCCTTGGGCACAGTCTGGATCAACCCGCGGCCGCCGGAGGTGGCGTTCAGCTTCCGCCGCAGGCGGCTGACCCATGTCCTCAGGATCTGGATGTCGCCGCGGTACTCCTGGCCCCAGACCTTGCCCAACAGCTCCTCGTAGAGCATGAGGCGCCCCGAGTTGCGGGCCAGCTCGCTGAGCAGCAGCCACTCAATCCGGGTGAGATACTGCTCATTCCCATCAACCACCACCCGGCGCCTGGCGAAGTCGATGTCGACGCTTCCGAAGGAGACGGACTCGCTGGTCTTCGAGCCCTCCTCGGACCCCATCCGCCGCCTCACTGCTTCAATCCGGGCCAGCAGCTCATCCGGGTTGAAGGGTTTCGGCAGGTAGTCGTCCGCACCCAGCCTGAGTCCCTTTATCCGTTCGGCGTCCGCCCCCAGGGCGCTGAGGACGATCACGGGAACCGAAGAGAAGCTGCGCAGCTCTCTCAAGACGTCGAAACCGTGCATCTTGGGCAGAAGCAGGTCCAGGACCACCAGGTCGGGCTGCTGCGAAGCTATGCGCTCCAGCGCTTCCTGCCCGTTCTGCGCCGTGACCACGTCGTAGCCGGAGGCCTTCAGCTTGGAGGTCAGGAAGTGCAGGATGCGCTCCTCGTCGTCGACGATGAGTATGCGAAAGCGTTTCAATCGAGTATCACCCATGCGTCTGTCCCGTTCGGCAATGATAGCTCGCATTCCACGGGTTGTCAAAAAAAAACGCTTTGCCCAATGCAGCTTGACTCAACCGGAACGCGCTCATATGATTCATCTCATGAACGGGGCGCCGCCCTAGAGAGCCCGGGGAAGGGGGATGCCATGGCAAAGGCGATTGGATCCAGGCAGCAGAGCCGCGACCGGAAGCAGCGTCCGGAGCCGGCGCCGGGGCGCGCCGCCACTGCCTCCGCGGCGGCCGAGCGGGACCTCCTGGCCGCCGTCCTCGATGCGGCGGCGGGCGGCGACCTGGAGAAGCATCTGCCGACGATCGCTGATTCGCTGCGCCGGTACTCCGGCTGCCGGTGCGCCGGCATCGTTGTCCTGGACGGAGACAGCGTCGCCGCCGCCACCTCCCGCGACCGAGATGCGGGCGATTTCCGGCGCCTTCCGGGGGGCTCCTTCCCGGGATCGGAGACCTGCCTCTGCCGCGCCGTTCTGGCAGGGGATTCGGGCAGCCGCCCGTCCGGCTTCACTGACAGCGGGGCCTTCATCCGCAACAGCCGGCCGGAGGCGTCCACATCCGCGGCGACGGCCCCCGGCCCCGCCGGCATCTGCGCGGGCTCCGCCTTCTTCGGGTCGGCGGCACTGGTGCCCGTGATGCATCGGGAAGCGACCGCGGGATTCATGTTCGTCGGCGACGAGCGCCCGGGCCGGATCTCCCCCAGTGCGGCCGGATTCATGCTGCGCGTGGGGAAGTACCTGGGAAACACCATACCGGCACGGGCAGCGCCGGGCGCGGCCTCCGGTGGGCCGGACGAGATGGAGCTGGCCAGCCGGCTGATCGAGAACGCCAGCGACTCCATAGTGATAACCCAGGACTGGAGGATCATATACGTCAACCGGAGGTGCGCGGAGTGGTGTGGCCGGCCCAGGCAGGAGATCGTCGGCACCCTCTTCCTGGACATGGCCCATCCCGACGACCGTCCGGCCCTGATAGACCGCTACAGCAGGATAGTAAACGGGCAAAGGCTGTCATCGGGAGCGGTAGTCAGGGGGATCGACACCCACGGCCACACCAGATGGATGGGGATCCGGGAGAGCCCATTCTCCTGGCACGGCAGACCGGTCATCATACACATGATCAACGACATCACGGACCGGATCAGGGCCGAGGAGGAACTGAGGCAGTCAGAAGAGCGGTACCGTCTCCTGGTGGAGACCGCCAATGAGGCCATCGCCGTCATTCAAGACGGGGCCCTGGCATTCATCAGCCCCCGGATCGAGCAGATTTCCGGATACCGAGTCGGCGAGGTGGTGGGCAAGCCCTTCACCGATTTCCTTCACCCCGATGATGTCCAAACGTTAGCCGAGCGCTACGCCCGAGGGCTCAGCGGCGAGGAACCATCCCAGGCGTTTGAGATCCGGTTCCGGGACAAATCAGGCAAGGTCATATGGGCGCACGTAAATGCCGTCCTGATCGACTGGGACGGAAAGGAATCCGTACTGGCCATGATCACCGACATCACTGAGTGGAAGACGGCCAACGAGGCCCTGAGGGCCAGCGAGGAGAGATACCGCCTCCTGACCGACAACGCCGTCGACGTCATTTTTGCCTCCGACCTCAGTGGCCGGCCCAACTACGTCAGTCCTTCAGTCACCCACCTGCTGGGGTACACGGTTGAAGAAGCCCTGCAGCGGCCATTGTCGGAGACCCTGGCAACGGCGTCCCTGGAGGGGGCGACCATAGGCATCACCGAACGGCTCCAGAGAGACCGCGCCGGGGAGAGGGCGCCTTCCCGGTCATGGAGCACGGAGATCGAGATGGTGCGCAAGGACGGAGTGCACATCTGGGCGGAGGTGATCATGTCCTTCACCCGCTCCACTGACGGCATACCGGTGGGGGTAATGGGCGTGGTCCGCGATATCTCCGACCGCCGCAAGGCCGAACAGGCGCTGAGAGCCAGCGAGGAACGGTTCCGCACCCTCCTGGAGAACTCCCGGGACGCGGTAACGGTCGTGGACGAGGGCCTCCACATCGTTTACGAGAGCCCCTCTCTGGCCGCCGTCACCGGGCACTCGCCGGAGGAATGGACCGGCAGGTCACTGGGGGACATGGAGGTGCATCCGGATGACCTGCCCTCGATTATGTCCGCTATCAAGGGCCTCACCAGCCGGCCTGGCATAGTGAGTCCGGACATGACAGTGCGGTACCGGCACGGCGACGGCTCCTGGCATGCTCTGGAGGCCTCGGGCAGGAACCTCCTGGGCGACCCCAGGGTGAAGGGACTGGTCTTCAATTTCCGCGACATCACCGCCCGCCGGCGCATGGAGCAGGACCTGGAGGAGAGCGAACGGCGCTACCGCCTGCTGGCGGAGAATACCTCGGACGTGATATTCACCGCGGACCTGAACATGAAGCCGACCTATATCAGCCCCTCGGCTGCCCAGCTGACCGGATACAGTCTCGAAGAGACCTGCGCCCTGGACCTCGACAGCTGGCTGGCGCCAGGTTCCAGAGAGACCGTGCTGGAAGGCTATCGGAAGCTGCTCTCCCGGGCCAGGACGGGGGCCGGGCTGTCCTCTTCCCAGCGTACGGTCACCCTGGAGCTGACCAGAAAGAACGGCGGGACGGTGTGGGCGGAGGTCCGGGTCGACTTCCTGCGTGATGCCGCCGGCGAAGTCACCGGCCTCGTCGGCGTGGCCCGTGACGTCACCGACCGCCGTACCGCGGAGATGGAGCGGGAACGCCGCCTCCAGCTGGAAGTCCTTATCAGCGAGATCTCGACGGCCTTCATCAGCCTGCCGACGGAGAGCATGGATGCCGGAATCCACAATGCGCTGGCGGCGATCGCCTGGTTCACCGGGGTGGACCGCAGCTACATATACACCTTCAGCCCGGACGGGGCCACCATGACGCTGGAACACGAATGGTGCTCCGAGCGCAGCCGTCCGCTCAAGGGCCAGCTGGATCACATAGCCAACGACAGCATCCACTGGCTGACGAACGAAGTCAAGCAGGGGCATTCCGTTCAGGTGGCCCAGGCCGCAGACCTGCCGGCAACGGCAGGGGGGGAGGCGGCCCTCTTCGAAAGCCAGGGGGTCGAGTCGGTGATGGCGGTCCCCATGGTCCAGGAGGGCAACGCCATCGGTTTCCTCGGCCTGGGCTCCATTGACAGCGGCAAGACGTGGGACAGTGAAACCGCGACAGCCTTGAGGCTGGTCGCCGAGATGTTCTCCAACACCCTGGAGAGAAGGCGCATGGACCTGGCGCTGAGGGATAGCGAGAAGCGCTACCGGCTGCTGGCCGAGAACATCACCGACGTCATCTGGACCACCAGCCTGGGACCGGAGATAACCTACATGAGCCCGTCCGCCAAGCAGCTGGTCGGCTACTCCCCTGAGGAGCTGGCCCGGCTCACCGTGGTGGACCTCCTGACGCCGGATTCCCTGGAGCGGGGCCTGAAGGTCCTGGCCGAACGCCAGGCGGCGCAGGGCCAGCAGCCGGAACTCCAGCCCGGTCACTGGATACTGGAAGTGGAGATGCGGCGCAAAGACGGCTCCACGTTCTGGGCCGAGGAGCAGGTGACCTTCATCCGTGATGACCGGGGAGCACCGGTCGGGCTGCTCGGCGTAACCAGGGATATCAGCCAGAGGAAGCTCATGCAGGATGCCCTGCGCATTTCCGAGCAGAAGTACCGCACCCTGGTGGAGGCCTCCCCCGATGGCGTCATGTCAATCGACAGGCACGGCATAATCACCGACTGCAACCCCGGTCTCTGCCGGATGCTGGGGTACGACAGGGACTCGCTGCAGGGCCAGCAGGCGAGGCACTTGATGACCCCCAAAGACCTGGCGGCCGAGTCAGAGTACCGCTCCCGCCTCACCAGGGGTGAAGTCATGGAGGTGGATACGGAGGTCATCCGTCGTGACGGCCTGCCGCTGCCGGTGTCGGTCAAGATGGTGCGGCTGCCCGAAACGGGAGCGGCCGGTATCCAGACCATCGTCTACTTGCGCGACATCGCCGACCGCCGGAAGATAGACGAAATGAAGGACGAGTTCATCGGCCTGGTCTCGCACGAGCTGCGCAGCCCGCTGACCGTCATCATAGGGGCCCTGCACACCGCCATCTCCGAGGGGCCCCGCCTGTCGCCCAGGGAAACCAACCAGCTTCTGGAGGACGCCGCTGAGGAGGCGGAACAGCTGTCCCACCTGGTCGGCAACCTGCTCGAGCTCTCCCGCGCCCAGGCCAACCGCCTCTTCCTGCACATGGAGCCGGTCAACCTGGCGAAGACGGTGCACAAGGTGGTGAGGAGCGTCGAGCGCCAGTCACCCAAACACCGGTTCGTGGTGGACCTGCCGGCGAAGCTGCCCCCGGTGTCCGCCGATCAGCTCAGGCTGGAGCGGGTACTGCACAACCTCCTGGAGAACAGCGTGAAGTACTCGCCGAAGGACACCGAAATCACGGTGTCCGCCAGACACGAAGCGGGCCTCCTGGTGGTCTCCATCACCGACCGGGGCCCCGGCATATCCAAAGAGGACCAGGGCCGGCTGTTCAAGCCCTTCCAGCAGCTGGGCGACCCCGTGCTGAACCACACCAAAGGGGCCGGGCTGGGCCTGCTGGTGTGCCGGAGGCTGGTGGAAGCCCACGGCGGCCGCATCTGGGTCGAGTCGGAGCCGGGACAAGGCGCGACCTTCCGCTTCACCATCGAGGCCGGGCCGGCGCAGCGCCCCGCCGCCGGGTAGACCGGGGCCGGCCCTCGCTCCTCCGGCTTTGCGCCCGCAGTTTGCGCCCGCAGTTTGCGGCCTCATGGTATACTTCGCTCTGGCCATTGGTCGCAGAGAGCTGTTATGTCGAAGAGGATTGGTGTCGCACTGCTGCTGGTGGCACTGGCCCTGGCGGCTGTCCTGACCCTCTACACGAGGCCGGTCATCTCCCAGGTGGCACGGCTGGAACTGACGCCGGCCGGCGGGACCACCACGGCGGGCGCGGCCTTCACCATAGCCGTTACGGCCCGCCTCGCCGGTGACAGCGTCGACACCGGCTACAACGGCACCATTCATTTCACCTCGACGGACGCCGCCGCCACTCTGCCCGCAGACTACACCTTCATACCGGCCAGCGACAACGGGAGCCACACCTTCACCGGGGCCCTCACCCTGCGCACCTCGGGCAGCCAGACGGTGACGGTGACCGACAATGCCTCCCTGACCGCCACCGGGACCTGGTCCGTCGGCGCCGCCTCCGCCGCCAGGCTGGAGGTGACCGGCTCCCCCGCGATGACCGCGGGCGCCGGCAATGAGCTCACCGTCACTGCCAGGGATACCTACGGCAACGTCGCCTCTTCCTACTCGGGGCCGCAGAACCTGGTCTTCTCCGGCCCCCACGGCTCCCCCGGCGGGCAGGCGCCCACCGTGGAAGACATCAACACGGGGAGCTCCACGGCGGTGACCTTCGCCGCCGGTGTGTCCAACGCCGGCGTGGTCACCCTTATCGCCTACGCCGCCGAGACCACCACCGTTGACGTTTCCGACGGCGCTATCGGCTCCTCCGGCAACGCCGCGTACGATCTCGACCTGACCGTCAACCCCGCTTCCCCGGCCAGGCTCGAGGTAACCGGCACGGGCAGCATGATCGCCGGCGCCGGCAATGACCTTACTGTCACCGCCCGGGACTCTTATGGCAATACCGCTGACTCCTACTCGGGCCCGAAGGAGCTGACCTTTTCCGGCCCGGGGGCCGCCCCCGGAGGACAGTCGCCGACTGTCGAGGACATCACCATCGGCGATGCCACGCCCGTGACCTTTGCCGGCGGCATCTCCAATGCCGGCGCGGCTACCCTCATCGCCTATGCCGCCGAAACGGCCAGTGTTGACGTCTCCGACGGCGCCATCGGCTCCGCCGGCAGCGCCGCCTACGATCTCGACCTGACCACCAGCCCGGCCGCGCCCGACGCCCTGCAACTGACGCCGGCCACCGGCTCCGCCCAGGCCGACTCACCCCTGGCCTTCACCGTCACCGCGCGGGACCCGTATGCCAACACCGCTGCCGACTACGCCGGCACCGTCCTCTTCGCTTCCTCCGACCCTGCCGCCACCCTCCCCCCCGCCCATGCCTTCGCGCCCGCGGACCACGGCGTCCATCCGTTCGCCGCCACCCTGCGCACCTCGGGCTCCCACACCATCACCGTCACCGATGCCGCCACTGCCACCCTGACCGCCACCTCGGTCTGGGCCGTGGGCGCCTCCGCCATAGATCA
The DNA here is from genome assembly GCA_964409515.1 of uncultured Dehalococcoidia bacterium. Lineage (GTDB taxonomy): Bacteria > Chloroflexota > Dehalococcoidia > UBA2247 > RBG-13-53-26 > JAFGCL01. Next base: position 20,449 of record CAYPDY010000028.1, read on the forward strand.
CTACACGGTGACATCGGCGAGCTACACGCACGCGGCCGGGGATCCGTTCACGGTCACGGTCACCGCCTGCGATTCCTTCGGCAACGTGGTCAGCACCGACAATGACACGCTGGTAACCCTGACCTCCACCTCGGGCACCCTGCTTTTCGACGCCGATGGCAACGGCCTCTTCGGCGAGCCGGCCGACAACGCCACGGCGCTGTCATCCGGGGCTTTCGACGTCACGGCCAAAGACACCACCTCCGGCGCCCTGGCCACCATCACCGCCACCGATCCCGCCGGCAGGACCGGCACCAGCGGCGCCTACACTACCACCGCCGCGGGCGCCATAGACCACTACACGGTCACGTCGGCGTCTTCCGGCTACACCGCCGGTGACGTCTTCGTGCTGACGGTCACCGCCTTCGATTCCTTCGGCAATATCGTCAGCAGCGACAACACCACCCCCGTCTTCCTGACCTCCACCTCGAGCACACTGTTTTTCGACGGCAGCGGCAACGGTGTCTTCGGCGAGCCCGGCGACGACGTAGCGGTGCTTTCCTCCGGCGCCTTTGCCATCGCCTGCGCAGACGGCACCGCCCAGACAGCCATCATCATCACCGCCGCTGACGGCGCCGCCCGCACCGGCACCAGCAGCCCCATCGACATCACCGCCTCCGGCGTGGACCACTACGCCGTCACATCGGCGTCCTACCGCCAGGCCGCGGGGGCCTCCTTTGCCGTCACCGTGGCCGCCTGCGACCGCTTCGGCAACATCGTCACCGCGGACAGCTCCACCCCCGTCACCCTGACCTCCAGCTCAGGCACCACGCTCTTCGACGGCAACGGCAACGGCGCCTTCGGTGAGCCCGGAGACAACGTCAGGGCCCTGTCCTCCGGCGTTTTCGACGTCGCCGTCAGGGAGGCCTTCTCCGCCCAGATCGCCATCACGGCCGCCGACGATCTCCTCAGAACCGGGACCAGCAGTCCCTTTACCATCACCGCCGATGCCGCCAACATAGACCACTACACGGTGACCTCCGACGGCTACTCTAAGCAGTCCACCGTGTCCTTCATCGTCACCGTGACCGCCTGCGACATCAACGGAAACCTGGTGCCCGTCGACAACGTGACCGTCACCATGAGCTGCAGCGCGCCGGATATGATGTTCGACGGCAACGCCGATGGGTCCTACGGCGAACCGGGGGACGACACCGGCACCCTGACAGCCGGCACTCTCAACATTTCGGCCAAGGCCACCTCCACGTCCGAGGGTCTGACCATCGCCGCCGCCGATGCCGAGGCCCGGTCGGGGGTGAGCGCAACCTATACCGTTAAGGACTTCCGCTGTTTCATCGCCACCGCCGCCTGGGGCACTCCCATGAGCGAGGAGATACAGGTACTGCGCGACTTCCGGGACGACTACCTCATGGTCACGCCGGCGGGCCGCATCTTCGTGTCGACCTACTATCGCTGCAGCCCCCCGGTCGCCAGGTTCATCGAGCGCCACGACTGGCTCAGGACCGTGGTGCGGGCCGGCCTCACGCCGGTCGTCTGGCTGACCAGACTGTTCATGACCGCCACCCCTCTCCAGAAGGTGCTGCCGCCGGCCCTGGTTCTCGCGGGCTGCGCCGCCCTCCTGCGGCGGCGCAGGCTGCGCCACCCTCCACCCGCCTGACTGCCGGAATACCATCGGGCCCACCGCAAGGGTGGGCCCGACGTGCCGCTTGTCAGACTATGGATCCGCTCCAACTCCGTTGGACCGCGCCAACCACGAGTTGGACTGCTGCTTACTGCAGTGACTGCTCCGTCCTGGCGATGATGTCGTCCTGCAGGGTCTTGGTCAGGTCCACGAAG
>CAYPDY010000029.1:0-3905 GCA_964409515.1 uncultured Dehalococcoidia bacterium
GGTGAACTGCCAGTGCGGCACGAAGATCAGGGTGCCGCCCAACTACCGGGCCGACAGCATCAGGTGCCCCCACTGCGGTACCGTCAACGCGGTCCCTTCGCGTTGACGCGTCGACTCGGTCCCTTCGCGTTGACGCGTCGACTCGGTTCGTCCGAAGAGCTAGGCGTCGTTTCTCTCAGAAGAGCCGCCCCACAGACCGTGACAATTGCGTCCGAACTGGTCATAATCAGAGTCATGGAGCGGATTGAGGAGTTCCTGCGGGCCACCCAGCTGTGTGACTTCGATACCTGCGGCGCTATCCGCGACCGGGCCGCGCGGCTGGCCCGGGGTTGCGGCGACAACCAGGAGAGGTTCCAGAGGGTATACGAGTTCGTCCGGGAGCTCCCCTACGGGCTGGAGGACTGGGACGTGAAGGCCTCCGCCACCCTGGCCAAGGGCTGGGGCATGTGCAGCGGAAAGACCAACCTGCTGGTGGCCATGTCGCGGACGCTGTCGATCCCGGCCAGGTACCGCATATTCAAGATCAAGGCGGAACGCCGGCTGCTGAAACAGGTGATGCAGCAGAACAAGAGTGTGGCGGCCCAGTTCGGCGACCTGCCCCCGGTGCAGGACCACGTTCAGTGTGAGGTGTACCTGGGCGGGTGGAGGGTGTGGGACCCGTCGCGGGATTCGGCCTTCGAGAACGGATTGAGGAAGCTGGGGATACCACTGGAGAGAGTGCCGGTGGCCGATGCCCGGGGAGCGGTCAGCTATGAGATTCTGGCTTCCATCGATGATTGGGCGAAAGCCAGGCAGACTGGCCGCAGGGTGCGGGACGACCGGGAACTGGTGTTCGCCCGGGCGAACGTCGAGCTGGACAAGGTGAGACGCCTGGGCCGGCACCCGTAGCGTAGACAATGGACCTCTTTGAGCATCAGCGCGAGACTCTGTTGAGGCAGGAAGCGCCGCTGGCGGCCAGGATGCGGCCGCGGGCCCTGGCCGAGTTCGTCGGACAGGAGCACCTGGTGGGTGAGGGCCGCGTGCTCCGCAAGAGCATCGATGCCGACCAGCTTTCATCCATGATCCTCTGGGGGCCGCCGGGCAGCGGCAAGACCACGCTGGCCAATGTCATCGCGGCCATCACCAGGTCGCACTTCAGCCCGGTGTCGGCCGTCAACTCCGGCGTGGCCGACCTGCGCCGCGTCGTCGAAGAGGCGAAGAGCCGGCGCGGAATGAACCAGCAGAGGACCGTCCTGTTCATTGACGAAATCCATCGTTTCAACAAGGCCCAGCAGGATGCCATGCTGCCGTATGTGGAGGACGGCACCATCACCCTGATCGGCGCCACAACGGAGAACCCGTCGTTCGAGGTCATCGCACCGCTGCTCTCGCGCTGCCGGGTCTTCACCCTGAACGCGTTGACGGGCGAACAGGTGGGCATACTGGTCCGGCGGGCGCTGGAGGACTCCGAGCGGGGCCTGGCCGGGCTGATGGTGGAGCTGGATGACAAGGCGGCGAACCACCTGCTGGCAATGGCGAACGGGGACGCCCGGATCGCCCTGAACGCCCTGGAGCTGGCGGCCATGACCACCAGGCCCGACGGGGATGGGAAGAGGCGTATCACCCTGGCCACGATTGAGGATGCGCTGCAGCACCGGGCTCTGCAGTATGACCGGGCCGGCGAGGAGCACTACAACCAGATATCCGCCCTGCACAAGTCGCTCCGGGGCTCCGACCCGGACGCGGCCCTGTACTGGTTGGGGCGGATGCTGGAGGCCGGGGAGGACCCTCTCTTTATTGTGCGGAGGCTGATCCGGTTTGCCTCCGAGGACGTGGGCCTGGCCGATCCGCGGGCGCTGCAGGTAGCCGTCGCGGCGCAGCAGGCGGTGCATTTCGTCGGCATGCCGGAAGGGAACCTGGCCCTGGCCGAGGCGGTGGTCTACCTGGCCACCGCGCCCAAGAGCAACTCCCTGTACCGGGCCTTCTCCGGGGTTCAGGAGGACATCAGGCGGACCGGGTACCAGCCGGTGCCGCTGCACCTGCGCAACCCGGAGACATCCCTGATGCGGGACGTCGGGTACGGACAGGGGTACAAGTACGCCCACAGCTACGAGGGACACTTCGTGGAGCAGCAGAACCTGCCGGATGCGCTGCGGGACAGGGTGTACTATCACCCCGGCGACCTGGGTTTCGAGAAGGATATCAAGGCCCGGATCAGGGAGTGGTGGAAGGGGAAGAAGTAGCCGGCGGCGAGCAAGTTGCCGGCGGAGAATGACATGGCAAAGCGGGTTCTGATTACGGGAGGCACCGGGCTGATCGGGCGGGCGTTGAGCGCCGGGCTGGCCGGGGATGGGTACGAGGTGGTGGTGCTGAGCCGCAGTCCGGAGCGGGCCGGAGGGCTGCCGGCCGGTGTGAGGGTGGAGCGGTGGGATGCGCGCACCGCACAGGGCTGGGGCGAGCTGGTTGACGGTGCCTGGGCTGTGGTCAACCTGGCCGGGGAAGGCATAGCGGCGGGGCGCTGGACCGCGGAGCGCAAGCGCCGGATAAGAGGCAGCCGGCTCGACGCGGGACGCGCGGTGCTGGAAGCGATCGCCGCGGCCAGGGCCAAACCAGCGGTCGTGGTGCAGGCCTCGGGGGTAGGGTACTACGGGCCGTGCGGCGAAGACGAAGTCTTGGAGAACGCACCCCCGGGGCAGGACTACCTGGCGCGTCTGGCTGTGGAATGGGAGGCCGCCACGGCCGCGGTCGAATCCATGGGAGTGCGGCGGGCGCTGGTCCGCACCGGGATCGTCTTGACCTCGAACGGCGGGGCGCTGCCCCGGATGATGCTGCCTTTTCGCCTGTTCGCGGGCGGCCGCCTGGGGAGCGGCCGGCAGTGGCTGCCGTGGATCCACCTGGCTGATGAGGTGGGGGCGATGCGCTTCCTGATGGAGAACGAGAAGGCCAGCGGCCCCTTTAACTTCACGGCGCCCCATCCGGTGACTAACGCTGACTTTGCCCGGACGCTGGGACAGCGGATGGGCCGTCCGGCGTTGGTGCCGGCACCCGGGTGGCTGCTGCGGCTGGCGCTGGGGGAGATGGCCGACATGCTGCTCGTAGGACAGAAGGCCGTGCCGGGTCGATTGCTGCAGATGGGGTATGGCTTCCGGTTCGCTGAGGCAGGGGTGGCGCTGGAGGAGATACTCTCGTGAGGCGAGGAGGCCAGTGCGGCGGCCCCGGGCGGTGGCGCGGTCGCCCTCGGTCTGGGAGCGCCAGGAAGAGAGAACAGCGCGGCCATGGGCGATAGTGGTAGGACGGTCCAGAGCCAGGTGAGGTTTCGCGCGTCGGGGATTGTGCTGGAAGGCGTACTCGAGAGACCGAAGGGCGAGGCGCCTGTGCCGGCAGTGGTGGTCTGCCACCCGCATCCGCTTTACGGCGGTGACATGCACAACAACGTGGTGGCGGTGATATGCCAGGCCCTGGCGCAGGTGTCGGTCGCCACCCTGCGGTTCAACTTCCGCGGGGTCGGCCGGAGCGAGGGCAGCCACGAGGAAGGCATCGGGGAGCAGGATGATGTCAGGGGAGCCCTGGACTTCCTGCAGTCGAGCCAGGGCGTAGACCGGGGCCGCCTGGGGCTGGCGGGATATTCGTTCGGGACCAAGGTGGCTGCTCCTGTGGCGCTGCGGGAGACGAGGGTCGGGGCGCTGGCCCTGGTGTCGCCTTTTCTGGATGACGCCGACTGGCAGGGGATGAAGAGCTGCGGGATCCCCAAGCTGTTCATCTGCGGCAGCGAGGACAGCTTCATCTCGCCGCACAAGGTGAAGCGCCTGGCCGGCGAGGCCGCGCCGCCCGCGAAGTGCGAGGTCGTCTTCGGGGCCGACCATTTCTGGTGGGGTTTCGAGGGCAAGATCGCACCCCTGGTGTCGGACTTCTTCCGGGCGGCTTTC